>JBDHQQ010000042.1:0-17116 GCA_039807145.1 Pseudoxanthomonas sp. | reverse complement strand
CCGTTGGCGCCCAGCTTGTGCTGGATCAGGCACGCGGTGGACGGGAACACCAGGTCCGGCGTGGTCGTGCCGACCACGATCAGGTCGATCTCGGAAGCCTCGACGCCGGCGGCCTGCAGCGCCTTCAGCGCGGCCTGGTAGCCCAGGTCGCTGGTCATCTCGCCTTCGCCGGCGACGTGGCGCTCGCGGATGCCGGTGCGGGTGCGAATCCATTCGTCGCTGGTGTCGACGATCTTCGACAGGTCGTCGTTGGTCAGCACCTTGGCCGGCAGATGGCTGCCGGTGCCTGCGATGCGCGAATAGATACGTCCCGTTGCTGCCGGCTCGCTCATGCTCTCTCCGAATGGATGCCACCTCCCGGCCGCAGTCGGCCGGGAACGCCGCGGGCGCCGTGGCGGAAGGCCGCGGCGCGCGTGCGGCTTATTCTTCGTCGACGACGACGGCCTTGCTGGCGATCACCTTCTTGCCGCGGTAGTAGCCGTCGGCGGTGACGTGGTGGCGCAAATGGGTCTCGCCGCTGGTCGGGTCGGTCGACAGCTGCTTGGCGGTGAGTGCGTCGTGCGAGCGGCGCTGGCCGCGGCGGGACGGAGTGACGCGGGATTTCTGGACAGCCATGGTATTGCTCCGATATCAGTTGGATCTAAGTGGTTTTTTAGTTGTATTGCATTTAAAAATGCTGCCACCGAGATGGTCAGTTCTTCTTCAACGTCGCCAGCGCCGAGAACGGATTGGCACTTGCGATTTCCTCTTCATGCGCCGGCCAATCGGCCTGCGCTTCCGGCGCGTCCGGGTTGACCGGCACCACCGGCACCGCCAGCACCAGCTCGTCCTCGACCAGGTCGAGCGGATGCAGTTGCCCGTCCTCCGGCACCAGCAGCGCTTCGTAGTCCGGCGGCAACGCGGATTCCTCCGCCTCGTCGCGAACCAGGCCCAGCCGCTGCATCACCCGCACCGGCAACAGGAATCGCTCCAGGCTGCGCTGGCACAACAGCGGCAGTTCGGCTTCGATGCGCAGTTGCACGTAGGACACCTGCAGCGCGTCGCGGTCGAATTCGAGCCAATAGCTCGCTTCGCCCTCCGAATCGTGCAGCAGCCCCTGCAGCCGGGCCAGCGCCGACAAGGCCACGCGCCCCTCGAAACCGCGTCGCGCCGCGACCATGCGCCAGGCATCGACTGCCTCGGGCACGCGCGACGACGAGGATTCGGTGGACATAAGCGCGTGATTTTGAAGGGTATTCACCCTTCGTGTCAATCCGTGGTGCAGTGCAACTCCTGACCCCGGGACAGGCCGGCAGACCGCATGAATTCCATTCACTTCAAATAGTTAGCTCTTTGACCGACCGGTCCGCGGGGTCAGGCTTCGGCCCGCGCCGCGGTGGGTTCGGCCAGCGCCAGCGCCTCGCCGGGTTTCGCCACCCGGTAGCCACGCGCGGCCAGCGCCTCGCCGTCGGCGGCGCTGGCGTAGTGGTACAGCACGCAGCGTCGCAGCAGTTCCGGCGCGTATTCGCGCTCCAGATCGTCGATGCCGCTGTGCGAAGGATTGCCGTGTAGCGCGCAGTCGTGGGCGATCGTTTCACCGTCGCCGGCGAACTTGGCCAGGGTTTCGGGAATGGGCCGGGTGTCGCCGGTCCACACCGCGCTGCCCTTCAGGCGCAGGCCGAACGCGGTCTCCGGCCAATGGTGGCGCACCGGGAAAACCTCCAGCCGCACGCCATCGTGCCAGAACGCCTCGCCGACCGGGACCACCTGGAACGCGTCCCAGAAGTTCGCCCCGCCCTCGGCCAGCGCGTTCGGGTAGTCGCCGATGCGCCTGTGCAGCAGCGGCACCAGTGGCGCCGGCACGTACAGCCGCACTTTGCCGCGCCGTGCGGAATCGAAATAACTGCCGACGAACAATCGTTCGAAACCGGCGACATGATCCAGGTGCGCATGGGTCAGGAACAGCGCATCGGGGAAGCCGCCGTAGCGCGCCTGGTAGGCGGTCAGGCCTTCCGCGCCGCAGTCGATGGTCAGCCAGGGCGCATCGTCGCGTTCGATGACCGCCATCGCCGAACCCAGTTCCACCGCCGACGCGTTGCCGACGCCGAGGAAGCGCAGCGCCCAGCCCATCAGTAGCCCCGCGCCCACGCGTCGTCGTAGGCCTGGCGCAGCCTGGCGAAATCCTCGCGCACCTGTTCGGCCGTGCGTTCGCCGCGCAGCTTCAGCAGAGAGCGCAGCAGCCGCGCCAGGTTGGCTTCGCGCCAGCGCGTGGCCGGGATGCGCAGCGCGCCGCGGTCGAAATCGATCAGCCAGCCATGTCCGCGCCCGTCGAACAGGATGTTGTGCGCATTGAGGTCCGCGTGATCCAGCCCGGCGCGATGGAAACGCGCGACCAGCCGGCCGGTTTCCTGCCACGGCGCCATCGCGCCCCGTTCGCCCGCCAGCGACGCCAGCGAACGCACGCCGGGCAGCCGTTCCAGCAGCAGCGCCGCGCGATAGGCCAGGCCCTCGCGCACGTAGCTGGCCGCATACGGCTGCGGCACCGGCAGGCCTTTCTCCAGCAGCGCGCGGGTCAGGCGGAATTCGGCGAAACCGCGGGTACGCGCCGCGCTGCGCCAGAGGTAGCGGTCGCGGCTGAACTTCGCCGCCCAGCCGCCGCGCCGGTACTGGCGCAGCACGGCCGGACCGAAGGCGGCATCGACGAACCACGCGCTGCCGCGCCCACCCTCGCCCACCGGCCGCGCGCGCTCGCCCCAGTGTTCGGGGCGCATCCAGCCCGGGTCGGCTTGCCTGAAGCGTTTGCCGTCGAACAGAATCGCCCCGTATCCGCGGCCTTCGCGGAACGGCGCCAAGGCTTCGGTGGCATCGAATTCGACCATTTCCCGAGTCTAACAACACTTGTCGATGAAATCGGAAAGCGCAATCCCGGAATCGATCTGCCTGCTACGCCTGTCCGCGCTGGGCGACGTGACCCACGTGCTGCCGCTGGTGCGCACACTGCGTTCGGCGTGGCCGCAGGCGCGCTTGCACTGGATCATCGACAATGCCGGGCACCGGCTGCTCGACGGCCTGCCCGGCGTGGTTTTCCACGTCTACGACAAGAAAAGCGGACTGGCCGGCATGCGCGCGCTGCGCGACAGGCTGCCGAAGGGCGGGTTCGATGCGCTGCTGCAGATGCAGGTGGCCTTCCGCGCCAACCTGCTGTCGGCCTTCGTGCCGGCGGAGCGGCGCATCGGCTACGACCGTTCGCGCTCGAAGGACCTGCATGGCCTGTTCGTCAACGAGCGCATTCCCGACCGCCCCGGCATCCACGTGCTCGACGCCATCGGCAGCTTCTGCGAGCCGCTGGGCCTGAAGCAGGCCGGGGTGGCATGGGACATGCCGGTGCCGGACGCCGCTTACGAATGGGCCGCGCAGCAGTGGCCCGACGACGGCACGCCGGTGCTGATGATCTCGCCGTGCTCCAGCCACGCGCGTCGCAACTGGTACGCCGACCGCCATGCGGCGCTGGCCGACCATGCGGCCGCGAAGGGCTGGCGCGTGGTGCTGTGCGGCGGCCGCAGCGATCTGGAACGGACGACCGCCGACGCGATCCTTTCAACCATGAAATCCTCTGCCCTGGATCTGGTCGGCAAGGACACGCTGAAGCAACTGCCGGCGCTGCTGAAGCGCGCCAACCTGCTGGTGACGCCGGATTCCGGGCCGATGCACATCGCCAACGCGATGGGAACCAAGGTGCTGGGCCTGCACGCGGCCAGCAATCCGGCGCGCAGCGGGCCGTATTCGGACCGGCGCTATTGCGTGGACAAGTACGACGCGGCGGCGCGCAAGTACCTGGGCAAGCCGGCCGATGCGCTGAAGTGGGGAACCAAGATCGAATTCGACGGCGTGATGGAACTGATCGGCGTGGAGGATGCCGTCGACGCGTTCGAACGGTACGTGCACGACCACCGCCTGTGATCGTGTCGTAGAGCGGGGCTTGCCCTGCTGCTCTTGCTTTTCCTTGCATGTCCGAAAGGCAGCGGGGCAAGCCCCGCTCTACGGTTCTCGTCGAACTGCAGATGCACGATCAATTCTGGTTGAGCCCGTCCGGTTCGCGGGTATGCAGACGCGACTTCCAGGTATTTTCAGCCGCCACGACTTCGTCGGTCGGTGCATCGTGCGTCAGCAGTTGCAGGATGCTGAATTCGAACCCATCGGGCTCCAGCCCACGCAACAGACTGTTGCCGCCGTGGCCGCTGGCGGCATAGTTCAGCCAGCGTCCCAACAGGTTGTCCTGCCCGCAAGCCGAACCGACGTAGCCCTTGCCGCTGGCCTTGTCGCGGATGTAGTAGATGCCGCGCCATTGCCGCAGCGCGGCCCGCCAACTCGACGGCAGCGCGTGCAATTCCTTCCAGCCCAGGACCAGTTCCTGCCAACGCGGCAATGGCGCAACCAGCAGGCTTTCTTCGGCGATGGCATGCACCGGGAATACGTTGTTTCCCGCCCAGCGCCGCCATGCCCGCTCCAGACCCGGCCATCCGCAGATCAACCGCCCGGACCATTCCGCCATTGCGGGGATCGGCTGAAGGTCGAACAGCAAGCATCCATCGCGATTGTTCAAGCCAGCCATGCCGAACTCGGCCAACTGCCGATGCTCGGGCATCGCCCAATACTCTTCGCGGCTGATAGGAACAGCACCGGCGACGCGATACAGGCCGACGAACAGCGCCTTGCCTGCCTCATGGCCGAAGAATGAGGCGACGCAAGCCGCTCGGGATACCGATGATTCGACCGGCTTGCCATGCGTGCGCTGGTAGGCTTCGAACAACTCACGCCGCTCGGCGATCAGCCATGGAAACAGCCTGCGCAGTTCGGGTTCGTAGGGACGATGACGCAACACGACCACGCCTTGCGGGTCGATGTTCTCGGACCGCAGAAGCCCGTTGAAATCCAGCCCCGCCATCGGCCGCGCTACGGCGCCGCGCCGGTCTTGTAGTCCTGGTACGACTTCTCTTCCACGTAGGAAGAGCCCAGCGCCAGGTTGATTTCCTTCTTGATCCGCGCGCGCTCGTCGTTCTCGAAGTAAACGCTGCGGGCCAGGCGGATGAATTCGGCGTCGAACGCCTGCGCCTTCTCCTTCAGGCGGATGTCGTCCTCGATCTCCCACAGGCGCTCGTTGACCGCCTTCAGGTCGGCGCGCAGCTTGGCGATATCGTGGCCGGCGGCCGGATGCGCCATCCAGGTCGTCTCCAGCGCCGCCAGCTCGTTGCGCACATTGGCCAGCTTGGCCGGATCGGCCATGCGCTCGGACTTGATCTGCAGGATGGCGATCTTGTCGAGCAGCTCGCCGAAGGAGACGGGGGTGTGGATTTCGGACATGGCGACAACCGGGAATGCGGAGCCGGCAGTGTAGCCGGGCATGCAGGCGAAAGGTTCCGGCGGGAAATCCAGCCGCCGGAAGATCGGGATGCACGCGGAATCGCCGCCTGCGCGAAACCCGCCAAAACCGGCCCTGCGGCGGGCTTCCTGCCGCGGCTTCGCCCTTGTCGGCGCGCGCCGTGGCCCGTATCATGCACGCCCCCTGCCGCAAGGCAGGACGCTACCCGGGAAGGTGGCAGAGTGGTTGAATGTACCTGACTCGAAATCAGGCGTACGTTTATAGCGTACCGGGGGTTCGAATCCCCCCCTTCCCGCCAGAACAGCGAAAGGCCCCTTGCATGGGGCCTTTCGTTTCTCCGTCCCACAGCGGCTCCCTGCCGCCACGCCCCCGTTTTCGACACGAGCGCATTGGACGAATGGCTGCTTGCCGGGAGGCCGTTCTGTCGCAATGATTGCGTTTGTCATCGAAAGAAGACTGTCAGCCGCCGCTCAATGATCGAGTTCGGACACATCACCCACACCGGCCTGCGCCGCGAACTCAACGAAGACACCTACTACGGCGACAGCGAGCTGGGCCTGTGGCTGGTGGCCGACGGCATGGGCGGCCACGAATACGGTGAAGTCGCCAGCGCACTGGCCCGCGAGGCCATCGTCCGCGAGATCCGCGACGGCACCCCGCTGCCGCAGGCGATCCGTATCGCCGACGAGGAAATCATCCGCGCTTCGCGCCGGCGCAACGACGCCCTGCCGATGGGCACCACGGTGGTCGCCGCGCGCGTGCAGGGCAACCGCTTCGAAGTGGCCTGGGTTGGCGACAGCCGCGCCTACCTGTGGCGCGAGGGCCAGCTGGCCCAGCTCAGCCACGACCACAGCTACGTGCAGCAGCTGATCGCCAGCGGCGCCCTGACCAGCGAACAGGCCCGTTCGCACCCGCAGCGCAACGTGGTGACCCAGGCGCTGGGCGTGACCGATCCGGCCCACCTCAACGTGGAAACGATGACCGGGGAACTGCGCCCGGGCATGCAGCTGCTGTTGTGCAGCGACGGCCTGACCGAGGAAGTGGACGACTCCGGCATCGCCGGGGTACTGGGACAGGCCGACTGCAGTGCGCAGGAATGCGTCGATGGCCTGGTCGCCGCGGCGCTGGACGGCGGCGGCTCCGACAACGTCACCGCGATCCTGGTGCGCTGCCACTGATCCCGCTTGCAGGAGCGCGCTCGGGGCGCGACCGGGAGAAGGGTGTTACGAGGGAAATTCCGCAGCGTCGGAATGTTCCCAGTCGCGCCCTAGCGCGCTCCTACGCATCCCACACGCAGACGCCGCCAGCCTTCTCGCGCAGCTTTTCCAGCCGCGCCGCGTGCGCAGCGATTTCATCTTCGGAAATCCGCACGCGCGGGCGCTCGCCGGCCGCGACCCCGAAGTCGTGATGTGCCGCGATCGATTGCGCCTCGGCGGGCGCTTCGAAGGCATCGAAGCCGATTTCGCCCTGCCCCGCGGTCAGGTGCAGGTACACCTCGCACAGCAGCTGCGCGTCGAGCAGCGCGCCGTGCAGCTGGCGGTGCGCGTTGTCCACGCCCAGTCGCTTGCACAGCGCGTCCAGCGAATTGCGCTGGCCCGGGAAGCGCTGCCGCGCCAGCAGCAGCGAATCCTCGACGGTCACCCGGTCGCCCATGCGACCGTAGTGTTGGCCGAGCAGCGACAGTTCGTAGTCGAGGAAGCCCATGTCGAACGCAGCGTTGTGGATCACCAGCTCGGCGCCTTCGACGAAAGCGAGGAATTCGTCGGCGATCTCGGCGAAGCGCGGCTTGCCGGCCAGGAAATCCAGGCTCAACCCGGTCACCTCGGCGGCGCCGGGCTCGAATTCGCGATCGGGATGGATGTACTGGTGCCAGGTACGTCCGGTCGGCCGCCGTTCCAGCAGCTCGACGCAGCCGATTTCGACCACGCGGTTGCCCTTCTTCCATTCCAGGCCGGTGGTTTCGGTGTCGAGGACGATCTGGCGCATGCGGTGTTCGGAATCGGTGTTGATCGAAGGTTAACCCGTACCCGTCTCAATGGCCGGGAACGAAGCTCAGGGTTCAGGCCGCGTCGCGGAATTTCGTCGCCTGCGCGCGCGCCAGCAGGTCCACGCGCTCGTTGTCGGGATCGCCGTTGTGGCCCTTGACCCAGCGCCAGTCGATCCGGTGCGGCTGCACCGCCGCATGCAGGCGTTCCCACAGGTCGCGGTTCTTCACCGGATCGCCGCCCGCGGTCTTCCAGCCGCGCCGCACCCAATTGGACATCCATTCGGTGATGCCCTGGCGGACGTACTGCGAATCGATGTGCAGGGTCGCCGCGCAAGGCTCTTTCAGCGATTCCAGCGCCATGATCGCGGCCATCAGTTCCATGCGGTTGTTGGTGGTCTGCGTCTCGCCGCCGGCCAGTTCGCGCTCGCGGCCGTTGTAGCGCAGCAGCGCGGCCCAGCCGCCGGGACCGGGATTGCCGAGACAGGAGCCGTCGGTATGGATGCTGATCCGTTTCATTACGTCGTGCGTCATGAAGGCATTCTCGCATCCCTTCATGCTGCGGCCGCACCCGTGTTCCAGCGACGCTGCGCCGGCGCGGGCGGCACCAGCCCGGCCACGCGCGATTCGGCTTCCAGCAGGCAGATCGCGCGCAGGCCGGCCAACACCGCCGGCGGCTGGGCCTGGGACGGTTCCGTTCGCCACACCGGACCGAGGTAACGGACCTCGCCACCGGCCAGATGCAACCCGGCGCCACGCAGGCGCGCCTGCCAGTCGCGCGGATCGCGGGCCCGCTGCTCCGACTTGCGCCAATGCGCGCGGTAGGGGCTCCACGGATTCAATGCGAACAGCCACAGCCGACCGCCCGGTTCCAGCACCCGTGCACATTCGGCCAGCAGGCCGTCCAGTGCGCCATCGTCCAGCACGTGCTGCACGACCACGCTGCCGAAGGCTTCGGTCGGCAGCGGCAGCGGCAGTCGGCAGCGCAGCGGACCGGCCAGCAGGCCGTCCCGCCGGTGCAGGCGCAGGCCGCGCGGCGGCGGGTCGTCGCCGATGGCGACCGAATCCGGCGACAGCCATAGCCACGGCGACGTCGGCCGGGCCTGCAGGCTGGGGACGATGACTTCCTGTTCGCCCGCCAGCAGGGCCTGTCCGGCGGGCGTTCCCCACCAGGCCAAGGGTTCGGCGGCGCGATTGTCGAGCAGGCTGGACATGCCGGGATTATCGCCGGACCTGCGTTCGCCCGCCCCGATGGCTTACCCTCTGCCGCCAGCCCCCGGATAGCCGTGCCGATGCGCCTGACCGCCCTGCCCGCCTTCGAGGACAACTACATCTGGGCCCTGGTGGACGACGAGGGCAACGCGGTGGTCGTCGATCCCGGCGACGCGGCGCCAGTGCTGGCCGCCAGCGGCCATGGCCTGTGGCCGGCGGCGGTGCTGCTGACCCACCACCATCCCGACCACGCCGGCGGCGTGGCCGCCTTGCGCGAACGCTGGCCGACCCTGCCGGTGTTCGCGCCGGAAGACCCGCGCATCGACACGGCAACCGAGCGGGTCGGCGACGGCGCGCGCATCCCGCTGAACGGCTGGACGTTCTCGGTGCTGGCCGTGCCCGGACACACCCTCAGCCACATCGCCTTCCATCGTGCCGGCAACGGCAGCGAAGATCACCTCTTCTGCGGCGATACACTGTTCAGCCTGGGCTGCGGGCGGCTGTTCGAAGGCACCCCCGCGCAGATGCTGGCCTCGCTGGACCGCCTGGCCGCCCTGCCGGGCTCCACGGCGGTCTGCTGCGGCCATGAGTACACTCTGGCCAACGCCGCCTTCGCCGGTACCGTCGATCCCGCCAACCCGGCCCTGCGCCGCCGCATCGAGGAAGTCCACGCCATGCGCCAAGCCGGACGCCCCAGCCTGCCTTCCAGCCTCGCTTCTGAAACCGCCTGCAATCCGTTCCTGCGCGTCGATGCGCCGGCCGTGCGCGCCGCCATCGCCCGCCGCCTCGGCCGCGAACCGGCCGACCGGGTCGAAACCTTCGCCGAACTGCGGCGCTGGAAGGACGGCTTCCGCGCATGAGCGCGCGCCGCGGCTGGGCCGCGGTCCTCGGCCTGTGCGCGCTGTGGGCGCACGCCGGGGAACCGCCGTCCGACCCGCCCCTCGTCCTGCCGGACCCGCCGGCGGAAACGGTGCAGGCCCTGCCGGCCGAACCGCCGATCGACCTCGCTTCGATTCCCGTTTCCCGCCTGCGCAGCGGCCGCGATATCTACGAGGACTTCCGCGACGGCCTGGCTTCGCCGCAATGCGATGCCGCCGCCACCCACGGGCGCTGGAAGCAGCATTTCAGCCGCGCACCCAGCCGGCTGACGCAGCCCAACGACGATCTGCTGCCGCTGTTCGGCTACGTGGTCGACGCGTTGCGCGAAGCCGGCCTGCCGACCGAATACGCGCTGATCCCGTTCGTCGAAAGCGGCTACCGGCCCGGCGCGCGCAGCGCCGGCGGCCCGGCCGGACTGTGGCAGTTCATCGCCAGCACCGCGCGCAACCACGGCATCGGCATCCGCGACGGCTACGACGGCCGCCTGTCGCCGGTGGAATCCACCCAGGCCGCCGTACGCTACCTCAAGACCCTGCACAACATGTTCGGCAAGGACTGGCGCCTGGCGGTAATGGGCTACAACGCCGGCGAATACCGCGTGCTGCAGTCGATGCGCCGCGCCGGCATGAACGCCCGCAACGCACGCCCGGCGGAATTGCCGGGGCTGTCGGGCATCACCTATGCCTACGTGGAAAAACTGCATGCGCTGGCCTGCCTGTTCCAGCAGGCCGACGACAGCGCCGAATGGATGCGCGCACTGGATCGCCAGGTCCCGCGCCTGGCGCCCTACGAACTCGATGGAGCGCTCGACGCCTGGGCGCGCCGCAACGGCCACGACCCGGCCATGCTGAAGCGGCTCAATCCCGCTTTCGCCAATGGCACCCCGCCACGCGGCGGGCGGACGCTGCGCGTGCTGGCACCCGCCACCGACGGCAACGCGCCCGTGCCCGAGGAACACCCCTCGACACCCATCGCCATTGCGGATGAACCGGCGCCACCTGCCGCTGCGGCGACCGGCGCGCGCTCGCACGTGGTCAAGCGCGGCGAATCCGCGTGGACCATCGCCCGTCGCTACGGCCTGACCGCGCAGCAATTGCAGGCGCGCAACCACCTGCAAGCCAACAGCGTGCTGAAACCGGGCATGGTGCTGCGGCTGGACGACGAAACCGTGCCCTGAACCGCTTCGCTTCGATACCACCTTGCCTGCATACGGCTCCGTATCCGCCCGTCCAATGGCAGAATGGCGCGGTTATTCAACTCGGGAACACACCATGGGCTTTCTGCAGGGCAAGCGCGCACTCATCACCGGCATCGCCAGCGAGCGTTCCATCGCCTCGGGCATCGCCGAGGCCATGCATCGCGAAGGCGCGGAACTGGCCTTCACCTACCAGAACGACAAGCTCAAGTCCCGCGTGGAGAAGGCCGCCGAGGAATACGGCGGCAAGTTCGTCGCACCGCTGGACGTGGCCAGCGACGAACAGGTCGCCGCCTGTTTCGAGGAAGTCGGCAAGCACTGGGGCGACGGCTTCGACATCCTGGTCCACGCCATCGCCTTCGCCCCGCGCGAAGCCATCGCCGGACAGTTCCTCGACGGCCTGACCCGCGAAAACTTCGCCCTGTCGCACGACATTTCCGCGTATTCGTTCGCCGCGCTGGCCAAGGCCGCGCGCCCGTTCATGCAGGGCCGCAAGGGCGCGCTGGTGACCTTGAGCTACCTCGGCGCGGTGCGCGCGTTGCAAAGCTACAACGTGATGGGCGTGGCCAAGGCCAGCCTGGAAGCGACCACGCGTTACCTGGCGCTGGACCTGGGCCGCGACGGCATCCGCGTCAACGCGGTCTCGGCCGGCCCGATCAAGACCCTGGCCGCGTCGGGCATTTCCGGCTTCCGCAAGATCCTCGGCCACGTCGAGCAGTACGCACCCCTGCACCGCACGGTGACCATCGAGGACGTCGGCAACACCGCGGCGTTCCTGTGCTCGGACCTGGCCAGCGGCATCACCGGCGAAGTGACCTACGTCGATTCCGGCTACAACATCCTAGGCATGACGGGGATCGACGAGTAAGCATTTTTGGCAGGCCAAGCGGGAGCATTCGCGCGCACTCCGTCTTTGCCGGCGAGCGCGGATGCCCCCCCTCGCGGCGCGATGCCGGGCCGCACTTCCCGGCGCAAAACGCCCTCAGCGTGACGGCCAGCGGTAATCAACCAGTACCGGGAAATGGTCGGACGGGTAATGGCCGTCGCGATGGTCGGTAACGGTCTGCACGCGGCGTGCTTGCAGTCCTTTCGACCAGACCCAGTCGATGCGCTTGTCGGCCTTGCCGGTGAAATTGTGGAACGTGGCTTCCGGCCCGCTGCGGCGCGGCGCGGCGGTCCACGCATCCTGCAGGGTCGCGGCCAGCGCGCGGTACGCGTCGCTGCCGGGCACGTCGTTGAAGTCGCCGGTCACCACGACCTGGACGCCTTCCGGCAATGCCGCGATGCGTTGCGCGATCAGCGCCGCGCCGCGCGCACGCGCCGCGCCGTCCTCTTCCCGGTACGGCAGGTGGGTGTTGAAGAAATGGAAGCGGCGGCCGTCGGCGATGCGCTCGAACAGCGCCCACGTGACCATGCGCGGAAGCGGATGCCCCCAGCTGATGCTGCCCGCGACTTCGGGCGTGTCCGATAGCCAGAAATCGCCGGACTCGACCACGCGCAGGCGATCCTTGCGGTAGAACACGCCCATGTGCTCGTCGCCATCATCGCCGCGCCGGCCACGGCCGAACCATGCGTACTGCGGCAGGCCGGCGACGATGTAATCGCCCTGCCCTTTGAACAGTTCCTGCGTGCCCATCACGTCCGGACGGGCGCGGCGGATCGTATCCACCAGCAGGTCGCGCCGTGCCTCCCAGCGGTTCTCGCCATCGTTCGCCGGCATCAGGCGCACGTTGAAACTCATCACCCGCAGCGTCTGCGCCATGGCCGGCATAGCTGCCAGCAGGGCAAACAACACGAAGACCGCGCGCAGCAGTCGGTTACGGCCGGTTCGAGTATCCATGCGCACACGATAAGCCTCGTCCAGCCCGCGGGCCAGTCCTTCGGCGTTGGTGATTTTTCCCGCTGCCGTGCGAATCACCGTGCAGACCCCCACAATCCGGACGGACCGGGATGGAAACGACCGCCGACATGGCCGCGGACGCGCAACGGGAATTCGAACAGCTGCTGGAACGGCACCGCGGCATCGTGCTGAAGGTGGCCGGCAGCTACAGCCGCCATCCCGAGGACCGCGCCGACCTGGCCCAGGAGATCGCCGCGCAACTGTGGCGCGCATGGTCGGGCTACGATCCGCAGCGGACGTTCTCGACCTGGATGTACCGCATCGCCCTGAACGTGGCCATCTCCCACGTGCGCGGCCAGGCATTGCGCGAGCGCCATGTGGTGGCGCTGGACGAAGACCTGCACGACCTCGCCGACCCGCACGCGACCGACCCGGAGCTGGAACGGCAAATGCGCGCCCTGCACCGATTCGTCCAGCGGCAGAAACCGCTGGACCGTGCGCTGCTGCTGCTCTATCTCGACGAGCGCAAGCAGCGCGAGATCGCCGAGATCCTCGGCCTCAGCGAAACCAACGTGGCGACCAAGATCGGCCGCCTCAAGCAGCGCCTCCGCGACGAACTCTGACCGATCCCACCACGAGCGAACGACCATGGAACCCGACGAACTGAAAGCCGCCTGGCAGGCGCTGAACCGGCGCCTCGAACGCCAGACCGCGCTCGACCTGCAACTGCTGCGCGAGCGCAGGCTGGACCGGCTGCGCGGCAGCCTGCGCCCGCTGGTCTGGGGGCAACTCCTGCAGATCCTGCTGGGCATTGCGCTGGCGCTGCTCGGCATCGCCTGCTGGAAGAACAACCTGCACGCCGCCGGCTATCTCGCGACGGGCATCGTGCTGCACGTTTTCGGCATCGCCAACGCCGCGCTCGGCGGCATCACCCTGGGACTGATCGGCAGCATCGACCATGCCGCGCCGGTGCTTGCGATACAGAAACGGCTGACGCTGCTGCGCAGGTTCTATCTGTTCGGCGCGGTCCTGCTCGGATTGCCGTGGTGGGTCATGTGGATATTGGTGGTCATTGCCTTCGCCGGCCTCACCGGGCATCCCCCCCACGGCGGCACGCCGGGCTGGGTGTGGCTCAACCTCGCCGTCGGCGTACTGGGCATGCTGGCGACATGGGGCCTGTATCGCTGGTCGCACGCAGACCCGAAGCGCGCGAAGCTGGCGAAATGGATGGACGATGCCGTATCCACTGCCAGCCTGCGCAAGGCGCAGGCGCTGCTGGACGAAGTACGCGACTTCGAAAGGGACCGGGCCGGCGCCGCGGGTTAGTTCGACGATGCCTGCGGCGATTCCGCCGCGGGCGCCCCGGCTGCATCCTGTGCGGGCGCGCTGCCGGCGATTCCCGCCGGCTTCGGCGCGGCAGCCGCTTCGACCAGGTCGAATTCGGACAGCGGGCTCTCGTCGGCGCAGGTCTTGTCGGGGAAGCCGAATTCGCCGCGCAGTTCGACGCCGCACGCATTCAGCGCTTCCAGGCCGCTGTTCTCGCTGCGGCAACGGTTGTCGAAGGCGCGGATGAAGGCATCCCGACGGGCGACGAAATCCTGCCCGCATTCGCGCATCAGGCGCAGCCGGTCCAGGTCGTCCTGCACCGGATTGACGCCATCCAGCCCGTACCACTGCAGTTCGTCGGCGCTGAGCAGGCGCAAATTGCGGTTCGGCACCGACATCATCTGGTCGGCCATCGCCTCGGCCGCGCCGTTGCGCTCCAGGTAATCGCGCACGCGGCCGTACACCGCGCGCAGTTCCTCGTTGAGCTGCGCGCGCGTGGTCGCGGTGGAACTCATGCGGATGATGCGGTGGATGCCGACCCGGCCGCGGATCATGCGCATGTCGCCGGCGGCCAGCACCAGCACGCAGGCGCTGTGGCAGACCGCGCCTTCGCGCACCCACAATGTCCAGTGCGAATTGGCGATCACGTCGCCGGCCTTCATCGCATCCTCGACCAGGCCCCCGACCGAATTCAGGTCCAGCATGCGCTTGCCGATCTTCAGTTCGTCGGAAACGGCGACCACCCGTTGCAGCAGCGCGGTGAACCTGGCGTCGATCTTGCCGGCGTAGCGCAGGCGGAACACGCCGCGGCCGACGCAGGGCGCCAGCGCGCGCAGCAGGCTCTTGCGGTCCAGGTCGATCAATTCCGTGCCGTCGCCCTGCCCGGCGTAGTCCAGTTCGCAGCTCAGCGAAGCCTCGCCGGCGGCCAGCGACAGCGGCGACCAGTCGAGCTTGGCCGGTTCCTGTGCGGGCGCGGGCTGCTTCGGTGCGGCGGGTTTCTCCATCGGCGCCGTGCTGACCGCGCCGCCCTCTTCCGGGTTGGCGATTTCGATGGTCTTCGATGCGTTCCCGGCCGGTGCCGGCGGTTCCGGCCGACAGGCGGCAATCAGCAGGCAGGCAATCAGCAGGCAGGACAGCTTCGGCATGGAAACGACGACATGGGACATGCGGCAACGGATGCGCCAGTGTAACGGCCGACCACACGGATGCCTGCCGGCAGCCTGAACCCTCGTGAACGCTTCAGCTTCGCGCAAGCCTGTGGGCGATCAACCCGCCGCGCGCGCCGACGGCGCATGCGGCAGCCATTCATCCTCAAGGTAGCGCGGCCTGCACGCCTGCCACCCTCCCCAAGCCAGCGTCGCGAGGCACAGGCCGATGAAGGCGACCGGCCAGTTCCAGCGCCCGCTCCATTCGTGCAGCAGGCCGAACAGCAGCGGCCCGAGGCAGGCCAGCGTGTAGCCCACGCCCTGCACGAAGCTGGACAGCATGGCCGAGCCTGCCGGCGTGCGCGTGCGCAGATTGATCAGCACCAGTCCCAGCGGGAAAGTCATGCCCGCCATGCCCAGCAGCGCGGACCACAGCACCGGGAACGCCAGCGGCCGCCACAGCATGCCGGCGAAACCGATGGCGTAGCAGGCCAGCGCCACGCCGACGATCAGGAACGGCTGGCGCATGCGCGTGGCGAACAACGGCACCAGCAGCGTCGGCAGCAACGTCACCCCCGAATACACGCCCAGCAGGTTGCCGGCCGCCTGCGGCGTCGCGCCCGCTTCGACGAACCAGCGCGGCAGCCAGGTGAACATCGAATACGTCGCCAGCGAGGTCATCCCGAACATCGTGCACAGCGCCCAGCCCAGCCGAGAATGCCAGGCCCGCGCCTTGCGCGGCGGATGCGTATCTGGCAGGTCGCCGCCGTGCGCGTGGCCCTGCCGCCGCAGCAGGGCCAGCCACGGCAGCAGCGCCACCAGCGACGCCACCGACCACGACGCCAGCGACACGCGCCAGTTGTACGCATTCGCCAGCGGCACCGCGACGAAAGCCGGCAGCATCGTGCCCAGCTGCAGCAAGGTGATGTACAGCGAGCTCAGCACGCCCACGCGGCGCGGGAAGTGGCGCTTGACCAGCGGCGGCAGGGTCACGTTGCCGATGCCCATGCCGGCCAACGCCAGCAGCGAGGTGGCGATCAGCCCGGGCGTGCCCTGCACGAAGCCGCGTGCCAGCAGCCCCGCCGTGGCCAGCGCCATCGCCAGTGCTGTGGTGCGCTCCAGTCCCAGCTTGTGCACGATGCGCGCGGTGGTCACGCCGAAGAAGGCGAAGCTCAGGGGCGGCAGCATGCCGATCACACCGGCGACTGCGGCACCGAAACCGAAGGCCTCGCCCACCGTCTGCAGCAGCGGCGTTATCGAAGTGACCGCGGTGCGCAGGTTGAACGCCGCCAGCAGGATGCCGGCCAGCACCAGCCAGCGCCCGTGCCGCAATCCGGTGCGCGGCGGGCCGCCGGGATCGGCGGGACTTCCTGTCGAGGGCATGCGCGGTGGGGCCAAGGCAAAAGGGCCGCCATTGTCCCAAGCCCGCGGCCGCGCCGCACGGACATTCGCGGAACGCTGCCATCCATCGACTGGCAAGTCATGCCTTCCTTCCATCCGCATCCGGCCGGGTCAGGGACCAGAAACCGATGTCGCGGCGCAATCGGTAACCCATGCGTTCGTACAGCGCCTTGGCGCGCGGGTTTTCATGGCTGACGTGCAGGAACGGGAGCTCGCCGCGCGCCAGCGTGTCGTTGCCCAGCCACGCGGTCAGGCGGCGCGCGTAGCCGCGGCCGGCGAAATCGGGATGGGTGCAGATCGCGCTCATCTCGCGGCAGCCGGGCGCGCCTAGCCGTTCGCCGATCATCGCGGCCAGGCGACCGTCACGATAGATACCGAAGTAGCGGCCCATCTCCATCGTGCGTGCGCGGAAGTAGTGCGGGTACACCAGCGCGGTCAGCGCCAGCACGTCGGCACGATGGCGTTCGTCCAGCGCCACGATGTCCGGCCCGTCTGGCACCGGCAGCGGCGCATCGCAGACCATCTGCGCCAGCGGACGGAACGTCTCCAGCCGCCAGCCAGCGGGCGGCTTCGGCGCAACGCCCAGCAGGTACAGGGACTCGCCGGGCACCAGCAGGCCGCACAGCGCCGCATCGACACGCGCACCATCGCGGGCGACACCGAGGAACGGCGCGTATTCGGACGGATAGCGCGCCACGTCGTCGGCGACCACGGCCAGGTGCGCGTGGACGCTGCGCAGCGCGGACCAGAACGGCGCGTCGAGTTCGGGATGCGG
>JBDHQQ010000041.1:0-17389 GCA_039807145.1 Pseudoxanthomonas sp. | reverse complement strand
CCCGGTACTTGAGGAAATCGTCGAAGGCGATGGTTTCGGCGCGGATGAAGCCCTTCTCGAAGTCGGTATGGATCACCGCCGCCGCCTGCGGGGCGGTCGCACCGGCCTTGACCGTCCAGGCACGGACTTCCTTCACGCCCGCGGTGAAGTAGGTCTGCAGGCCCAGCAGCCGGTAGGCGGCGCGGATGACCCGGTTCAGGCCAGGCTCGTCCAGGCCGTAGCTGGCCAGCATCTCGTCGCGGTCGACGTCGTCCAGCTGGGCCAGTTCTTCCTCGATGGCCGCCGAAACCGGCACCACCTCGGCCCCTTCGGCCGCGGCACGGGCGCGCACGGCGTCGAGATGCGGGTTGTTCTCGAACCCGTCCTCCAGCACGTTGGCGACGTACATCACCGGCTTCAGGGTCAGGAGGAACAGATCGCGGACCAAGGCCAGCTCTTCCTCGTCCAGCCCGAGGGCGCGACCGGGCTTGCCTTCGTTCAGGCCCGCGGCCAGCCTGGCCAGTACCGGTTTACGCGCGATGGCGTCTTTTTCGCCGGCTTTGGCCGAACGTTCGGCGCGGTTCAGCGCTTTTTCGACGCTGTCCAGATCGGCCAGCGCCAGCTCGGTGTCGATGGTGTCGATATCGGCGATCGGGTCGATCTTGCCGGCCACGTGGACGATGTCGCCATGTTCGAAGCAGCGCACCACGTGGCAGATCGCATCGACCTCGCGGATATGGGCCAGGAACTTGTTGCCCAGCCCTTCCCCGCTGGCCGCGCCGGCGACCAGGCCGGCGATGTCGACGAACTCGACCGCCGTGGGCACGCATTTCTGCGGCTTGACGATTTCGGCCAGCTGGTTGAGCCGCGGGTCCGGCACCGGCACCACGCCGACGTTCGGCTCGATCGTGCAGAACGGGAAGTTGGCCGCGGCGATGCCCGCCTTGGTCAGCGCATTGAACAGGGTCGACTTGCCGACGTTAGGCAGGCCGACGATGCCGCATTTGATGCCCATTGGAAAATCCGTGATTCGTGATTCGTGATTGGTGATTCGCAGAAACGAAAAGCCACTCAGCGGCGCTTTTTCGAATCACGAATCACCAATCACCAATCACGACTTCGCAGTATGCAACCGCGTCATCGCGTCCATGAAATTGCCCTGCACCGCCAGCGGCAGCACGGCGATAGCGTCGTCGATGGCCCGGCCGATCATGATCTCGTCGTCCTTGCCCGGCTTGCCCAGCACCCATGGGGTGACCCGGTCCTTGTGGCCCGGATGGCCGATGCCGATGCGCAGGCGGTGGAACTTGCCGTGGCCCAGGTGCTGGATCGTGTCGCGCAGGCCGTTCTGCCCGCCATGACCGCCATCGAACTTCAGCCGCGCCGCGCCGGGCGGCAGGTCGAGTTCGTCGTGGGCCAGCAGCGCTTCTTCCGGCGCGATCTTCCAGTAGCGCAGCGCTGCCGCCACCGACTTGCCGCTGAGGTTCATGTAGGTGGAAGGCTTGAGCAGCCAGATCGCCTGCCCCGCCACGTGCACCTTCGCGGTCTCGCCGAACAGCCTGGCTTCCACGCCGAAGCGCACGCCCTCCTTTTCGGCCAGCGCGTCGACAAAACGAAAACCCGCGTTGTGGCGGGTTTTCGCGTGTTCGGCGCCGGGATTGCCCAGCCCGACGATGAGTCGCAAGCCTGCCATGAGCACGACCGCCATCGCGGCCATGCCCGCCGCGGCGGGCATGGCCAACGGCGATTACTTCTTCTCTTCGTCCTTCTTGGCCACCTTGGCGGCCGGCACTTCGGCGGCTTCCGGCGCGGCGGTGTCGGCGGCTTCCTCGCGACCCAGCTTGGCGATGACCACGGCCACGTCGTGCTCCTTGCCCAGCTTCAGCTCGGGCACGCTCACGCCGGCCGGCAGCTTGATTTCGGACAGGTGGATCACGTCGCCGACGGCCAGCGAGCCGAGATCGACCTCGATGAACTGCGGCAGGTCCTTCGGCAGGCACTCCACGGTGACTTCGGTCAGCTCGTGGGTCACCACCACCTCGGCCGACTTGCCGGCCGGCGACTTGTCCTCGTTGAGGAAGTGCAGCGGCACGGCGGTGCGCAGCGTCTCGTTCTCGTTCACGCGCTGGAAGTCCAGGTGCATGATCTGCTGCTTGAACGGGTGACGCTGCAGGTCACGCAGCAGCACCTTCTGCACGTCGCCGTTGAGGCTGAGGTCGAGGATCGACGAGTAGAACCAGTCGTTCTGGCTGGCCAGCCAGACCTCGTTGTGGTTCAGCTGGATGCTGACCGGCTTGAGTTCGCCGCCGTAGACGATGGCGGGCACGTTGCCGGAAGTACGCAGGCGGCGGCTCGCACCTTTGCCTTCGTCTTCGCGGCGTTGCACGTTGATCACATGGGTGTTGGACATTTTTCTACTACCTTCTGGATGAACCGCCTCGCGGCGGCGTTGGCGACTCTCCCGCGACCAGGAGAGCCGGTAATGCCGGGATTCGGGATTCGGCATTCGGGATTCGGGATTCGCGACAAAAGCGCGGGCGACGCTTTTACGAATCCCGAATCCCCAATCACGAATCCCGGCTTCAATCCACGTACAGCGAACTGACCGACTCGCCGAAGGCGATGCGGCGGATCGTTTCGGCCAGCAGTTCCGCCACGCTGAGCTGGCGGATCCGGCCGCAGCCCTTCGCGGCCACGGACAGCGGGATGGTGTCGGTCACCACCAGTTCGTCCAGCTGCGAGCCGTTCACGTTGTCCACCGCCGGCCCGGACAGCACCGCGTGGGTGCAGTACGCGGCCACGCGCTTGGCGCCGCGCGCCTTCAGCGCGGCCGCCGCGGCGCACAGGGTGCCGGCGGTGTCGACGATGTCGTCGACCAGTACGCAGTCCTTGCCTTCCACGTCGCCGATGATGTTCATCACCGTGGCGACGTTGGCGCGCGGGCGGCGCTTGTCGATGATCGCCAGGTCGGCATCGTCGAGGCGCTTGGCCACCGCGCGGGCGCGGACCACGCCGCCGACGTCCGGCGAGACCACGATCAGGTTGTCGGTGCCGTACGCGCGCCAGATGTCGGCGAGCAGCAACGGCGAGGCGTACACGTTGTCGACCGGGCAATCGAAGAAACCCTGGATCTGGTCGGCATGCAGGTCGACGGTCAGCACGCGGTCGGCGTTGACCGCGCTGAACATCTTGGCCGCGACCTTGGCCGTGATCGGCACGCGCGAGGAGCGCGGGCGGCGGTCCTGGCGGGCGTAGCCGAAGTACGGCACCACCGCGGTGACGCTGGCGGCGCTGGCGCGCTTCAGCGCGTCGATCAGCACCAGCAGCTCCACCAGGTTCTCGGCGCTCGGCGCGCAGGTCGGCTGCACGACGAACACTTCCTGCCGGCGCACGTTTTCCTCGATCTCCACCTGCACTTCGCCGTCGGAGAACGTGGACACCAGCGCCTTGCCCGGGCGGATGCCCAGCTCGCGGCAAATGCTGGCGGCCAACGGCTTGTTGGCGTTGCCGGAAAACACCAACAGCTGGCGATCTTCGGGTTGCATCGTCTGGCTCCGCTTCACTCTGACTTCGGCGGTGGATGGAATGGCAGGGGCGGAAGGATTCGAACCTACGAATGCCGGGATCAAAACCCGGTGCCTTAACCACTTGGCGACGCCCCTGTACGGCGCGATTCGATCTTGGGGATTCGGGATTCGAAGCGGCGCCACCGCTATTCCGAACCGCGAATCCCCAATCCCGAATCCCTTCGCTCCAGGGCATCCAGCAACGGCGAGCGCGCCGCGCCCGCGACGACCCGACCACGCAGGCTTTCCGGCAAACCCGCCAGCGCCGCCTCGGCCGAGGCGCGATCCGCGAATTCGACGAAGCAGCCGCTGCCGCTGCCGGTCAGGCGTGGCGTGCCGGCGCGCGCCAGCGCGGCGAAGGCGGCCTCGATGGCCGGTTCGCGGCGGCGCAGGACCGGCTCGAACGCATTCCCGAGCAGATGACCCAAAGCGAAGTCGGATATTTTCGCGGGTGCAGCATTGCGCGTCAAATCATGGGTTTGGAAAAGTTCGGCGGTGGGAACGTGCACGCCGGGATCGGCCAGCAGATACCAGGCCGGCGGCAGCGCGATCGGGGTCAGCTTTTCACCCACGCCCTCCGCCCAGGCGTTCTCACCGCGGACGAAGACCGGCACATCGGCGCCCAGCCGGAGCCCCAGCGCAACCAGCCGGTCGCGACCCAGTCCCAGCCCCCAAAGCCGGTCCAGCGCCACCAGCACGGTCGCCGCGTCCGACGAGCCGCCGCCAAATCCGCCCCCGGCCGGAATGCGCTTTTCGACGGAGATATCCGCACCTTGGCCGCAGTTAGACTCGCATTGGAGCAATCTGGCCGCCCTGACCAGCAGATCGTCGGCCTCGGCGATGCCGGGTACGGAGGCGCCGATCCTGTGGATTCCACCGTCCTCGCGAACCCGCAGGTGCACGGTGTCGCCCCAGTCCAGCAGCCGGAACACGGTCTGCAGCGCGTGATAGCCGTCGGGGCGGCGGCCGGTGATCTGCAGGAACAGGTTCAGCTTGGCCGGCGCGGGCCACGACGACCAGCCCGCTTCGGAGCCGGCAGCACTCATGGCTGGGCCGACGCCCATTCGTCGATGATGAGCTTGACCTTGGCCTCGCCCTTCACCGCATCGACGCGCTGCGGCAAGGCCGGTTCGGCCGAAGGCGTTTCGGGCCAGCGATAGTCGATGGCCCAGCCGTCCTGCTCCAGCCGGCTCAGGCGGCCTTGGGCGTCGAACCGCATCTCGGCGGGCGGCAACGACGCGGCGGACAGGCCGCGCACCCAGTCGCCGAGCGCCGTGACCGGGATTTCCCAGCCGGTCGCTTCGAACAGCAGGCGCGCCGCATCGCTGCCTTCGCGTGCGCCGCCTTCGACGCCCTCCAGCCGCGCACCTCGCGCATCGCCGCTGAGCCGCCAGCTTTGCCGGGTGACCGGCGCGCTCAGCGACACCGCGTAGGCGTCGCCCCGCTGCTGCCAGTCGATCCGCCCGCTGCCGCCCTTGCGACCGTTGCTGATCGCGACGCGGCCGGCCAGCGACCAATCGGTCTGCCGGCGCAGCGCGTTTTCGCGCCGCGATTGCGCCTGCCGGGCCTGGTCGAGAATCTCGCCCTGCGCCGGGGGCACCGGTTTGACCGCCTGCGTGGCGCAGGCCGCGCACAGCAATGCCAAGGCCGGCGCCAGCAGAATCCGCGGCTTCATGCGCCGGTCTTTTCCAGCGCGCGTAGCAGCGAGCGGTTTTCCGGATCGATCCTGCGCGATTCGTCGAAGTACTTCCGCGCCTCGTCCTTGTTGCCCGTCACCCACAGCACTTCGGCCAGGTGTGCGGCGATTTCCGCGTCTTTCTGCATCGTGAATGCGCGGCGCAGCTGCACCAGCGCCTCGTCGTTGCGGCCCAGGCGATACAGCACCCAGCCGAAGCTGTCGATGATCGCCGCGTCGTCGGGCTCGGCGGCGCGCGCGCGCTCGATCAGCTCCAGCGCTTCGCGGTAACGGCTGGTGCGGTCGGCCAGGGTGTAGCCCAGCGCGTTCAGCGCGGCGGTGTTTTCCGGCTCGGTGACCAGGATCCGGCGCAGGTCGGCCTCGGCGTGGTCGATGCGGTCGCGGCGCTCCCAGGCCAGCGCGCGCGCATACAGGATGGCGTTGTCGTCGGGCCATGCGGCCAGCCCGCGCGCCAGCGCATCGAGTTCGCCAGCGTCGTCCTTGTCCTTCTGCCGCAGTTCCGCCTCCAGCAGGTAAGCGGATTGCCGCGCGAAGTCGTCGAGCGCGGCATCGGACTGCATCTTGCGCGCGGCGGCGAAGGCTTGGTCCTTGCGGCCCAGTTCGTACAGGCTGTTGGCGATGCGCAACTGCGCATCGACGCGCTCCTGCCCGCCCGGCACGCGCTGGTACCAGTCCAGCGCCTCCTGCGGCCGTTCGAGGAACTGGGCGATCTCGCCCAGCAGCAACAGTCGCCGCGAATCGGCCGAAGCAGCCTGCGCCTTCAGCTCGTCGTACAGCGCGCCCAGCGCCGCATTGTCCTTGGCCTTGGCCAGCAGCGAGGCGCGAACGCCGTAGGTCCCGTTGTCCTGCGGGCCGCGCGCCATCGCCGCCGCCGCCGCGACCGGCTGGCCCATCGCGTCGTATTCGTAGGCGATCCCGCTGCGCAGTTCCGGCACCAGCAGCGCGGCCGGCGCCAGCGTCGCCAGCAGCTCCGCCGCCTGCTCGGGCTTGCCGGACTGGCGCAGCTGGCTGGCGTGCAGCAGCGCGATGCGCGGTTCGTTGGGGAAACGCTTGACCGCCTCGCCGACGATGCGTTCGGCCAGAGCCTTCTGGTCCAGGCGCTGGGCCAGGCTGCCGAAACCGATCCACGCGGGCAGCTTGGTCGGCAGCGCATTGGCGTCGAGCAGCTGGCCGATCGCCTTCGCCGCCAGCGCCGGGTTGCGCTGGCCGCTGCTCAACGCCATCAGCGCGTAGCGCCAGCCCAGATCGTCGGGCTCGCGCAGCAGCGCGACCAGCTCCCGCTGCGCCTTGCGCATGTCGCCCTGGCGCAGGGCCAGCGTGGTTTCGGCGCCGCGCATCGCCTGGGTGCGCGGGCCGCGCTGCTGCCACAGTTTCAGCGCCTGCGCGGCGAGATCGTCGGCGCCGGCCAGCAGGGCGATGCGGGTCGCGCGCTCGGCCAGGCCGACGTCGCCGGATTCGGCGCGCGCCGCCTGCAGGTACCACGCGGTCGCCTCGGGCAGGCGACCGGCCTGCAGGGCGAACTCGCCGGCCATCACCGCAACCAGGCCGTCTTTGGGTCGGTCGGTCGCGGTTTTCTTCGCAAATGCGGGTGCGGCCAGCGCCAGCGACAGGCAGAAAACGACGGCGATACGCATCATTGCGGGCATAAGGCGGATGCGGGCCGTAAAATGACGGCCCTTGGCAGCCAGCAGCTTAACGCAAGCACCTGAACGATGACGCTGTGGGTCCTCGGCTTGAACCACCAGACCGCGCCGGTACACCTGCGCGAACGGGTGGCGTTCGGCCCCGATTCGCTGCCGGCGTCGCTGGCCTCTCTGCGCACGCTGCCGCAGGTCGGCGAGGCGGCGCTGCTGTCCACCTGCAACCGCACCGAACTTTATGCGGTGTCCGAAGACAGCGACGCCCTGGCGCAATGGCTGTCCGGCCACGCCGAAGGACTGGACACCTACCTGTACCGCCACCGCGATGCCGACGCCGTGCGCCACCTGTTCCGGGTCGCCACCGGACTGGATTCGATGGTGCTGGGCGAACCGCAGATCCTCGGCCAGGTGAAGGAAGCCTGGGCGCTGGCGCGCCAGCACGGCGCGCTGGGCCCGCGGCTCGACCGCCTGTTCCAGCAGAGCTTCGCCGTGGCCAAGCGCGCGCGCACCGACACCCGCGTCGGCGCCAATCCGGTTTCGGTCGCCTCGACCGCAGTGCGGCTGGCGCAGGATTCGTTCGCCCGGCTCAGCGATTCCACCGTGCTGCTGGTCGGTGCGGGCGAGACCATCGAACTGGCCGCGCGCCATCTCAGCGACGGCCGCGTGCGTCGCCTGCTGGTCGCCAACCGCACCCTCGCCCACGCGCAGGAACTGGCCGGCCGCCACGGTGGCTACGCGCTGCCGCTGACCGAGCTGGACCGCCATCTGGCCGAAGCCGACGTGGTGTTTTCCGCCACCGCCAGCCGCGAGCCGGTGATCCGCCGGGCGCAGGTCGCCGCCGCCCTCGCCGCGCGCCGGCACAAGCCGATGCTGCTGTTCGACCTGGCCGTGCCGCGCGACATCGAAGCCGGCGTGGGCGAACTCGGCGACGCCTTCCTGTACACCGTCGACGACCTGGAACGTGCGGTCGAAGACAATCGCCGCAGCCGACGCGACGCCGCCGAGGCCGCCGAGGCGATCATCGAACTGCAGGTCGGCCGCTACCTGGAAACCGTGCAGGCCAGCGCCCGCCATGCTCCGCTCAAGCGCATGCGCGCGCAGGGCGAGGCCGCGCGCGACGAAATACTCGGCAAGGCCCGCCAGCAACTCGCCCACGGCCGCGATCCGGCCGAGGTGCTCGATTTCCTCGCCCACAGTCTGACCAACCGCCTGCTGCATCCGCCGACCGCCGCACTGCGCGAAGCGGCGCTGAACGGCGACGCCGAACTGGCGCGCGCGGCGGAACGGCTGTTCGGGGAGTCGGGATCGGTGGATCAGGATCCGGGATTGGACGAGGCCGAGCGTTAGCGACTTTCCCGACGTCGCGACGCCCCGCTTCACCCATTCCCGACTCCGAATCCGGCTTTTCCCATGCTCCCTTCCCTGCGCCGCAAACTCGAAGCCCTGGCCGAACGCCGCGAGGAACTCGAACGCCTGCTCGCCGATCCCGCCGTGCTGGGCGACAACCCGCGCTTCCGCGACTGCTCGCGCGAATTCGCCCAGCTTGAGCCGGTCGCCACCGCCCTCGCCGCCGAAGCGCAGGCCAGGCACGACCTCGCCGCCGCGCAGGCGATGCGCGACGACCCTGAACTGCGCGAACTGGCCGACGAGGAAATCGAAGCCGCGCAAACCCGGCTGGCGCAGCTGGAAGATGAACTCTCCCTGCTGCTGGTGCCGAAGGATGCGCGCGACGACGCCAACCTGTTCCTCGAGGTGCGCGCCGGCACCGGTGGAGACGAGGCGGCGATCTTCGCCGGCGACCTGTTCCGCATGTACGCGCGCTACGCCGAGCGCAAGGGCTGGAAGGTCGAGATCGAGTCGGACAATCCCGGCGAGCACGGCGGCTACAAGGAGATCGTCGCCCGGGTCAGCGGACGCGGCGCGTTCGCACGGCTGAAGTTCGAATCCGGCACCCATCGCGTGCAGCGCGTGCCGGAAACCGAGTCGCAGGGCCGCATCCACACTTCCGCCGCGACCGTGGCGATCATCGCCGAGGACGAAGCGGTCGATGACGTCGCGATCAATCCCGCCGACCTGAAAATCGACACCTTCCGTTCCTCCGGCGCCGGCGGCCAGCACGTCAACAAGACCGAATCGGCGATCCGCATCACCCACGTTCCCAGCGGCATCGTGGTCGAGAACCAGACCGAGCGCAGCCAGCACGCCAACCGCGACAAGGCGCTGAAGCGCCTGAAGGCGCAGCTGCTCGACGCCGAGCGCAGCCGACAGCAGGCCGCGCAGGCCGAAACCCGCCGCCTGCAGGTCGGCAGCGGCGACCGCAGCCAGCGGATCCGCACCTACAATTTCCCGCAGGGCCGCATCACCGACCACCGCGTCGAAGGCCTGACCCTGTACGACCTGCCGAACATCCTCGACGGCGACATCGACGCGCTGATCGACCGATTGACCCGCGAATACCAGGCCGACGAATTGGCTAGGTTGACGCAGGGGGCTTAAGTTCCTGGTGGGCAGTCGGCGGGTTGAAACCCGGCGAGTCATTCGGCAGGCGATCGCCTTCTGCCGTCATCCCGGCGCAAGCCGGGATCCATTTTGCCGTTGCTCCTGCCCGTCATTTCCCGACGTCTAGCCGTCTTCGCCCTCCATCTCCCGGGTGCTACGCTGCTGCGGTCGTCCTATCCGCCAAGGAGAGCCCGCATGTCGCTGGACACCACGCTACGCCTGCTGGCCAAGGCCAGCGGCCTGACCGCCGCCGACATCGCCGCCGCGATACCGCGCGCGGGCACGGCCACGGTGAAATCCTGGCTCAGCGGCGACAAGCTGCCGGGCAAGGACCAGCTCAATGCGCTGGCCCGCACCTTCGGCGTGCCGGCTGGCGCGCTGCTGGGCGAACTGGCCAGCGCGCTGGACCCGGCACGCACCCGCGGCGAGCACGACCTGCTGGCCGCCTACCGCTCCCTCAATACACGCCAGCAAGGCGCACTGCTCGAAGTCGCCCGCAGCATGGCGGGTGCGAAGCGGGGCCGTTGATGAAGAAGCTCAAGCGCAAGGACTACGAGGCGCTGCTGGAGCCGCTGCAGGTCGAACTGACCCAGATGGCCGAATGGGCCAGCAAGACCGGCCAGCGCATCCTGGTGCTGTTCGAAGGCCGCGACACCGCCGGCAAGGGCGGCGCGATCAAGGCGGTCGCCGAGCACATCAACCCCCGCCAGTGTCGCGTGGTCGCGTTGCCCAAGCCGACCGAGCGCGAGGCCACGCAATGGTATTTCCAGCGCTACATATCGCACCTGCCCGCAGCGGGCGAGATCGTGCTGTTCGACCGCAGCTGGTACAACCGCGCTGGCGTCGAAAAGGTGATGGGCTTCTGCACCGACGCGCAGTACAAGGCGTTCCTGCGGCAGGCGCCGGTATTCGAGAAACTGCTGGCCGACGACGGCATCCTGCTGTTCAAGTACTGGCTGTGCTGCGACCAGGAAAAGCAGGAAGAACGCTTCGCCGAGCGCCTGGTCGACCCGCTGAAGGGCTGGAAGCTGTCGCCGATCGACCTGCAGGCGCGCACAAGGTACGCCGAATACACCCAGGCGCGCGAGGCGATGCTGAAGGCCACGCACGCGCCGCATGCGCCATGGACGCTGGTCGATTTCAACGACCAGAAGCGCGGCCGCCTGACCCTGATCCGCGACCTGCTGGATCGCCTGCCCGACACCCGCATGCCGGAAGCGAAGGTCGATTTCCCGCCGCTGGAATCCAGGCCGCTGAAGGAGCGTTTCGGCACGCTGAAGCCACTGAAGGACTATC
Organism: Pseudoxanthomonas sp.; assembly: GCA_039807145.1. Classification (GTDB taxonomy): domain Bacteria; phylum Pseudomonadota; class Gammaproteobacteria; order Xanthomonadales; family Xanthomonadaceae; genus Pseudoxanthomonas_A. Next base: position 6,713 of record JBDHQQ010000041.1, on the reverse strand, counting down.
GCGGCGGCTGAGCATGCGTACAGCCTGCTTGGCCCTGTTGTCTGCGATTGCGGCAAACGCTGCGGCACAGGAGTCGCCCGATGCCGCACCCCCTCCGGCCAACGTCAATGCAAAGACGCTGGACACGGTGCGCGTGACCGCACCGCGACCGGAAGTGCTGGATCTCGACAGGTTCAGGAATCCGATCGAGCCGCAGCCCACCAGGTTCGATCGCAGCATGCACGGAACGCCCAGCCTGGAGGAAATCGGTATGAACGGCGGCGTCATTCCGTTCCTGATCGGTTACGTGGCGCAAAAAGTTGCCGTGGAAGTAAAGAAAGTCCCCGGCTGGAAGGACCGGGAGCAGCCGGCCATCGCCCGGCCGCCACCGCTGACCGAAGCACAGATGGATCGTGCGGTTCGTTTGCTGGAAATTCCTCTGTCGCCATAGCTCTGTGGGAGCGGCTATAGCCGCTCCCACATGGAGACGCAACATCCATGGCGATTTCGTAGAGCGGGGCTTGCCCCGCTCTACAGGGTCGCGAAACCTTCGCCCGCCTCGTCATCGCTTGCGGACGTTCGGGACACGGCATCGATTCGCGCCATTGGCGGACCGACGCGCAACCACGCTTCCAGTTCGCCGATGGATTCGGCGCCACCCGCCGCCAGCACTTCCACCGAACCGTCGGGCAGGTTCTTCGCATGGCCGCGCAACCCCAGCTTCAACGCCTGCTCGCGGGTCGAGGCGCGGAAGAACACGCCCTGCACCTTGCCGCGGACGATGAAGCGCGCCGCGGCCATCACGTGCCCTTGGCGATCTGCGCCTCGATTTCCTGCGCCGTCACCGGGCCGAGGAACTGCCGGGCGACCTTGCCGTCCGGCGCGATCAGGTAGGTCGTCGGCAGGCCGCGTGGCGCAGCGAAATCGGCGGGCGGGTCGTAGGTATCGACGATGACGATGGGATACGCGACCAGGCGTTGCTTCAGGAACGCCTGCATGTCCGCCGGCGCGATGTCCTCGTAGGCCAGGCCGACCACGTCGACGTCGTCGCGGCGCTGGTCCAGCTCGGACAACTCGGGCATTTCCTTCAGGCACGGCGCACACCACGTCGCCCAGAAGTTGACCACCACCCAGCGCCCGCGATGCGCGGCCAGTTCGTAGGTCGTGCCGTCCACCGCGGGCAGCTTCAGCGCCGGAAAATCGGCGGTCTTTTCCCTCGCCTTCGGCGCTTCGACCTTCGCGGGCCTCGCAGCGGCCGGCGCGGGCGCAGCGGTTTCCGCGCCGCGGCTGCATCCCGTCAGGCCCAGCGCCGCGACGGCGCAGATCAATCCGAAAATCCTTCCGCTAGTTCCCATCATCCACCTTGTACAGATCGCCGACCCGCTTCTTCAGCAGTTCGCGCAAGGGCATGCGCAGTTCGTTCAATGCGTCGACCGAGGCGACGCCGAGCGCGTCGTCCTGCGCGGGCAGATGCGCCTCGGCCACCGGTATGCGCAGGCGGCAGGTTTCGTACAACTCGGCCAGGTTGATGCCATCCAGGTCGCGCACCAGCAGCCACTCGCCGTTCTCGGCGCGGCGCAGCACGTTGGCTTCCTCGAGTTGCGCGATGAACTGCTGCACCAGCGAATCGGTCAGCGACGGTTCCAGTTCCATGACCTGGTCCAGGTGCAGGCCACGGCCCGCGACGCGCGCCTCGCGGAAGCGGCCGATCAGCCGCAGCAGGCCGTACAGTTCGTAGCCCAGCGGCAGGCGCTGCGACGCCGGCTGGTAGCGGAAAGCGGCGATCGACGACGCCAGCGACGCGCCCAGCAGCACCGCGATCCAGCACAGGTAGATCCACAACAGCAGGATCGGCAGCATCGCCAGCGCGCCGTAGATCTTCTGGTAAGTGCCGAACATGCCGAGGTAGGCGCCCAATCCCGACTTCACCAGTTCCAGCAGCAGGGTCGCCAGCAGCGCGCCGGCCATGGCATAGCGCAGCTTGACCGTGCGGTGCGGCACTACCTTGTAGATGGCCACGATGGCGAAGAACTCGATCAGCACCGGCGCCAGCGCCAGCGACAACCGTTGCAGCGCCTTGCCTTCGGCGGTGGAGAACAGTGGCAGCGCGTAGAAACTGGCCGACAGCGCGAACGACGACGCGGCCAGCAGCGCGCCCAGGGTGAACACCGTCCAGTACACCAGGAAGCGCACCACCTTCGGCCGCGCGCCGGCGACGCGCCAGATGCGGTTGAAGGTGCTCTCGACGCTGTTGAGGGTGATCAGCAGCGAGACGATCACGCCGATCACGCCGGTGGTGGTCAGCGCGCCTGTGTTCTTCAGCAGCCCGTCCAGCGTCGATTTCAGCTCGCTGGCCGCGCCGGGCACGAAGTTGGCGAAGATGTATTCGCTGAGCTGGGCGCTCCATTCGTTGAACGTCGGGAACGCCGACAGCACGCCGAACACCACCATCGCCAGCGGCACCAGCGCGAACACCGTGGTGTAGGCCAGCGCCGCGGCGGCCTGGAACAGGCGGTCGTCGAGGAATCGCAGCGCGAGGAAACGGGCGAAGGTGCCCATGCGCTCGCGGTCGCGCAGGCGCTCGCCCCAGCGGTTCAGCGTGGTCAGCGGTTCCATCGGGCGAAGGTTAACCGATAATGCGCCGAGTCCCGCAGGGTCGCCCTCCGGGGCGCACCTGCGAAAACCCCTGGAGAATCCCATGCCCGAAATCCTGGTGCTGTACTACAGCCGCGGCGGCTCGGTCGCGCGGCTGGCGCGGCAGATCGCCCGCGGCATCGGCGAAGTGCCGGGCATGGCCGCGCGCCTGCGCACGGTGCCGCCGGTGGTCGCGGCCACGCAGACCGCCGCGCCGCCGGTGCCGGAAGACGGCGCGCCCTACGTCGAGAAAAGCGACCTGGCCGAATGCGCGGGGCTGATCGTCGGCAGCCCGACCCGCTTCGGCAACATGGCCGCGCCGATGAAGCACTTCATCGACGGCCTCGGCGCCGAATGGGCCAGCGGCACGCTGGTCGACAAGCCGGCGGCGGTGTTCACCTCGACCGCGACGATGCACGGCGGGCAGGAATCGACCCTGCTGTCGATGCAGGTACCGCTGCTGCACCATGGCTGCGTGATCGTCGGCATCCCCTTCACCGAATCGCTGCTCAGCACGACCCGCAGCGGCGGTACGCCCTACGGCGCCAGCCACGTCGCCGGCGGCAGCGACGATCCGCAATTGAGCGACGAGGAAGCCGTTCTTGCCCGCGCGCTGGGCCGGCGCGTGGCCGCGCTGGCGGCGCGCATCGGATCGGCCGCGTGAAGCGTTCGCGCATCGTGCTGGTCGTGGCGCTGTTCGCGCTGGCGGCGCTGTTCGCGCTGTGGTTCCGCGGCGACAGGCATTACACCGCCGTGCTGCTGGTGTTCGTACTGCCGCCGCTGCTGGCGCTGGCCGGCGTGCTGCGCGGCAGCGCCAGGGCGGCGTTCTGGGCCGGCGTGCTGGCGCTGTTCTGGTTCAGCCACGGGGTGATGGTGGCATGGTCGCGGCCGGCCGAAGCCGGTTACGCGTGGATGGAAATCGTGCTGGCACTGGTGGCGGTGCTGGCGTCCAGCTGGCCGGGCCTGCGCAACAAGTTCCGGCGCCGTTCGTAGGAGCGTACCTCGGGGCGCGACCGGGACAACGGCGCTGCGCGGAAACCTCCGCGGGCTCGGAGGTTTCCGGTCGCGCCCCGAGGTGCGCTCCTGCAGGCGGCGGCATAAAATCCGCCGGATACCTTTCACCCGCGGAGTCCCACGATGGACGAACTACTGATCGTCACCACCGGTGGCACCATCGACAAGATCTACTTCGACGACAAGTCCGACTACCAGATCGGCGATCCGCAGATCGGGCAGATCCTGAAGGAACTGGGGGTGACGTTCCGCTTCACCGTCATCCCGATCATCCGCAAGGACTCGCTGCACATCACCGACGAGGATCGCGAGCTGATCCGCGCCGCCATCGCCGCGCAGCCGGCGAAGCACGTGCTGATCACCCATGGCACCGACAGCATGGTGCAGACCGGGCAGGTGCTGAAGTCGATCGAAGGCAAGACCATCGTGATGACCGGCGCGCTGAACCCGGCGCGCTTCCGCGGCTCCGATGCCGAGTTCAACATCGGCTGCGCGGTGGGCGCGGTGCAGTCGCTGCCGCCGGGCGTGTACATCGCGATGAACGGCCGCATCTGGGACCCGGCCAAGGTGCGCAAGAACGTCGCCGCCAACCGTTTCGAAGCCGCGAATTGAATGCCCCGTAGAGCGGGGCTTGCCCCCGCTGCTTTTCGATCCGTCGATGAACAAGCAAGAACAGCGAGGCAAGCCCCGCTCTACGAGGAAAACCCCGGCAGTGGCCGGGGTTTTGTTTGCGCGGTACCGCGGCGTCAGTCGTGCAGCTTGACCAGCCAGCCGTGACGATCGGGCAGCCGGCCGTACTGGATGTCGGTCAGCTCCTTGCGGATGGCCATGGTGACTTCGCCGGCCGGCGCATCGAGGTCGCCGACCGAGAAACCCTTGCCTTTCAGCTGGCCGATCGGCGCGACCACCGCGGCGGTGCCGCAGGCGAAGATTTCGCTGATCTCGCCCGAAGCCACGCCCTGCTTCCACTCGTCGATGGACACCTTGCGCTCCTCGACCTTCAGGCCGCGGTCGCGCGCCAGCTGCAGGATGCTGGAGCGGGTGATGCCCTCCAGGATGCTGCCGGACAGCTCCGGCGTGACGAAACGGCCGTCCTTGAACACCAGGAACACGTTCATGCCGCCGAGTTCCTCCAGGTACTTGCCCTCGACCGGGTCGAGAAACAGCACCTGCGAGCAGCCCTGCGCGGTGGCTTCCTGCTGCGGCAGCAGCGACGCGGCGTAGTTGCCGCCGCACTTGGCCGCGCCGGTGCCGCCCTTGGCGGCGCGCGCATAGTCCTCCGACAGCCAGATCGACACCGGCGCCACGCCCTTGGCGAAATACGCGCCGACCGGGCTGCCGATGACGTAATAGCCGGCCCGCTGCGCCGCGCGCACGCCGAGGAAGGCCTCGGTGGCGATCATGAAGGGCCGGAAGTACAGGCTGGTCTCCGGCTCGCCCGGCACCCATTCGTGGTCGGCCGCGATCAGCTGGCGCCGCGATTCGACGAATTCGTCCACCGGCAGTTCCGGCAGCGCGAGGCGCCGCGCCGAACGCTGCAGGCGCGCGCCGTTGGCGTCGGGGCGGAAGGTCCAGATCGAGCCGTCGGCGTGGCGATAGGCCTTGATGCCTTCGAAGATTTCCTGGCCGTAGTGCAGCACCGACGCCGCCGGGTCCAGCGCCAGCGGCCCGTAAGGGCGCACCTGCGCATCGTGCCAGCCGCGGTCCTTGTCCCATTCGATGGCGACCATGTGGTCGGTGAAGTACTTGCCGAACCCCGGATTGGCGAGGATTTCGGCACGCTCGGCGGCGCTGCGCGGGCTTGCGGAAGGCGTGACCTGATAGACCAGCGGCGTGGCTGCGTTCATGGGGGAATTCCTCGTGGAAACCCGCCCATTATGCCGCCGAACGACGGACCCATCATCGCCAGCCCGCACCGCGCCCGGGATGACAACCGGCGAGGATCGACGCGGACGGAATCCGCTCAGAGCATCCCGGTTTCCAGCCGCGCCGCCTCGCTCATCATGTGCCGGCCCCACGGCGGGTCGAACACCAGCTCGACGTCGGCCTCGGCAATGGTCGGGATCATCTCCAGCTTGCTGCGCACGTCGTCGACCAGGATTTCGCCCATGCCGCAACCGGGCGCGGTCAGGGTCATCTTCACCTCAACCTCGCGTTGGCCGTCGTCGCGATGCTTGACGTTGGCTTCGTAGACCAGGCCCAGGTCGACGATGTTGAACGGAATCTCGGGATCGAAGCAGGTGCGCAGCTGCTGCCACACCAGGCGCTCCACGTCTTCGTCGCCGGCGTCGTCCGGCAGGCTCAGCGATTCCGGTGGTTCCTTGCCGATGGCGTCCGCATCCTTGCCGGCGATGCGGAACAGGTTGCCTTCGACGAACACCGTGTAGCTGCCGCCCAGCGCCTGGGTGATGTAGCCGTAGCTGCCCGCGGGCAGGGTCACGCTGTCGCCCTGCGGCACCATGACGGCCGGGCAATCGCGTTCGAATTGGACGGGTTCGCTGCTGCGGGAATACATGGGGGCAACCGCTGGGGCCGAAAAATGCCGGCACGGACACATTTTAGCGGTTCGGCGTTTCCGCCGCCGCGCGTGGCGGCGAACACATCGTCCCGGCAGGCGCAATGCCGCGCGTCCGCGCTATCCTGCGCGGCCATGCCGGAGCCACGATGACCGAATCCTCCCCCGCGCGCGGCCCCGGCCGGCCCGTCGTTTTCCCCCTCATCCTGCTCGCCGTCGGCTGCCTCGGCGTCGCCGCCGCGTGGGTGCTGCTGGCGCTGTACGGCAACGGGCAGAAGGGCTGGATGGCGGTGGTCGCCGCGCTGGACGTCGCCTGCATGCTGCGCCTGGGCGGCATGCGCCCGGGCCAGGCGCGCGCCGTGCTGGCGGTGCTGGCGACGCTGGCCGCCGTCGCGCTGGCCAACTGGGGCATCGCCGCGCTGCAGATCGGCCTGCCGATGGGCCTGGACGTGTGGCAGTCGCTGTCGAAGCCGGGGCCCGGCTACGTCTGGCTGCTGGCCGGGCTGGCCAACAGCGCATTCGACAAGGCCTGCATCGTGCTCGCCGCGGCTATCGCGGCGTGGCTCGGACG
>JBDHQQ010000040.1:0-17398 GCA_039807145.1 Pseudoxanthomonas sp. | reverse complement strand
CACGTCCTCGACCGGAATCAGGCGCAGGCTGCCGCGCAGGCGCGCGCACAGGTGGGCGCGCGGCGCAGCGCGCTCGGACGCTGGCGCGCGCGCGGCCAGGTACAGGCGCACCCGCTCCAGCGCCGCGGCCAGGCGCTCCGGGCGGATCGGCTTCATCAGGTAATCCAGCGCCGCCACTTCGAACGCCGACAGCGCGTGCGCGTCATAGGCGGTGCAGAACAGCACGGCGGGGCGCGGCTCGAACGCGGCCAGGTGGCGCGCGGCCTCGATGCCGTCGGCGCCGGGCATGGCGATGTCCAGCAGCACCGCGTCGGGCCGGTGCTGCGAACAGGCCTGCAATGCCTCCAGGCCGTTCTCCGCTTCGGCGACCACCTCGACATCGGCATGATCGGCCAGCAGCGACCGCAGGCGTTCGCGAGCCAGCGGTTCGTCATCGGCGATGACCAGCTTCATGCCCACCCCTCACGGCAACGGCAGATCGACCTCGCAGACATAGTAGCCCTCGCGCCACGCGGCCGTCATCCGCGCGGACGGGCCGAAAGCGTAGCCCAGCCGGTGCAGGATGCTGCGCTGGGCATGGCCCGCGCCGGAGCCGACCGACGTGGCAGCAGCTTCCGCCGACGGCGCGGGGTTGCGGATGCGGATGTGCAGCCGGCGTTCCCGTGCCTGCAGCTCGATCTCCAGCGTGCCGCCTTCCGGCAGACGGGAAATGCCGTGCAGCACCGCATTCTCGACCAGCGGCTGCAGTACCAGCCGCGGCATCGGCAAATCCCACGGCAGCGGTTCGTGCTTGTGCCAATCCAACCGCAGGCGCTCACCCAGGCGCAGCGATTCGATGGCCAGGTAGCGTTCGGCCAGCTCGACTTCGGCGGCCAGCGTGGACGGGCTTTCGCTGGCGACCAGTGCGGCGCGAAACAGGTCGGAGAGATCCAGCACCGCCTGTTCTGCCACGCGCGGATCGCGGCGCAGCAGGCTGGCGATCAGGTTCATGCTGTTGAACAGGAAATGCGGGCGGATCCGCGCCTGAAGCGCATCGGCCTGCGCGCGCGCGTTGGCCTGCAGCTGCGCCTGCCAGCGATCGCTGACGTGGAAATAGCGCAGTGCCACGCCGGTGATCAGGGTCAGGATCGCCGCGCTGCCCAGGCTGAAACGCCAGAAGCCGACGTGACCTTCCGCGCCGGCCGCGACCAGGCTGTCGTACAACACGAACGCCAGCGCCGAACCCAGCCATGCGACGACCGCTGCCAGCAACAGCGCGCCGACCGCGCCGACCGCGGCCGGCCCGCGCGACAGCCACGGTCGCGACACGCACAGCAGCACCGATACCACCAACGCCAGCCACAGCGCGAATCCGCTGGCCAGCACGAAATCGATGCCGCGCCAACCGCGCTCCGCGCCCGGCGCCACCGCGATCACTACCACGACCAGCTCGGCCATGCCCAGCATCGCCGCCAGTCGCGGCAGCCGGCACAGGTCCGGCAACCACGGTTCGACGCCCGATGCAGGCGTCTTCATCCCTCGTCCCTGAAGCGCCGGCCCATCCATTCGCGCAGGTCGGCGATTTCCTCCGCGCAGACCTGGTGGGCCATCGGGTAGCGATGCCATTCGAGGTCGTAGCCGGCGTGCTGCAACGCGCGCGCGCCGTTTTCCGAATGCACGATGGGAATCACCGGGTCGCCGCTGCCGTGGGCCATGAACACCGGCCGCCGCTTCGATGCCTCGGTAGCGAAATCGGCCAGCCGGTCCGCGCCCGGCAGGTAGGTGGACAGGCCGATCAGCCCGGCCAGCGGCCGTTCGCGGCGCAGCCCCGCCGCCAGGGTGATCGCCCCGCCCTGGGAGAAGCCGGCCAGCAGCAGGCGTTCGGCGGGAATGCCGCGCTCCGCTTCGCGTTCGATCAGGGCTTCGACCTGGGCGATGGATTCGGCCATGCCTGCGCTGTCGGCGCGGGTGGCGAAGTCCATGCCGGCGATGTCGTACCACGCGCGCATGCGCATGCCGTTGTTGATGGTGACCGGCCGCACCGGCGCGTGCGGGAACACGAAGCGCAGCGCCGGCCAGTCGCGCGCGACCAGTTCGGGCACGATCGGGGCGAAGTCGTGTCCGTCCGCGCCCAGCCCGTGCAGCCACAGCACGCACCAGCGCGGCGACGCGCCGGTTTCGTGCTCGACCGTTTCCAGTTGCGTCGTCGCCTGCTGCATCCGCCCCGCCTTCCGCTTTCCCCGGCTGGTGCGGCGATTCTAGCCGAGCGCGCGCGCCGGCTCCGGGCCGAGCGCGCGCGGGTGGCGGATCAGAACCTGAAGGCCACGCTCAGCTGCAGCGTGCGGCCGTAGCGGTAGTAGCCCTGCGACAATAGCGGATTGCCGTTGATGCTGTAGGTCTGCGCCTTGTCCAGCAGGTTCTGGCCTTCCAGGGCGACGGTGAAGCTGTCGTTGATGTTGTAGGACACGTGCGCGGTCAGCCAGGTGACCGGGTCGGCCTGCTCGTTGTAGCCCTCGCCCAGCACGTTGATGGCGGTGACGAAGCCATCGGTGCGGTCGGCGGTGGCGCCGATCGACCATGGCCCTTTTTCGTACATCAGGCTCAGCGAGTACACCGACGGGGCGATGCCTTCCAGCGGCCGCTTCAACCCGTCGACCCAGCTTTCGGACCAGTTGCGGGTGTATTGCGCGCGGACGCCCAGGCCGTTATCCCAGAAGTGCTGCAGGCCGGCCTCGATGCCGTGCACCTTGGCGTGGTCGCCGTTGATCGGGCGCATCACGTTGAACCGCGTGGGCCCGTCGCCGACCGGGTTGCCGTCCGCATCGACGATCGGCCCCACGCCGATGTCCTGGTCCGGCTCCCAGCTGGTGGTGATCTGGTTGGCGATGCGCTTCTGGAACACCGCCAGATTGGCGATCGAGTTCCCGGCGAAATACCACTCCAGCGAGGCGTCGGCCTGCTTCGCACTGTACGGCTTGAGGTCGACGTTGCCGCCATAGATCTGGGTGAACTCGCCCCAGGACACGCTCTCGGTGGTGTTGGTCGGCGCCAGTTGCTCCACCGACGGGCGCGCCATGGTCTTGGCCGCGCCCAGGCGCAGCTGCAGGTCGTCGCTGAAGTGCCAGACGAAGTTGGCCGCCGGCAGCACGTAGGTGTAGTCGCCGTCCTGGACGATGGGAGTGGGGTCGGAATAGGTCGCGGTGTAGTTGAACGCGCCGTTCTCGGTGATCGAGGTGATCTTCGCGTCCCAGGCGCGTGCGCTGGTCCGGGTCTTGACCAGGCGCACGCCGACGTTGCCGTCCCAGCGCTCGCCGGAGAAATCGGCCTGCACGTAGAACGACGTGGTCTTTTCGGTCACGCGGTAGCTCTGCAGTGGATTCCACTCCGGCGCGGCGGCGGCGTATTCGTACACGTCGCCGTCCGGGCGCTCGTGGCCGTCGTAGGCGGCCAGCGCGTTCAGGTAGGCCGGCACGTCGAAGGCCAGGAAGCTGCGTGGGAAGTTCGAATGCATCCCGCTCATGAAGCCCGGCAGGGAGAACGCATGCGAAATCACGTTGCCGCCCAGCTCGCCGACGTTGATCGCGTAGTCGCCCGAGTAGTAGTCCGCGCCACCGGTCAGCGTATTGGTGACCAGATCGCGCGACTTGCGCCGGTTGGTCAGGTCAACGCCGAACTTCAGCCGATCGACGTGGCCGGCGCCGATGAACAGCTCGCCGCCGAGACGGCCGCCGGTGATGCGGTCGTCGATGTTGTCGCCGCCCAGTTCCATGTAGTGGGTGTTGAAATCGTCGGCACCGAACTCGCCCGTCGCCAGCCCGCTGGCGAGGTTGCGACCGTCGTCGAAGTCGACGTCCACGTTCGGCACGCCCGAGCCGTCCAGCCAGATGTGTGCGCTGTTGGGCTGGTTCATGCGCAGCACCACGTAGGTGTCCAGTCCACCGGAGTGCCGACGCGAGGTGGACCGGTACGCATCGCCAGTCAAGGTCAGCCGGTCGGACACCTTCCACTCGCCGTTGACGCCATACAGGGCGGTGTCGACGACGCGGTACTCGGTCTTGTTCAGCAACTCGGGGTTGAGCCGCTGTTCCGGGTCCGGATCGTTCATCGTGAAATCGGTGACGATGCCGTTCTGCACGGTGATGTCGGACCAGCGCCCCGGCGCGAACAACGGGTAGTAGGACTGCTGGTAGCCGACCTGCGGCGAGTCCAGCCGGGTCTTCAGCCCGTCCACGGTGATCCGCACGTCGTCACTGGGCCGCCACTCCAGCTTGGCCGACAGCGCGGTGCGCTTCTTGTCCTCGAGGATCGAGCCGACCCGGAACTGGCCCGGGCCGATCAGGCCATATTCGTCAGGATCCAGCTCGTCGTTGCCGTTGAGGTCGATGTTGCCACCCCAGGCGTTGCCCCACAGCCAGCTCTCGTCGTTCGGGTCGGGGTTGCGGGTCCAGCCGCCGTCGTTGCCGGCGACGTCGGTGCGGTCCTTGCGCCGGGCATGGACCACGCCCACCAGCACGCCGAAGGTGTCGCCGGCGAAGGTGTTGCTGTAGACCGCCGACAGCTTCTGCCCGTCGAGCTTCGACATCTGGTTGCGGTCGCCTTCCAGCCGCACCACGCCGTGCTGACCCGGCTGATCGAACGGGCTGGCGGAACGCAGGTTGATCAGGCCGCCGATCGCGCCCTCGCTCAGCGCCGCCTGCGCGCCCTTGACTACGTCGGCGCCGTTGATCACGTCGGCCGGCAGCACGTCGTAGGCGAAGTCGCGACCGGCGCCGTCGGTGGCCAGGATGCGGCCGTTGAAGGTGGTCAGCGTGTACTCCGGCCCCAGGCCGCGCACGCTGACCTTCTGACCCTCGCCGCCGGCAGTGCGCGAGATCGACACGCCGGTGATGTGGCTCAGCGAGTCGGCCACGTTGTCGTCGGGGAACTTGCCCAGCTCCAGCGCGCTGATCGAATCCTGCACGGTGGCCGATTCGCGCTTCAGCTCCACCGCGCGCGCGATCGCGCCGCGCACACCGACCACCACCACGGCGTCCAGGTCCCGCGCGTCGTCCTGGGGCTGTTCCTGCGTTGGCGCGGCCACCTGCGCCAGGGCACCGCCCTGTGCCGCCAGCAGAGCCAACGCGATGCTGCCAAAGAGCATGTTCCTGTGCGGTGCTGCGGTCTTCACGGGGACCCCTCCTCGAAAAGTGAATGAAACGTTCCCACTGGAAACGAAAGCGAGCCTATCCCATGTTTCGTTTTGTATCAATAGCGAAATTTAACGAAATGACGCATACTCTCGCGCGGACCCGGAGAAGCCATGGCCGCCACCCGCGACACCAGCCAGCGCCGCCTGCAGATCAGCGAACTCGTGCGCCAGCACGGCAGTGTGCAGGTGGCCGCGCTGGCGCGCCGTTTCGGGGTCAGCATGCAGACCGTGCGCAAGGACCTGCGCTACCTGTCCGAGCGCGGGGTGATGGCGCGCGCCTATGGCGGCGCGATTGACAGCAACGTGGTCGGCCTGCCGCAGGCCGAGCCGCCCTACGAGGCCAAGCGCACCGCCAATCTGGAGCAGAAGCGCCGCATCGGCCAGCGCGCCGCGGCGCTGATCAAGCCCGGTGGCACCATCGCCATCGACTCTGGCACCACCGCGATCCAACTGGCCGAGGCGCTGCCCAACATCGAGGTGACCGTGGTCACCAACGACTTCGGCGTGCTCGCCGCGCTCACGCCCAAGAGCAACATCCGCATCGTGATGCTGGGCGGCGAATTGCGTCGCAAGAACATGGCCTTCTACGGCGGCCTGACCGTGGAAGCGATCGACGCGCTGCACGTGGACATGTTGTTCCTTGGCGTGGACGGTTTCGACCTGGAGCGCGGCATCACCACCCACTACGAGCCGGAGGCCATGCTCAACCGCAGGATGGTCGAGGCCGCGCGAATGGTGGTGGCGATCACCGACAGCTCCAAGTTCGGCCGGATCTGCCTGCACCGGATCATTTCCTGCGGCGAACTGGACACGCTGATCACCGACGCCGACGCGCCGGAAGCGATCCGCCAGGCCAGCGAGCAGTTCGGCTTCCAGTTGCTGCTGGCCTGAAAGCCGCACGTCAGCGCCCGGCGACGAGGCCGAACACCCGCGCCGCGTTGCGGTAGTAGACCTTGTCGATTACGCCGCGCGGCAGCGCCAGCCCCGGCACCCCGGCGTGCAGCACGTCGATGCGCTGGGTTTCGCCGGTGGCCAGATAGCGCCAGTCCGACCGCCACACGTCGTGCGCCTCGCGCCGGAATTCGCCGGGATCGGCGGCCGGGTTCTGGGTCAGGTCTGTGCCGTATAGCAACCGGTCCTGGTAGCGGATGAAGAAGCGGCGCACGCGCTCGCGGTCGCGCAGCGACTGGTACTGCACCTGGCTCATGCGCGCGGCCAGGTCCACCGTGGCCTGCGGGAAACGGTCCAGGAAGGCCGCCAGCCGGTCCACGTCGTATTCCAGGCTGGCCATGTGCGCGCCGACGAACGACAGCCGCGGGTGCGCGGCGACGAAGCGGTCGCGCGCGGCCATCAGCGCCTCGTAGCCCGGCATCTCCGGATGCAGATACATGTGGTACTGCGGATGCTCGGCGAAGTACTCGCGGTCGTTGTCGGTGGTCATCCGCTCCAGCGGCAGCCAGCAGTTGTGCGGCTCGCCCTGGTGCGCGATCAGCGGCACGCCCAGCGCGCGCACGTGCTCGGCCACTTCCGCCAGGCCCGGGTCGTCCAGCATCAGCAGGCGGCCGGCGGCGTCGCGTTCGACCATGCCGATGTTCTTCCACACCTTGACCGCCTGCGCGCCTTCGGCGACGTCCCGGTCCAGCGCGGCCTCCACGCCGTCGGCCCAGCCCGGCGCGCCGTAACCGCGCATGCTGAAGGTCGTCGCCCAGTGCAGGCGCGCGGGATCGGCCTTCGCCAGCTTCGACACGACCGCGCGCTGCCGCGCCACGGTCGGGAAGTCCGGGTAGTCCACGTTGATCGACAGCAGTTCGAAGCCGTCCGCGCGCGCCTGTTCCAGGAACGCGGGGTCGTCGGCGTTGGCGTGGACGTGCGCGTCGAACTTGCGCACGCGGGCGAAGTCGTCCATCGAATAGGACGGCGCCTCCACGGGTGGGTGTCCGGCCCGCGCGGCGGCGCCCGCCGGCCCGCGCTGGCAGGCGGCCAGCAGCAGCGCGGCCAACAGGCACGGCAGGCCGCGCAGCAGCGATTCCGGCAGTCGGCGGCGAAACACGAAAATGCGTGGCATGGTTTTACTTCGATAACTAAACGAAACTTTTTTAACACAAATCGCAACAAAAGTGTTGCATGCATTTCGCAGCCGGGCCAGAATGCCTGCGCACTGCCGGGAGACATCCATGCAACCTATCCCACGCCGCACCGTCCTCAAGCTGGCCGCCGGCAGCGTCGCCGCGGCCGCGGGCTGGAGCGCAGCAACCCCCTGCTGGGCCGGCGCCGCGCCGCGCGCGAGCGGAGCCAGCGCGGTGGCCGAGGACGGCGAACTGGCCATCGTGTTCGATGCCCGGCTGCGCACGCGGCTGGCGCGACGCGGCGAATTCGCCACCGATTGGCGGGTCAGCGAAGCCCTGCTGCTGGCCGGCGACGCCACGCTGGAAGACTTCGCCTACACCGGCCAGCGCGGCGAGGCCGTGGACGATCCCCGCCACGGCCCGGGCCGGCGCACCGTGGTGAGCGGACGCGCCGGCAACGGCGTGGAGAAGGAAGTCGCGGTGACCTTCTTCCAGCGCCACCCCGGCTTCGCCGTCCTGCAGGCCCGCTACCGCAACGGCGGCAGCGCGCCGCTGGCATTGCGCGGCTGGCGCAACGCCGCGCACGTGCTGGCGGATCGCCCCGGCGGTTTCTGGAGCTTCTCCGGCGCGACCCACGCGGACCGCCGCGACTGGGTGCGCCCGGTCGACGACAAGTTCGACCAGCGCAACACCCTGGGCATGGACGCGTCCGACTACGGCGGCGGCACCCCGGTGGCCAACGTCTGGCGGCGCGACCTCGGCCTGGCCGTGGGCCACGTGGAGCCGGTGGCGAAGCTGCTCGACCTGCCCGTGTCCCGGACGGAAGGCGGGGCCGCGATAGCGGTGGAGGGCCTGCGCGAGACCGTGCTGGCGCCGGGCGAAACGCTGTCCACCGAGCGCACCTTCCTGTGCCTGCACACCGGCGACCACTACGCGCCGCTGCAACGCTATCGCGTCTTCATGGCCGGCGAAGGCGTCGCCGCGCGCGAGGCGCCGGCCGCCGCGTTCGCGCCGGTCTGGTGCGCCTGGGGCTACGAGCGCGAATTCACCACCCGGCAGGTGCTGGACACGCTGCCCAAGGTGAAGGAGCTCGGCTTCGAATGGGCGGTGCTGGACGACGGCTGGCAGACCAACGAAGGCGACTGGGCGCTGGACCGGCGCAAGTTCCCGCGCGGCGACGCCGACATGCGCGCCTTCGCCGCGGCGGTGAAGGCGCAGGGCCTGCGCCCGCGCCTGTGGCTGGCGCCGCTGGCCGCCGACCCGGGCAGCGACGCGCTGCACGACCACCCCGACATGCTGCTGCTGGACCGCGACGGGGCGTTCCAGACGGTCAGCTGGTGGAACGCGCTGACCCAGTGCCCGGCCTACCCGCCGACCGTCGACTACTACGTCGCGCTGGTGAAGAAGATCGTCGGCGATTGGGGCTTCGAAGGGCTGAAGCTGGACGGCCAGCACCTCAACGCGGTAGCGCCCTGCCACAACCCGGCGCACCGTCATGCGCGCGCCGAGGAGTCCTGCGAGAAGTTGGCGGATTTCTGGAAAGCGATCCATCGCGCCGCGCACGAGGCCAATCCCGACGCGGTGGTGGAACTGTGCCCGTGCGGCACGGTCTTCGCCTTCCACAACCTGCCGGCCACCGACCAGTACCCGGCCTCCGATCCGCTGTCCTCGTGGCAGGTGCGGCACAAGGGCAAGACCATGAAGGCGCTGATGGGCGCGGGCAGCAGCTTCGCCGGCGACCACGTGGAGTTGAGCGACGGCGGCATCGACTTCGCCTCCAGCGTCGGCCTGGGTGCGGTGATCTCGACCAAGTTCACCTGGCCGAAGGACACCGACATGCCGCTGGAACCGCTGCCGCCGGGTGGCTATGTGCTGACTGCGGAGAAGGAAGCGCTGTGGCGCAAATGGGCCAGCCTGTACAAGGCGCACATGCTGCCGAAGGGCGAATACCTGGGCGCGCTGTACGACATCGGCTTCGACCGACCGGAAGCGCACGCGATCCGCAAGGACGGCGCGCTGTACTACAGCTTCCACGCCGAGCGCTGGTCCGGGCCTGTGCAACTGCGCGGGTTGGGCCGCGGGCGCTGGCGCGTGCGCGATCTGTTCAACGACGCCGACCTGGGTACGGTCGATGCGCGCGACGCCGCGCTGCCGGTCGAGTTCGCGGGCTTCCTGTTCCTGCAGGCCACGCCGGCGGAGGAAAACGCATGAGCGCCATCGTCGCGGCGCGGCCGCGCCGCGCCTGGCTGGCCTACGCGCTGGTCACGGTGACCCTGTGGGGCGTCTGGGGCGCCGCCTCCGGCCTGTCCGCCGAACGCGGCTTCCCGGAAACGCTGGTCTACTGCGTCTGGGCGCTGACCATGCTGCCGCCGGCGCTGTTCATCCTGTGGCGCAATGGCTGGAAGCTGGATCGCGGCCCGCGCGCGGTGCTGTACGGCATGCTGATCGGCCTGCTCGGCGCCGGCGGGCAGATGGTGCTGTTCCATGCGCTGACCATCGGTCCGGCGTATTTCATCTTCCCGATCATCTCGCTGTCGCCGGTGGTGACCATCGCGCTGTCGTTCGCGCTGCTGCGCGAGCGCACCGGCAAGCTGGGCGCGCTGGGCATCGTGCTGGCGCTGCTGGCGCTGCCGATGCTGGACCTGTCGTTCGGCGGCGGCGGCCAGGGCGTGGGCTGGTTCGTGCTGGCGCTGCTGATCATGCTGGCCTGGGGCGTGCAGGCCTATTTCATGAAGCTGGCCAACCACACGGTCGGCGCGGAAAGCATCTTCTTCTACATGACCGTCGGCGCGCTGCTGCTGGCGCCGGTGGCCTGGGCGATGACCGACTGGAGCCGGCCGGTCAACACCGGCTGGGATGGCCCGTGGCTGGCCGCGGCGATCCAGGTGCTCAACGCGGTCGGCGCGCTGACCCTGGTCTATGCGTTCCGCCACGGCAAGGCCATCGTGGTCGCGCCTATGACCAACGCCGGAGCGCCGCTGGTGACTGCGATACTGTCGCTGCTGTTCGCCGGCGTGGTGCCGGGGCCGCTCAAGCTGGCCGGGTTGGCGCTGGCGCTGGTGGCCTCGGTGCTGCTGGCACTGGAGCCGGAACAGGACGCGCCGGTCGACATCCGCTGACGGAAGGACTCCATGCACGCACTGCAAACCCTCGTCGAACGCCACAAGCAGGGCAGCGCCTGCGGCGTGACCTCGATCTGCTCGGCGCATCCGCTGGTGGTGGAAGCCGCGCTGTGCCATGCGAAGCGCCGCGGCGACGCGATGGTGCTGTTCGAGGCGACCTGCAACCAGGTCAACCAGGAGGGCGGCTATACCGGGATGACGCCGGCGGACTTCGTGCGCTTCGTGCACGGCATCGCCGGCAAGGTCGGCTTCGACCCGGCGCGGATCGTGCTGGGTGGCGACCACCTCGGCCCGAATCCGTGGACTTCATTGAATGCCGGCGCGGCGATGGACAAGGCCGAAGCCATGGTCGCGGCCTATGTCGAGGCCGGTTTCCGCAAGATCCATCTCGACTGCTCGATGGCCTGCGCGGGCGACCCGGAACCGTTGCCGGAAGCGGAGATCGTGCGTCGCGCGGTGCACCTGTGCCGCGCCGCCGAGGTCGCGTTCGCGCGCACCGGCGGCGAACCGCCGGTATACGTGATCGGCACCGAGGTGCCGGTGCCGGGCGGTGCCACCGAGGCCATCGAGGGGTTGGCAGTCACCGCGCCGGAAGCGGCGCTGGCGACCATCGAAGCGCACCGCAGCGCGTTCGCCGAGGCGGGCCTGGGCGATGCCTGGGGGCGGGTCATCGCCTCGGTGGTGCAGCCGGGCGTCGAGTTCGACCACCACGACGTGATCGACTACGCGCCCGACAAGGCGCGCGCGCTCAGCGCGGCGATCGCGGACGTGCCCGGCATGGTGTTCGAGGCGCATTCCACCGACTACCAGACCCGTGCCGCGCTGTCGGCGCTGGTGCGCGACCACTTCGCCATCCTCAAGGTCGGCCCCGGCCTGACCTTCGTCCTACGCGAGGCGCTGTGGGCGCTAGACGCGATCGAGCGCGAATGGATCGCGCCGGAGCGCCGCGCCAACCTGCGCGAGGTTGCCCTCGCCCGCCTGCACGCCGAGCCGAAGCACTGGCGGCGCTACTACCATGCCGAAGGCAAACAACTCGAATTCGACCTGCAGTACAGCCTCAGCGACCGCATCCGCTACTACTGGCCGGACGCGCGGATCGAGGCCGCGCGCGCAACGCTGTTCGCCAACCTGCAGGCCGAACCGCCGCCACTGGCGCTGATCGGGCAATATCTCCCCCATGCACTGCACGCGCTGCGCGAAGGCCGCGCCACCCGCGATCCGGAATCGCTGGCGATGGCCCACGTCGAAGCCTTGCTGGACGATTACCACCATGCATGCCATCGCGATGACGACTGCTGAACACCTGGGCGTCCCGGAGGCCGAGCTGGCAGCCTCCGGCGCCCTGCATACCGCCCGCGAGATCGCACAGCAGCCACGCATGCTGCGCGCTACGCACGCGCTGGTGGCGTCGCTGCGCGCGCAGCTCGACGCCTTCGCCGCGCCGCTGACCCGCAGCCCGGGCGCGCGGGTGATCCTCACCGGCGCCGGCACCTCGGCCTACATCGGCCAGTGCCTCGCACCCTTGCTGGACCGCCAGTTCGCCGCACGGGTGGACGCGGTGCCTACCACCGACATCGTCGGCGCGCCGCGCCTGTACCTGGAGCCGGACCGACCACTGCTGCTGGTGTCGTTCGGCCGCTCCGGCAACAGCCCGGAAAGCCTCGCCGCGGTCGAACTCGCCGAACAACTGGTGGCCGACGTGCGCCACCTGTTCGTCACCTGCAATCCCGACGGCAAGCTCGGGCGGATGCCCGTCCGCAGCGCACTGACCCTGCAACTGCCGGAGGAAACCCACGACGCCAGCTTCGCGATGACCTCCAGCTTTACCTGCATGCTGTACGCGACGCTGGCGGCGCTGGGCGACGACGCCGGCCTCGACGCGCGCATCGGCCCGTTGGCCGACGCGACCGCGCAGGTGATCGATGGCGCGCGCCCACTGCTGCACGATCTGGCGCAATGCAGCTACCACCGCGTCGCCTACCTCGGCAGCGGCGTGCTGCAGGGACTGGCGCGCGAGTCCGCGCTGAAGCTCGGCGAACTCAGCAACGGCGCGGTGGCAACCTGCTTCGATTCGCCGCTGGGCTTCCGCCACGGCCCCAAGACCTTCGTCAACGAACGAACGCTGATCACGGTGTTCGTCTCCAACGATCCGTACACGCGCGGCTACGACCACGACCTGATCGACGAACTGCGCGGCGACGGCTGCGCCGGACGCGTGATCGAAATCAGCGCGCGCCCGCGCGATGGGCATGCGCGCGACACCCTGGCGGTACCCGGCATGGCTACGGCGACAGACATCGACCTGCTGTTCCCCTACGTCGCCGCTGCGCAGATGTACGCTTTCTTCGCTTCGCGCGCGCTGGGACTGTCGCCCGACAACCCCAACCCGCAGGGCGTGGTGAACCGCGTGGTGCAGGGCGTGCGCCTGTACCCGCTGCAAGACTGATGCCGGCGTCCTGCTACCTTGGCGTAGACGGCGGCGGTACCAAGACCCGGTTCCTGCTGGTCGATGCCGACGCCAAGCCGCTGGCGCAGACGGAACTGGGCACCACCTACTACCCCCAGGTCGGGCTGGACGGCGCGCACGATGTGCTGTCGCGCGGCGTTCGCGAGGTGCTCGAAGCCGCCGGCCGCAGTGTCGACGATATCGCCTGGGGCTTCTTCGGCCTGCCGGCGCACGGCGAGGACAGCGGCATTGCCCCGTTGCTGGATGCGTTGCCCGCGCGCATCCTCGGCCACGCGCGCTACACCTGCGGCAACGACATGATCTGCGGCTGGGCCGGCTCGCTGGCCTGCGCGGACGGCATCAACATCGTCGCCGGCACTGGCTCGATCGGTTACGGCCAACGCCGCGGTCGCGATGCCCGCGCCGGCGGCTGGGGCGAGGCGTTTTCCGACGAAGGTTCAGCACTCTGGATCGCGATGCGCGGCCTCAATGCCTATTCGAAGATGAGCGACGGTCGCCTGCCGGAAGGGCCACTGCACGCCATCGTCAATCGCGCACTGAAGCTGGAGCGCGACCTCGACCTGTGCGCGCATGTCTATGGCGACGGGGGCGGCACCCGCACCGAACTGGCGCGGTTGTCGACGCTGGTGGCCCAAGCCGCGCGCGAAGGCGACGCCGAAGCCCTGCGCATCTATGCCGACGCCGGCCGCGAGCTTGCGCGCATCGCGATCGCGTTGCGCGACGTGCTGGCCTTCGCGCCGGGAGAAACCGTGCCGGTGTCGTACTCGGGCGGCGCGTTCAACGCCGGCGAACTGCTGCTGGCGCCGTTCCTCGGCGAACTGCGCGCGGCCGGCGCCGGCTTCGACCTGCGCGCGCCGCTGCACGAACCGCAGGTCGGCGCAGCGCTCTACGCGATGCGGCTGGCCGGCGATCGCCGCTGACCGTCGCCGCACGGGCGATGCGGCATCTTCGCGCGGGATTCGGCGCAACCCGATCGTCGCGATGCGTTCACGACGCATCGCGACAACCTGCGCAGCAACCGGAGGCGACCGGTTTCGACACGAGGATCGCGATGCATTTCATTCATTGTGATGAAAGTCGTGTCAACGATGTGCGCACATCCGCAATTCCTGTCGCCGCGATTGGCCGTTGCGTGCGTGCATCGGCGTTGTGACGGTTGAACGACGGATTTCGCGCGGACGCAACGCCCCCCGGCAACATCGCAACAGTCCGCATTCCGCCCTTCGTAGTTCTGCCGCAAGCAAACGATCCGTTCCCGCACGACGGCCCGCCGCGCGGGGATCGCGACGGCGCATCGCTTCGACGCTGCGCCGCCCCCTGTGCACGCGAAGGATTGCCATGAGCGAGAACACCGCCCCCGAGTTCGTCCGCTTCATCGACGCGGAACGCCGCGCGAAGCGCCTGCCGCAGGCGGCACGGCGACCGATGGCCGAGGGCGACGTCTTCGACCCGGTCGTCATCGACCGGCGCCAGTCCACCGCGCTGGTGCGCGTGGCCGCGCGCCGTGCGGCCGGCTTCTTCCGGCCGACCAAGCGCACCGAGGTGATCTGGACGCAAGGCGGCAACGAACTGGCGGTGGGTTTCGCCGGCGTCGACGCCGCGTTCGGCGAAGGCACCGTCCGCATCGCCATTCCGGTGCGCTGCGACCAGAGCGGCGAAGCACGGGTCGAGGTGCTGTTCGTCACCGGCTCGCCCTCGCAGCCCGCCGGCCTGTACGCATCGACGGCGAAGCGGCCGAGCGGACCGGACGTGGTCACCGAAGTCTGGGGCGAATCGCTGGTGGCGTTCGCGTGGCAATGCCTGCTGGGGCTGGTCGCCGGCATCGCCGCGGCGGTCGGCAAGGACCAGCGCGGCAACCTGCTGGTGCCGGTGGAACTGGCCGCCAGCGCGCGCGGCCTGCAGATCGTGCCGATGGCGCGGCATCGCTTCTCCGGCTCGTCTTCGCTGAAGACGCAGGCGGTGCGGTCATGAGCCTGGGCAGCGACGACCTGGGCGTGCTGGGCAACCTCGGCAAGGCGCTGGGACTGTTCGACGCCGATGGCAATCCCGATTCCGGCTGGCTGGCCGATCCGGGCGCATCGCTGCAGACGATGCTGGCCAATCCGGCGCAGCGCAACGCGCTGATTGCCTTCGTCGACGAGGCGATGGGCGGCGCCGACCGCACGACCGAAGACGGGGTGACCTGGCTGCCGATCGTGCAACTGGACGACCCGCCGCTGACGGTGGCGATCACCGTCGACGAGCGCCCCGCCGAAGGCCTGCACATCGGCCTGGGCCTGCGCTTCGCCACCACCGGGCCGGATTCGGCGACGACGCTGGCGATCCCGCTGTTCCGCGCGCAGAAACAGGGCGGCCCTGCGGTATCGAACGCGCTGCTGCTGGGTTCGCCCGGCGGGCGCATCCGCATCGGCTGCCGCATCGTGCTGGACGCTGCCGCGCCGACGCCGGGACAGGCGCGCCTGGGCGGCATCGGGCTGGAAGCGGACCTGCCGACTTCGCCCGGCGACGCGAGCGCCCCGGCGTTCTCGCTGGCCTTGACCGGCCTGCAATTGCCCGGCGCCGACGCGCCGCGCGACCTGCGCGTTTCCGCCAGCAACGCCGATCAGCTGGACGACGCCGTGCTGGAACTGGCGTTGGCCCTGGTCAAGGCGCAGGCCGATGCGGCGGGCGCGCAACCGGCGCTGCAGGCGCTGGCCGGCTTGCTCGGCCTGCGCGATGGCGACGGCGTGCCCGACTTCCCGCTGGCCGCCCTGCCCGCGCGCGGCGCGCTGGCGATTGCCGACTGGGTGCGCGGGATCGTCGGCGAAACCGTGCAGCGCAACGCCTGGCTCGACCACCTGGCCGCGCTGCTGGGCGGCACGCGCAGCGGCGATGCGGTCAGCCTGACCCTGGGCAGCGCCGCGCTGTCGCTGACGCTGCGCATCGACGAGGGTCCCGATGGCCATCCGCGCCTCACTCCGCAGCTGGCCGTCGAACTGGGCGACGCCAATGCACGGGTGGAAGCGCGCGCCGACCTGTTCCGCATCGACCTGGCCAGCGGTTCGGCCATCGCGATGCCCGCGCTGGGCCTGTGGGCCGCGGCCGGACGCAGCGGCAACCGCATCCTCGACACGACCCACCAGGGCGTGGTCGCGCGCGCGGACACGCTGCGCATCGGCTTCGCGATGGATGCGGCGCGGCGGCTGAACTTCGTCCTGGCCGCCGACAACGTGCGCCTGGGCGCGCACGATTACCCGACGCTGGACCTGACTTCGCCCGACGCGGTGATGGATGCCGCCGGCAGCACGGTCGAGCAGTTCGCCGATGCGCTGTTCGCGAATCTCGGCGATGCGCTGGGACTGGTGCGGCGATTGCTCGGACTGGACCCGCCCGCCGCCATCGGCGCGGTGCCGGTCGCCACGCTGGTCGCCGAGGCGCTGGCGGCCGTCGCGGGCTACTGGCAACAGGTATTGGACGCGCCTGCCGCCGCAAGCGACGTGCTGGGCGCCTTGCGCAGCGCCATCGGCGCGGCCGACCAGGCCGCCGCGGTGGTCGGCGGCTCGGGCACGCCGGCGGCGCCGTGGCGCCTGCCGCTGATCGGCCCGCTGCAGTTGCAGGTGTCGAAACAGGACGCGACCGTCGACATCGGCATCGCCACGATCACCAGCGTGGACGACCTCGGCGGCGGCTGCGCGGTGATCGAAGGCCATCTGGGCGCACGCCTCGCCCGCATCGACCTGGCCGCGCGCAGCGCGCAACTGCTGGGCGCGGTCGAAGCCGCGCTGCACGTGCGCGAACGCGGCGTCACTCCGCCGCGCGCGCGGCTGGACCTGGGCAACGGCGTGCATCTCGATTCCGAACGCGTCGGCCTGCGCCTGGGCTGGTCGCCGCAATCGGGGCTGGCCGCATTCGTCGATGCGCCGGCGCTGACCCTGGATACCGGCAGCCAGCAGCTGCCGGTGGCGCTGCCGATCGTCTCGGGCGATGGCGGCGTCGACCTGCCCGCGGCGGCGTGGGATGCGCTGGAAACCTTGGCCGGCCATCTCGGCAAATCGATCGGCGGCCGGATCGACGAACTGGTGGCGAGCTTCGGCTGGGCCGCGAATGCCGCCGAGGCGCGGCTGCGCCTGGCCGACCTGTTCGACTCGCCCGAAGCCGCGCTGCGCGAGTGGCTGCCGAAGCTGGCGCTGGGCCCGCAAAGCGAAGCGGCGCTGGCCCTGCTGTCGGGCCTGTTCGCCGATGCCGAGGGCCACGGCGCGTTGGCCGGCAGCGGCCGCCCCGACGACCCGTATCGTTTCGCGCTGGGCGAAGGCCTGCCGGAATTCGCGCTGTGGTTCCCGCCGCAGGGACTGGAACCGGTGCTGTCGGCGATTCCCGCGGTGCTGCGCGACTGGCTGCCGAACCAGCCGGGACTGGATGGCGTTGCGCTCGAAGCCGCGCTGCTGGCCGAAGCCGCGGTCGCCGGCGACGTGCGCGAACTGATCGAAGGCCGCGACTTGGCCGCCGGCTTCGCCGCGCTGGCGCGGCGCTGGCAGGGCGGCGACGGCCGCATCGCGCCGCCGCCTTCGGACCCGCCGGGCGTCAACGTGCATCGCGT
>JBDHQQ010000217.1:0-3457 GCA_039807145.1 Pseudoxanthomonas sp. | reverse complement strand
ACGAAGGCGCTGGACAGGTTCAGCAGATCGTTGGCGTACAGCGGACGCCCGGAAAGGAATACGGTCACCACCGGCTTGCCGGTCTTCGCCGCCGCCTGCAGCGTGGCGAGGTCTTCGGGAAAGCGGCGGCTGTGCGAAACGGTATCGGACGGCACGATGTCGCCCATCATCTCCGCATACGGCGTTTCGCCGATCACAGCGACGACCACGTCGAACTGCGCCGGATCGGTGCTATCGACGCTGTCGCGCAGGACCACGTTGTCCGCGCCCAGCGCTTCGCGGAAGCCCGCGACGATACTGTCGGCATTGGGGAAATCTGCGTTGCCGTTGTCGGTGCCCTGCCAGGTCAGCGACCAGCCGCCGACCTGGTTCGGCAGGCTGTTGGCGCCCTTGCCGACCACCAGTACGTGCTGTCCCTTCTTCAGCGGAAGCACCCCGCCTTCGTTCTTCAGCAGCACCAGCGATTCGCGTACCGCGCGGCGCGCCAGTTCACGATGCTGCAGGGCTTCGACCTTGCCGGCGTACTGGCTGTCGGACGGCTTGTGTTCGAACAGTCCCGCGCGCAGCTTGACCCGCAGGATGCGCGTCACCGCGTCGTCGATGCGCGACATCGGGATCTCGCCGCTTTCCACCTGCTTCATGGTGTTGGCGATGAATGCCTTCCAGTCGTCCGGCACCATCACCATGTCGATGCCTGCATTGATCGCCTTCGCGCAACTGGCGTTGCTGCAGCCGGGCACCTGGCCGATGCCGTTCCAGTCGGACACGACGAAGCCGTCGAAGCCCATCCTGTCCTTCAACGCCTCGGTCAGCAGCGCCCTGGCGCCGTGCATCTTGCCGTAATCGACCTTCGCCGCGACGTCGTTCCAGCTGTTGTACGAGGCCATCACCGTCTGCACGCCGGCGGCGAGCGCGGCGTAATAGCCCTGCCCGTGCACGTTGACCATGGTCGCTTTGTCGACGAGCGCGATGCCCTGGTCCTTGCCCTGGTCGGTGGCGCCGTCGCCGATGTAATGCTTGGCCGTGGCGACCACGGTGCCGTCACTCTTCATGTCGCCCTGCAGCCCCTTGACGTAGGCCGCGGCGTATTCCTTCACCAGCGCCGGATCGCTCGAGAAGCTTTCGTAGCTGCGGCCCCAGCGGGTATTCTGCGCGACGGCCAGGGTCGGGGCGAACACCCAGTCGATGCCGGTGGCGCGCGTCGATCGTGCGGTGGCTTCGCCGATTCTTTCGATCAGTTCCGCATCGTGCGCCGCGCCCAGGCCGACGTTATGCGGGAACAGGGTCGCGCCGTACACGTTGCTGTTGCCGTGCACCGCGTCGATGCCCCAGATGACCGGGATCTTCACCTTCGCATCGACGCCCATCGATGCTTCGTGGTAGCGGTCGGCCAGCGACAGCCAGTCTGCGACCGTCGCATGCTTATTCATCCCCGGCCACGAGCCGCCGCCGTTCAGCACCGAGCCGATGTAATACTCGCGCACCTCCTCCGGCGTGATGGTCTTGATCTCGGCCTGGGTCATCTGGCCGATCTTCTGCGCCAGGCTCATGTCGGACAGCATCTGCGCGATTCGCGCCTCGACCTGTTCGTCCCTGGCGACCGCGCTGTCGACATGGGGCCAGTCCTGCAGTGCTTCGGTTGCGTTGCCGCCGCCGGGCTTCGGCTCGTCGGCCGCCTTCTTCTGATCGGTGCAGGACAGGCAGGCCAGCAGGCCGGCTCCCAGCAGGGTCAAGCGGATCGGGTTCACGGGCGTCTCCGTCGGTAGTGTCGCGGCCGTGCGTCGCTTCGCCCGGTTCGCATCGGAATAAGATGGCCCGCGGGGAGCGGAAGCGATGCTTCCATTCCGCCGCGGGCCGGCTTGCCGGCGTCGATGCGGCGGCCTATAGCTTGTAGCGGAAACCAAGCATGTACTGGCGACCGTACTCGGTGTATTCCTCGGGGAAGAACAGACCCAACCCATGGGAGTCGCTGACCTGGGTACGGAACGGCTCGTTGTTGACGTTGTTGACCTGGAACAGCAGGGACAGCCCGCCCAGCCTGCCGGATTCGGGGAAATCGTAGCCAAGCTGCAGGTCGATCGTGCGCTCGTTCAGCGTGTAGCGATATACACGCTGTCCGAAAAGACTGCTGTATTCGCCACGGTACCTGTCGCGGTAGCGCTGGCTGACTCGGGCAGAGAACCCGTGCTTCTCGTAGTACAGCGTGGCGTTGGCGACGATCTTCGACAGACCCGGGAAGGTGTCGGTGCTGGAACCCTGGCCGGGGCCGTCCGGATCGATGGACGATTCGGTGTACGAGGCGTTCACCAGCAGGCCGAAACCGTCCAACGACTGGCTGATCAGGTCGCCGCCCAACACCGTGCTGAACTCCAGGCCGCGCATGTAGCCGCCGGTGCCATTGGCCGGCGTGGAGAATTCGCCCCAATCGGACGACGGCGGTGCGCCTTCGTAGTCGTAGCCGGCGAAATTCCACGGAACGGTGCGCGTGTAAACGTACGAATCCAGGTCCTTGTAGAACCCGGCTAGGGCCACGTAGCTGGCGCTGCCGAAATACTTCTCGACCGACAGGTCGACCGAATTGGCGCGATACGGCTCAAGCGATGGGTTGCCGCCATTGCCCGACCATACGCGCGGGCCGGTGCTGCCGTCGGACAACCCGACGCTGGCGTAGGCGCCCATGTCGTTGATGCGCGGGCGCATCAGCTCCTTGGCCGCGCCGAAGCGCACGTTCCAGCCGTTGCCGAAGTCGAATACCAGGTTCAGGCTCGGCAGGATATCGCCATACGATGCACCGGCCCGGCCGACATGCATGCCGGTCGGGTCGAAGTAGACGCCCTCGGACGTTTGCTCGGTGCGGATGTACTGGACGCCGGCGTTGCCGCGCAGCCGCACGGCATCGGTGAGATCCATGTCCAGGTTGGCCTTGAAGTAGAAGGTCGTGATCTTCTCTTCGGTGATCGCATCTTTCTGCAGGTCGTCGTTGCTTTCGCTCAGGTACACGTCGTAGTAGCGCGACAGCAGCGCCCGCGGGTCGTAGGTCAATACCTGCCCCATCCCGGCGAAGCCCAGATCGGTCGGCGACTGCAGCAGCGAAGAATCGATGAGGGTCGGCTCGCGTTCCGGCAGGTCGGCGAAGAACACGTCCGCGCTCTTGCTCTTGGTGCGCTTGCTGTAGTTGACGCCGGCATCCCAGCTGCGCAGGAAGTCGGACGATTCCACCACCTTGTTGACCGCCAGGCGCACGGCCTTCAATTCGTCCTTCTGCCGGGTGTTCTCCATGCGGCCGTCATGGCCCCAGCCTTGCGGATCGCGCAGATACACGGCGGAGGGATCGGACAGGTCCGGCAGGCCATAATAAGCGTAGCCCGGCGACAGCGGGATGCGGAAGTCCGCATCCAGGCCCTCCAGCCTGCCTGCATAGGTTTCCAGTTTCGAATCTTCAACCTCGGCGCGGGAA
>JBDHQQ010000216.1:0-3471 GCA_039807145.1 Pseudoxanthomonas sp. | reverse complement strand
TCACCTACATGATGGAAGACCCGCGCAACATCACCCCGTGCACGCACCTGCTGTTCATGGCCAAGAACCTGGAGCGGATCGGCGACCACGCCACCAACATCGCCGAGAACGTCTGGTTCCTGGTGCATGGCGACGCACCGCTGCCGCCGCGCGAGAAGCGCGACGAGACCAGCACGGTCGACCACACCTGACCGCAGGCCTGCATCCCCGCTCCCGTTGGAGCGAGGCTGCATGACCCGAGCGTCACTGGCGTGCATGGGCCTGCGCGCAGTGGAAGACAGCCCCCTTTTCCGCTCGGGGAGGGGCTGGAGCGCGGGACGAAGCCGGGCGCAGCACGCTGATTGAGGCCGAGGCTTCCCGATCATTTCGCACAAGCGCACGTGGCGACACGCCGATGATCGCGATCACCGGCAGTTCCCGGCGGCGCACATTCATCCGAAGGGGGAAGGAAAAAGCGACGTTCCCCTCCGCTATGCGGTCGTCTCACGCCGCATTGTTGGCGCTGTGGCCGCCTGTCACGTCACAGGCCGCGCCCGAGGCCGGGCGGGCATCGTCGCTGGCCAGGAAGACGACCAGCGGCGCGATCGACCCGGGCGGCAGCCAGGGCAAGCCGAGCGGCGATCGGGTGGCGAGCCGCCGCTTGGCCACGGACTCGAGCTCTTCCAATGGCGCAGCGTCGTCCAGGTCGTCCAGCGCCTGTGCATAGCGCTGCCTGTACCGCGTGAGCGGCGCATCGATCAGGCCGGGAATCACCGCATTGGCCGTGATGCGGTATTGCCCCAGTTCCAGCGCGGCCGACTTCACCAGCCCGATCAGTCCCCCCTTGGACGCCGAATACGCGGCGCCATATTTGGTGCCGTGCCTTCCCTGCATGGAAGAGGTGACGATGATGCGGCCGCCGCCATTGGCGACGAGGCAAGGCGCCACCGCGCGGATGGCGTTGCAGGTGCCGGTGAGGTTGACGTCGATCTGGTCGTGCCAGTGCGCGTCCTCCATTTCCAGCAGCGGCGCGAACGCCTGGATGCCGGCATTGGCGAAGAGGATGCCGATCCGGCCGAAGCGCTCGACGGTCCATGCGGCCGCTTCGCGCAGGGCGCCGACGTCGCGCTGATCGAGCCGCCGCGATGCCCATCTCCCGCCGGCATCGACCACCTGCCGGCTGGTTTCGTCCAGGTCCTGGACGGT
The DNA here is from genome assembly GCA_039807145.1 of Pseudoxanthomonas sp. Classification (GTDB taxonomy): domain Bacteria; phylum Pseudomonadota; class Gammaproteobacteria; order Xanthomonadales; family Xanthomonadaceae; genus Pseudoxanthomonas_A. The sequence continues at coordinate 2,286 of JBDHQQ010000216.1, read as the reverse complement.
GGCCGGCGCCACCTCCAGGACCGGACTCACCGCACCGGCGACATCGATGCCGACCACGCTCGCGTCCTCCGGCGCGAAGGCCGCCGCGGCGGCCCGGCGCGAAGTGGATCGCCGCCGGACCATACCGGAACCGCCGCGCGGTTTACCGGCTCAAGGCGGCGACGCCGTAGCGCCGGCGCCGCGCGCGGAGACGCGCCAGACGGTATTGCCGACGTCGTCGGCGATCAGCAACGCGCCGCCGGCGTCCTCGGCCAGACCGACCGGCGCGCCCTTCAGGGTCTTTTCGTCCGCCGAAGCAAAGCCGCCGACGACCTGCTCCGGCGTGCCCACGGGCTTGCCACCCTGGAAACGCACGAAGACGACGTTGTAACCGCTCAGCGGGCTACGGTCCCAGCTGCCGTGCTGGCTGACGAATGCGCCGCCGCGGTATTTCTCCGGCAGGCCGTCACCGCGGTAGAACCACAGTCCCAGCGGCGCCACGTGCGAACCCAGCGCATAGTCGGGGCGGATCGCCCTGGCCACCAAGTCAGGGCGTTGCGGCTGGACGCGCGTATCCACGTGCTGCCCGTAGTAGCTGTAGGGCCAGCCGTAGAAGCCTCCCTCCTGCACCGAGGTGAGGTAGTCGGGCACCAGGTCCGCGCCGATCTCGTCGCGCTCGTTGGCGATGGCCCAGAGCTTGCCGGTCGCCGGCTCCCAGCCCAGGCCGGTCGGGTTGCGGATGCCCGAGGCGTAGATGCGGCTGGCGCCGGTGCGCGCATCCACTTCAAGTACCACCGCGCGGCGGTATTCCACGTCCAGGCCGTTCTCGGTGATGTTGCTGTTGGAACCGACGCCGACATACAGCCGGCTGCCGTCCGCGCTGGCCAGCAGCGCCTTGGTCCAGTGGTGGTTGATGGTGCCGGGCAGGTCGGCGAACTCGACGCCGGGATCGGACATGCGCGTTTCCCCGGGCGTATAGCGGTACTTCATGATGGCGTCGGTGTTGGCGACGTACAGCGTGTCGCCGATCAGCTGCACGCCGAACGGCGAATGCAGGTTCTCGATGAACACATGCTTGCGCCATTCGCCCGGCTGGCCGGGTACACGGCGCAGCAGGGTGATGCGGTTGCCGCCCTTGCCGCCCTTGCCGGACTGGTTCTTGACCAGGCCGGCGATCATCTGCTTGGGCGAGGAGACCGGCTCGGCACCGGGGCCGTTGGCTTCGACCACCAGCACGTCGCCATTGGGCAGCGCCAGCAGCTGGCGCGGGTGCATCAGCCCGGAGGCGATCGGCTCGATCTCCAGCCCGTCGGCCACCGCCGGCTTCTCGCCCTGCGCCCAGCCGGTGCCCTTGGGCACCTGCATCGGCGGCACGAAGAAACTGCGCGGCTCGGGCAACGGCGGATTCGCCCCGGATTGCTGTGCCGGCTCGTAGGCCGCCTTTTCGCAGCCGGCCAGCGCCATGACCAGCGCCACGGCGAACGCCATGGCCAGATTCGCCCTGCTCATGGCCTGTCCTCCGATACCGATGCCGGTTGCAGCGCGGTGATGACCAGGCCCACGGCGATCAGCGCCACGGTGACGGCGGACAGCCACACCGCCTCGGGCACCACGCCGTAGGCATCGCGGCTATGGACGAAGGCGTTGACGATCGCCGCGACGATGGCGAAAAGGTTGAGCCAGAAGTCGAGTTTTTCGATGCGGGTGCTGCGGCGTGCCGGCACCCATACCTGCACCAGGTTGATCAGGCGCGGCACGATGGCGAACAGCAGGCCGATCGCGTTGAGCCAGGCTGCCGACTTGACCCACAGCACGTTGGCGCTGCACGCATAGGTCACGTCGAAGACCAGCGCCGCGACGAAGAACCCGAAGGGTATGGGATTGAGCAGCGCGAACAACGCATGCGCGATCCGCGAACGTCTCGGTACAGGATGGATGGGCATGGAAATCCAGGTTCATGGGCCGGAGGATCGACGGTCGCGGACCCGGCGGATATTTCCGCCCCGATGATGGCCCGCTGCTGCTAACTATAGGACCACTGCCAAGACGGTGATGTCACCGGCGGCAAGGGCCAGGCCTGCCGCCGCATCCGGCCGGCCAGGTGCCGCCATGCCCGCGGTTACCTGCCATACCCGGCGCCGGGCGCGGTCTGGCACCGCGCTCCCTGCACCGCTCCACGGAGTCAGAGCCGCTGCCGCACCGCCTCGAACAGCGCCACGCCGGTGGCCACCGACACGTTGAGGCTTTCCACGTCGCCCGGCATCGGGATCCGCACCAGGCCGTCGCAGGTCTCGCGGGTCAGCCGGC
>JBDHQQ010000215.1:0-3512 GCA_039807145.1 Pseudoxanthomonas sp. | reverse complement strand
CACGGTGGGCCTGGAGGGCGGCATGCGCGAGGTCGGTCTTGCGCGGTTGCATGGGCGGAAGGGCGATGCGGCGCGGAGCCCCAAGCCTGCCCGTCGCAGGTGAAAGCGTGATGACATGGGCTATCGGGAACGCGCATTTGGTCAAGGTTCCAGCGGCACTGAAAGTCGTGGTGCTTTCGCCCTATATTCGTCATTTATTCCCGCCAGGTGGCTTGCCTGCAGTCCATGTCGATGGAGGCATGGCTCCGCAAGGTAGTGTGATGCTTATCACTTCTGGCGCGTTGGTCTTGGCCGGCCCCGTATCAGCCGGAGTTTGCTGAGTCAGGTTTGGGGTGTTAGCTTCCCATTAAGCGCTGCCATGTGGATTCGACGCTGCAATGGTGTCGAAAGGGGGCCATGCGCTGTCCGGGGGCGGCGAGGGAGATTCGCCGCAGAAGAGGTATCCATTCAAAGATCCAGGGGTTAATCGATGAAGACACGTAAATTGTGTGATGCGATTCTCGTTGCATTGATTGGTACGGCTGGGCTTGCAGGCACGGCAGCCGCGCAGGACGCGGAAACAAAACCCGACGCCAAGATGCTCGACACGGTCACCGTGACCGGCACCCGCATCAAGAGCCAGACCATGACGGCTTCCAGTCCTGTGGCGGAAATCGACCGGGAGGCCTTCAAGAACACGGGTGCGACACGTGCGGACGATCTGATCAACCAGTACCCGCAGATGGCGCCCTACTTCGACAATTTCGCGAATAACGGCGCGCAGTCGTATCCGACGGCGGATCTGCGCGGCCTGGGGCCGGGCCGCACCCTGACCCTGGTGAACGGGCACCGCCTGCCGCCGGGCACCTTCGAATCGCGCGATATCAGCATCGTGCCCGCGGCACTCATCAAGCGTGTCGATCTTCTGACCGGCGGTGCCTCGGCCGTTTATGGCTCCGACGCGATCGCCGGTGTAGTCAACTTCGTCCTGGATACCAATTTCGAAGGTATCAGTCTTAATGCCGGCACCTCGGCCTACCGGCACAAGAACGACAATTCCTATCTCCGCGGGAAAATGGACGAGGTCGGGTATACCTATCCGAGGGGCGATTCGGGTTTCGACGGAATCTCGCGGAACGTGGACATCGCCATCGGTGGCAAGTTTGGCGAAGGCAAAGGCCACGCGATGGCATGGATGACCTGGCGCGAGAACGACGCGTTGATGCAGGGCGATCGCGATTACTCTTCCTGTGCCCTGAATGCGAGCGGCACTGCCTGTGGTGGCTCGGGAACCGCGCCGATCCCCAATTTCTACATCTATGACGCCGACTACGTGCTTTCGGATACGGGCGGCGCCGCGCACTTCGATCCCACTACCGGCAAGTGGGCGCCGGACATGGGCCAGCTGTACAACTACGCGCCCATCAACTATTACCAGCGCCCCGATACCCGTTATAACTTCGGCGCATCGGTTCGCTATGACGTTAATGACTATTTCCGTCCCTATGCGGAAATGATGTACGTCAACAAGAAGAGCAGCATCCAGGTCGCGGAATCCGGCACGTTCTTTGCTCAGACGCTTTCGATCGCGTGCGATGACCCGCTGATCAACACCATGTGTTCGGATCTGGGACTTTCGGACGCCGAACCGCTGGAGATCTATGTTGGCAAGCGCAACAACGAAGGTGGCGCCCGCAGGACCAGCGACGATACCAATTCATGGCGTCTGATCGGCGGTGCCGAGGGTTTCATCAACGACACCTGGAGCTACAACGCCTCGTACGCTTTCAGTCGTACCGAGAATACCAATATCGGGCGTGGCGACTTCCTGTCCGACCGCGTCGCGTCGGCGCTGCTGGGCTGCCCGGCGGGCTCCTTCGCCGGCTGCGTTCCCTACAACGTCTGGGTACCGAATGGGGTCACCAAGGAGGCGGCCGAGGCATTGCAGGGCGTCAGCATGGTGTCGACCAGTACCTCGATGAAGGTACTGAACGCCTATGTGAGCGGAGACCTGGGATGGGGTTTTCCCACGGCCGACAACGATCCGATCAAGCTGGTGTTTGGCTATGAATGGCGAAAGGAACATTACGAGGTCGAGGCCGACAGTAATTCCGCGTCCGGCAACTTCACGGGCGCTGGTGGCCCCGTGACCGCGATCAATGGCGATGTGAGCGTGCGCGAACTGTTCATGGAAAGCGCGGTGCCACTGGCGCAGGACATGGGGCTGCTGCGGAGCCTGTCGCTGGACCTGGGCTTCCGCGCATCCGACTACAATCTGTCCGGTCGCGCCAATACCTATAAGGTCGGCGCCAATGCCGAGCTGGGCCCGGTGCGCCTGCGCGGTGGCTTCAACCGCGCCATCCGCGCCCCGAACATCGGTGAGCTGTTCTCGCTGCAGTCGATCTCCCTGTGGGAAGGCGAAGATCCGTGCGCTGGTTCCAACCCGGTCTATACCGCGGCACAGTGCGCCAATACCGGCGTGACCGGCGCCCAGTATGGGAACATCCCGGCCAGTCCCGCCGACCAGTACAACCAGTATGCGGGTGGCAACCTGGAGCTGACGCCGGAGAAGGCCAAGACCTGGACGCTGGGTGCGGCGTACAGCCCGATCGATGGCCTGGATCTCAGTCTTGATTTCTACGATATCAAGATGACCGATCGCATCGCCGATATCGGCGCCTCCACGATCCTCGAGTTGTGTGGCAGTACCGGCAACCCGACGCTGTGCTCGATGATCCACCGCCGTAGTGGAAGCGGTGATCTTTGGATCGGCAATGATGTGGCGACCACGGGTTACATCGAGAACCTGACCGGCAACTTCGGCAAATCGCATCACCGTGGGTTCGACTTCACCGCGGCCTATGGTTGGGATGCCCTGGGTGGCCGATTCAACACGACCTTCGTTGGTACCCGTACGCAGAAGGTTGAGATCGACAACCTGCCCGAGATCGAAGGCACGAAGTTCGATTGCGCTGGCAAGATCAATGTTTCCTGCCTGAATCCCAAGTGGCGCCATATCGCCAATGCCAGCTTCGCGCGTGACTGGTACAGCGTCAATCTGCGCTGGCGTTACACCGCCGGTGTCGATTATGTGAATGCCGTCACCGGCAGCAAGCTCAGCACGGACAAGCTGTTGGTGGCCAATGGGAACAAACTCAGCGCAGCCAACTACTTTGACCTGTCGGCCAACTTCGACATCGGTCCGATGGTGTGGACGATGGGCGTCAACAACATCGCGGACAAGGAACCGCCGATGGTCGGCAACGCGCTGGCGCTCAACGGCAATGCTCCGGGTGGCTACGACCAGGCCGGCCGCTACTTCTTCACCAGCGTCAGTGTGAAGTTCTGATGTGAGTTGGCGTCGCCGGCAGCGCGTGCGCTGCCGGCGACGCTCAGTGAAGCCGGGCGGCTAGCCGTCCTGTTTCCCATCGCCCGCGTCCTGGTTTTCGCCCGGCACTTCCAGCCGGCTTTCCATCATCAGCGACAGGGCCGCCTTGGCCATCATGTGGGCACTCACCGGTGCGGTGATGAAC
>JBDHQQ010000039.1:0-17873 GCA_039807145.1 Pseudoxanthomonas sp. | reverse complement strand
GGAGGTCGCGCCATCGCACCGCCTCCGATGATGCGTGGACCGCGCCGCTGAATCGAAACGGCGGATCGATCAGTCCAGCCGGTCCCGGTCTTCGCACCGCGGATCGGATTTCGCAACCCCCTATGTGCGCTTGAGGACCATCACCGCCAGTCCGGCGCCGATCAAGGCGATCCCCAGCCACTCGCGCGGCGAAGGACGCTCGCCCAGCACCAGGAAGGCGATCACCGCCACCAGGACTACGCTGAACTTGTCCACGGGCGCCACCCGGAAGGCTTCCCCCACCTGCAAGGCGCGGAAATAGCACAGCCAGGATGCGCCGGTGGCCAGCGCCGAGAGGAACAGGAACGCCAGCGCATGCCCCGGCAGCCGCAGCGGGTTGGACCATTTGCCGGTGATCCAGACGAAAGGAACGATCAGCACGGCCACCACCAGCGTCCGCACCGCCATCGCCAGGTCCGCATCGACGTCCTTGACGCCCAGTTTGGCCAGGATCGCGGTCAAGGCCGCGAACAGCGCCGACAGCAGCGCCCAGATCAACCACGGTTCCGGCATTGGCATGACCTCTCTCCCATCGATGGGCGGCAAGGGAAACAAACCTCGCCGTCGCGGACACTCGCAACCATGACGCTTCGAGCGTAGACGCACCCAATATCGACATCAATCATGGCCGGCGATCGAATCCGGCTTTCCGCCCACTCGCCATGGTCCCATCGATTCAGGAACCATGCTCATCGGCGACTGGCGATCCGGAATTGGACGGCGGGTTCACCGGGAATGTTCGGGACCTCGGCGATACGCCGGAACGCGTCGCAACGCGCCCATGTGGCGAACCAGGGGAAGGAATGGTGGGTCGTGATGGGATCGAACCATCGACCAACGGATTAAAAGTCCGATGCTCTACCGCTGAGCTAACGACCCACTGGTGAAACCGCCCGGCGTTGCGCCGGGGTGCGGATTCTAACCCACGCCCCGCCCGGGAGCGAAATCACGCATAGCGCGTCGGGTCGGCCACGCCGGCGTCGGCGAAGCCGTCCGCGCGCAGGCGGCACGCGTCGCAATGGCCGCAGGCGCGGCCTTCGGCGTCGGCGCAGTAGCAGGACACGGTCTGTGCGAAATCGACGCCCAGGCGCAGGCCTTCGCGGACGATAGCGTCCTTGCCCATCCGCATCAGCGGCGCGTGGATGCGGATGCCCGTGCCCTCGACGCCGGCCTTGGTCGCCAGGTTGGCGAGGTCCTGGAACGCGGCGATGAATTCCGGCCGGCAGTCCGGATAGCCGGAGTAATCGACCGCGTTGACGCCGCAGAAGATGTCGGCCGCGCCCAGCACTTCGGCCCAGCCCAGCGCGACCGACAGCATGATGGTGTTGCGCGCCGGCACGTAGGTGACGGGAATGCCCGCGCCGCCCGCCTCCGGCACGTCGATGTCGTCGGTCAGCGCCGAGCCGCCGATGCTGCGCAGGTCGACGTTGACGGTCTTGTGCGCGACCGCGCCGAGCCCGGCTGCGACCCGCGCCGCGGCGTCGAGTTCGGAGGTATGTCGCTGGCCGTAACGCACGCTCAGCGCATGCACGGCGAAACCCTGCTCGCGGGCAATGGCGAGGACGACGGCGGAGTCCATGCCTCCGGAAACGAGGACGACGGCTTTTTTCATGGGCGGGATTCGGGATTCGGGATTCGGGATTCGGGATTCGGGATTCGGGATTCGGGATTCGGGATTCGGGATTCGGGATTCGAAAACAGCGTAACCGCTTTGCTCGTCATTCCCGCGCAGGCGGGGCTTTCAATAGCCGGATGGCTGGTCATCGCTCCTGGCTTCGTTTCAGCTCGTCATCCCGGCGCAAGCCGGGATCCATTTTGCCTTTGCCTTTCCTTCTCAAAGGCAACAGCAGAATCAAGATGGATCCCGGCTTGCGCCGGGATGACGACCTCTATCTCCCCGGCTCGTCGTTCCACAGCAGCTTGTGCAACTGCATCTGGAAGCGCACCGGCAGGCGGTCGGCGACGATCCAGTCGGCCAGTGCGCGCGGGTCGAGTTGGTCCTTGCTGGGCGAGAACAGCACCTCGCAGCATTCGGGCAGGCGATGTTCGCGAACCACATCGCGCGCCCATTCGTAGTCGTCGCGACCGCACAGCACGAACTTGACCTGGTCGCGCGCGGTCAGCAGCGGCAGGTTGTCCCAGCGGTTGCGCGCCGCCTCGCCGGAGCCGGGTGTCTTGATATCCAGTACCCGCGACACGCGCGGATCGACGCCGGCGATGTCCAGCGCGCCGGAGGTTTCCAGCGATACCGCGTGGCCGGCGTCGCACAGCCGCCGCAGCAGGCCGATGCAGCGCTTCTGCGCCAGCGGCTCGCCGCCGGTCACGCAGACATGGCGCACGCCGTGACGCGCGACCTCGGCGAGGATGTCGTCGATCTCCCACCACTGCCCTCCGTGGAAGGCGTAGGCGGTGTCGCAGTAGCCGCAGCGCAGCGGGCAACCGGTCAGGCGCACGAACACGGTCGGCCAGCCGGCGTCGCGGGCTTCGCCTTGCAGCGACAGGAAGATCTCGGTGACCTTCAGACGGTCCAGCGGCGACTGCACGATCTCGCTGGGCGTGGCGAAGGCGGAAGCGTTCATGGCAATCGTTTGCGCGTTTCCTTCCCGGTTTCCGGAGAAGGAAGGTGGTTCAGCGCATGCCGCGCGGCAGTTGCATCGCCCTGAGGCGGTCGTCGGCGACGCGGGCCACGTCGCTGCCCGGATACTTGTTGACCACGTCGCCCAGCGTGCGCTCGGCGGCGTCCATCTTGCCCAGGCCGTATTCCGACAGCCCCAGCTTCAGCAGCGCCCCGGCGGCCTTGTCGTGGGTCGGATAGCGATCGATCAGGCCCTGGAACTGCTGCATCGCCAGCGGGTAGTTGCCGGTGACGTAATAGCTTTCGCCCAGCCAATACAGCGCGTTGGGCGCGTACACGCCGTTCGGATAAATCTGCAGGAAGCTCTGGAACAGTTGCGCCGAATCGACGTAGTTGCCCTTGCGCAGCGCGTCGAAAGCCGCATCGTAGGCGGCGCGTTCGTCGCCGGCCTGGGCCAGCGCGCCGGCGTCGCCGTGGACCGCGGGCGCGGGTTCGGCGGCACGGGCGGGCGGCGGCGTAACCGGCGGATTCGCATTGCCCGGTACGGTGGGAACCGCGCCGCCTTCCAGCCGGTTGAGCCGGCCGTCGAGGTCGAGGTACTGCTCGCGGCCACTCTGCTTCAGCTTTTCGATGTCGTGCTGCAGCTGCTCGACCAGCCCGCGCTGCTCGGCCAGCTCACTGCGCAGCTGGGTCAGCTGGTTGAGCAGCTCGGTGGTGGCGCTGGTGTCGTTGCCGCGCGCTTCCAGCGCGGCGACGCGGTCGGCCAGGCTGAGCCGCTGCGCCTGGGCCGGCGCGGCGACCAGCAGCGCGACGGAAATCAGCAGGGCCGGGATATGGATTGCACGCATGGTGTCAGACGTCCGTCGTTGGGGGTTGGTGGTCGGTAGCGGCGGGATCCACCAGCTAACGAACCACCAACCGCCAACAGGTTCCGCTTACTTCGCGGTGTAGACGATTTCCACGCGGCGGTTGCGCGCCCAGCAGTCCTCGTTCGACTCGGTGCAGACCGGGCGCTCTTCGCCGTAGCTGATCACGCTGATCTGGCTGCCCGAACCGCCATTGGCCTGCAGGGCCGACGACACGGCGTTGCCGCGGCGCTCGCCCAGGGCCTGGTTGTAGTCGCGGCTGCCGCGCTCGTCGGCGTTGCCTTCCAGGTTCATGCGGGACGACGGACGGTCGCGCAGGTACTTGGCGTGGCAGCCGACGATGGCCTGGAATTCCGGCTTCAGCGCGTCCTGGTCCAGATCGAAGTAGACCACGCGCTGGCGCAGGCAGGCGTCGGTGTCGAGGTCGCCGGGGCCATAGACGCCGGAGGTGCTGGTGCTGGTGTCCGGCACGGTGCTGGTGGCGGGACCAGTATCGGTCGGCGCGGTTTCCTTGACGTTCTTCTTGCAGCCGGCGAGCACGGCCACGGCAACCAGGGAAACAGCGAGAACGCGGGCGGTGGTATTCATTTGGAATCCTCGGTTCACGGGGGGAAAACACTTTCGCGCGCATTCTAGCCTGTTTGGCCGGTGCCGGCAGGACTCAGCGCGGTGTCCGGTACGGCGACCAGGCCGGTTCGCGCACGTCGCCGCCGGACAGCACCAGACGCTGGCGCACCCGGCCGTCGGCGGACGCCGCGTACAGCACGCCGCGCCCTTCGCGGGCGGCGTACAGCACCATGCTGGCGTTGGGGGCGAAGCTGGGCGACTCGTCCAGCGAACCGGGGGACAGGCTGTCCCAGCGCGGCGAGCCGGTGCTGCTGTCCATGATCGCGATGCGGTAGTTGTTGCCGCTGCCCTGCACCATGGCGATCTTCTTGCCGTCCCAGGACACGCTGGCGCTGGCGTTGTAGCTGCCCTGGAAGGTCACCCGGGTGGCTCCGCCCCCATTGGCCGACATCCGGTAGATCTGCGGCCGGCCGCTGCGGTCGGAGGTGAAGTAGATACTGGCGCCGTCGGCGCTCCAGGTCGGCTCGGTGTCGATGCCCATCTGCTGGGTCAGCTGGGTCAGCGCCTTGCTGCCCAGGTCCATCACGTAGATTTCGGGGTTGCCGCTGCGCGACAGGGTCAGCGCCAGCTTGCGTCCGTCCGGCGAAAACGCCGGCGAACCGTTGATGCCGCGGAACGCCGCCACCAGTTCGCGCGCGCCGGTGGTGATGTCCTGGATGTAGATCGACGAGTTGCCGCGCTCGAAGCTGACGTAGGCCAGCTTGCGCCCGTCCGCGCTCCACGAAGGCGACAACAGCGGTTCGGACGAACGCACCACGCTCTGCGGGTTCCAGCCGTCGGAATCGGCGACCATCAGCGCGTAGCGCGCGTCCTTGCCCACGCCGGTCTGGGTGATGTAGGCGATGCGGGTCCAGAACGCACCGCGCACGCCGAGGATCTTCTCGTAGATGGCATCGGCCATCTGGTGGGCGACATCGCGCATCGCATTGCCGCGCGCGGTCTTGATTTCGCCCAGCAGGCGCTCCTGGCGGGCCACGTCGAACAGTTCGTACTCGACCCGGTAACCGCCGTCGCCGGCGTCCATCACCCGGCCGACCACGAGGTAGTCCTGGCGCAGCGCCTTCCAGGTGGGGAACTGGATCTCCGAGCCGCGCGCCGGCTTCTCGGCCATGCTGTCGGCCGGCAGCGCGCGGAACTGGCCGGAACGCTCCAGGTCGGCGGCGACGATCTTGGCCACGTCGGTCTGCGGCGCGCCCGCCGCGCCCTGGTACGGCATCGGCACGATGGCGATGGGCATGGCCTGGGCCCGGCCGCCGATCAGGTCGACTTCCAGCTGCTGGGCGAAGGCCGGCCCGATGCCGAGCCAGAACAGGGCGAACAACAGCAACGGCGCGATCTTGCGGGTCATGGGAACAGGCGGATTGGAAGGCCGGTCAGGAATACCACGCCCGGCCGCCGCTTGCGCGACTGGAACCTGAATACGCGAGATTTTCCGAAGAAAATCGGGTGGTTATCGCGGAAACGCCGGCTCCATGAAGCGCCATTGCGGGAACGGCTGCAGCCGATTGCCATTCCCGTAGAGCGGGGCTTGCCCTGCTGCGTTCCCGTCCGATATCCGACAACAAGAACAGCGGGGCAAGCCCCGCTCTACGAGGTCATCGCTCATTCCCTGCGGGAACGCCTTGCGGGAACGCTTCCGCTCAGCGCGAAGCCTGGAAGCGCACCACGATATCGCGCCCCGGCACGTTGTAGCCGCTGTACGGCAGCGGGCTGGCCTTCATTACCGCGCGCTCGACGCTGTCGCGGGCCTTCGCGTCGTAGGGGCAACTGGGCTGCACTTCGGCCGACATCACTTCGCCGCCGGGCAGGATGCGGATGCGGATCGGGCACACCACGCCGGGCGAAACCGAGTCCGGGCGGATCCATTGCCGCTCGATCGCCGACGCGACCGCGGCCAGCCACTCGCCGGTATCGTTGACGTCACCGCCCGCGCCGCGCGCCTGCGTGGCCGGTGCGCTGGTCGTGGCGCTGGCGGCCTGCTGCGAAGCGCGCGTGTCGGCCAATTGGCGCAGCCTCTGTTCGGCCAGCGACTTCTGTTTTTCCAGCTCCGCGCGCTGGCGGCGGATCTCGTCCAGCTTCTTCTGCTTCTCGGCTTCGGCCTGCTGCGCGGCGAGGCGGCGCCTCTGTTCGGCCTCTTCCTGCTTCTTGCGCTCTTCGGTCAGGTCGAGCTGTTCCTGGCGACGCTTGGCTTCCTGCTCCTTGCGGGCCTTTTCCTGCGAAATCGCGTCGGCGCGGGCCTCGTCCTGGTCCACGGTGTCGGGAACCGGAATCCGCTCCTGCGCCTGCACCTGCCGCGGCGTCGGCGCCTCCTGCGGCGCCGGCTCGGGAATCGGCTGCGGCGGTGGCGCGGTTTCCTCGACGATGGGTTCCGGCTCCGGTGGCAGCGGCAGCGGCTCGGCACTCAATGCGCGGGCCACCGCGCGATCTTCCGCTGCTGAAGTTTCCATCGTCGCGTCAATCGTCGAGCCCGCCGCAGCACTGACGCTGTGATCCCATTCGATCCACGACGACAACCACAGCAGCACAGCCAGCAACAAATGCAGGCCGATGGCGAAGGCTATCGGGCGACCGATACCTCCGTCGTCGTACCCATCTCGCGGAAACGCATCAGCGTGCATTACCCGCCTGCTTTCGTAGAAAGGCTGACATTCTTGATGTTGGCGCTCTGCAATACCTTCATTGCATCGATGACACGCTGATAGGATGCGTCGCCTTGAGCCGCCAGAGTCACTTGGAATTCGTTGCCTTGCTGCTGTTTGATCGGAGCAAGCTTGGCCTGAAGCGCAGCCGCATCCATCTGAGTTGCCTTTTTCTCACCGGGCAACATCAATCCGAAAACCCCTTCGTCCGGGTAGGCGACAACGACGATTGGCTCCTTGGTATTGTTCACCGCCTTTGCATTCATGCTCGGCAACTTGACGTCGACCGACAGTGTCAGCAGCGGCGCGGTGACCATGAAGATGATCAGCAGCACCAGCATCACATCGATATACGGAACGACGTTGATCTCGGACTTCAGCTTGCGGGGCTTGCGGTGGAAGATGCCGGCGCTCATCGCGACTTACTCCCCCGCCGCGGACTGGCGCTGCAGGATCGAACTGAATTCCTCGGCGAAGGCCTCGTAGCGCACCGACAGGCGCTCCACCCGGGTGGTGAAGCGGTTGTACGCCCACACTGCCGGAATGGCCACGAACAGGCCGATGGCGGTGGCGAACAGCGCCTCGGAAATGCCCGGCGCGACCGAGGCGATGCCCGCGGCCTCGCCGCTGCCGAGCATGTCGTGCATGGTCACCATGATGCCGAACACGGTGCCGACCAGTCCGACGTAGGGCGCGTTGGAGCCGATGTTGGCCAGCAGTTCCAGGTTGCGCTCGAGGCGACCCACTTCGCGCGAATAGGCCACGCGCATCGCGCGCTGCGCGCCCTCCAGCTGCGCGCGGGCGTCCAGCTTGCGCTGGTCGCGCAGGCGGGCGAACTCGCGGAAACCGGCTTCGAACACCGCTTCTAGCCCGCCCGGCGTGCGGCCACGCTCGCTGGCCGCGGCGTACAGCTTGTGCAGTTCCGCGCCGGACCAGAAGCGGTTCTCGAAATCGTCGGCGTCGCGATCGGCGTGGGTGAACACGCGCGCCTTGCGGAAGATGATCACCCAGCTGATCACCGACCCCAGCAGCAGCAGCGCCACGATCAGCTTGACCGGCAGGCTGGCCTCGGCCAGCAGCTTGAAGTAATTGATGCTGTTGTGGCTGGTCGCGGCAGCCGTGGCGGCCTGGCTCACGTCCTGCGGCAGCGCTTCGGTGACGACGGCCAGCAGGGCGGGGATCGTTGCGGTCATCCGGTTTTCCTCGGGGATTGTTGCGGCACTACTCGTTGGGGGAAGGTTCCAGCGACTTGAACGCACGGTACAACGCATCGGGCAGCGCCACGGGGTTGAAGCCCGATGCGCGCAGCGCCGCCACCCGCACTTCCGCGGTCAGCAGCGTCTCGCCACCGTCCGCGCCCTGCCGCACGATCGTCTGCGCGAAGGTCACGCTGGCGCGCTTGCACTGGCGAACCCGCACGCCGACGTCGAGCAGGTCGTCCAGCCGCGCCGGGCGCAGGAAATCCAGTTGCATCGACCGCACCGCGAACACCAGGTCGTGGTCGTGGCGCATGCGTTCCTGCCCATACCCTTGCGCCCGCAACCATTCGCTGCGGGCGCGCTCGAGGAAGGCCAAGTACTGCGCGTGGTAGACCACGCCACCGGCGTCGGTATCTTCCCAATACACGCGTGTCGGGATACTGAACAGCAACGGTCGGGAGCCGGGGATTGCGGACTCGGTCAAAACAATCCTCCCGAACCCCCGGATTCGCCTGCGGCATCCCGCCGGGGCTGCAGGCCCAGGTGCAGGTACGCCTTGCGCGTGGCCATGCGTCCGCGCGCGGTGCGCACCAGGAAGCCCTGCTGGATCAGGTACGGCTCGACCACGTCCTCCAGGGTGCCGCGCTCCTCGCTCAGCGCCGCGGACAGCGATTCCACCCCGACCGGGCCACCGTCGAAGTTGTCCACGATCATGCGCAGCAGGCGGCGGTCGAGTTCGTCGAAGCCCTCCGGGTCCACCTTCAGCATCTGCATCGCCGCGTGGGCCACGTCGCGGCCGATGCCGCCGCCGGTCTTGACCTGGGCGTAATCGCGCACCCGGCGCAGCAGGCGATTGGCGATGCGCGGGGTGCCGCGCGAACGTTTCGCGATCTCCGCCGCGCCCTCGGCCGCGCAGTCGATGCCGAGGATGCGCGCCGAGCGCTGCACGATGCGGGTCAGTTCGTCCGCCGAATAGAACTCCAGCCGCTGCACGATGCCGAAGCGGTCGCGCAGCGGCGCGGTCAACAGGCCGGCGCGGGTGGTCGCGCCGATCAGGGTGAACGGCGGCAGGTCCAGCTTGATCGAGCGCGCGGCCGGGCCTTCGCCGATCATGATGTCGATCTGGAAGTCCTCCATCGCCGGGTACAGCACTTCTTCGACCACCGGCGACAAACGGTGGATTTCATCGACGAACAGCACGTCGTGCGGCTGCAGGTTGGTCAGCAGCGCGGCCAGGTCGCCGGCCTTCTCGATCACCGGGCCGGAGGTCACCCGCAGGTTGACCCCCAGCTCGTTGGCGATGACGTGGCTCAGCGTGGTCTTGCCCAGTCCCGGCGGGCCGAAGATCAGCACGTGGTCCAGCGCCTCGCCGCGGCCCTTGGCCGCCTGGATGTAGATATCCAGCTGCTCGCGCACCGGCTGCTGGCCGAGGTATTCGTCCAGCCGCTTCGGCCGGATGCTGGCCTCGATGGCGTCGTCCTCGCGGGTGGCGCCGGCGGCGATGATGCGGTCTTCGGTCATGGGGCTATGGTATAGGAGCAGGAGTGAGCGGAGAGGAGAGAGAAGTGAGGAAAAGCGCTCTTGCTCACTTCTCTCTCCTCTCCGCTCACTCCTAGATCTCCACCTGCGCGCCCAGTTCGACCAGCCGGTTGCCGGGGATGCGGAAGAAGCCGGTGGCCGGCGCGGCGTTGCGGTGCATCACCGCGAACAGCTTGTCGCGCCATACCGGCATGCCGCGATGGGCGCGGGCGACGATGGTTTCGCGGCTGGCGAAATAGGTCGTCTCCATCGGGTCGAAGAACGGGCCGCCACGGTCGCAACTGTGCATAAGCGCCTGCGGCACGTCCGGGGTTTCCATGAAGCCGAACTTGATCACCACGCGGTAGAACTCGTCGCCGATCGCGTCGATCCGCAGGCGCTTCTCCTTGGGCGCGTAAGGCACGTTCAGCGTCTCCACGGTCAGGAACACGTTGCGCTCATGCAGCACCTTGTTGTGTTTCAGGTTGTGCAGCAACGCGTGCGGCACCACGTTCTTGTCCGCGGTCAGGAACACCGCCGTGCCCGGCACCCGCACCGGCGGGGCCAGCATCAGGCCGGGCAGGAAGCTGTCGAGCTGGATGCCTTCCTTGCGCACTTCCTCGTGCAGCAGCTCGCGCCCGCGCCGCCACGTGCGCAGCATGGTGAACACCAGCAGACCCAAGGCAATCGGGAACCAGGCACCATGGAAGAACTTGGCGCCGTTGGCGACCAGGAAGCCGAGGTCGATCACCACCACCACCGCGCATACCGGCAGCACCCACCAGCGCGCACGGGTCCAGGTGGCGCGCGCCAGCAGGGCCAGCAGCAGGGTATCGATCAACATCGTTCCGGACACCGACACGCCGTAGGCCGAGGCAAGGTTGGTGGAACTGCGGAACGCCAGCACCAGCGCGATCACCGTGACCATCATCAGCCAGTTGATGCCAGGCACGTAGATCTGGCCGATGGTGTCCTTCGACGTGTGCCGGACCTGCATGCGCGGGATGTAGCCCAGTTGCATCGCCTGGCGCGACACCGAAAACGCGCCGGTGATCACCGCTTGCGAGGCGATGATCGCCGCCATCGTCGCCAGCCCGATCATCGGCCATTGCGCCCAATCGGGCACGCCGACATAGAACGGATTCTTGACCGCCTCCGGATTCTCCAGCACCAGCGCGCCCTGGCCCAGGTAATTGAGCATCAGCGATGGCAAGACGACGAGATACCATGCATAGCGGATCGGCTGCTTGCCGAAATGGCCCATGTCGGCGTACAGGGCTTCGCCGCCGGTGACCGCCAGCACCACCGCGCCGAGGATGAAGATGCCGTGCCAGCCATGGGCGATGAAGAACTTCACGCCCCACCAGGGATTCAGCGCATGCACCACTTCCGGGTTGTGGCCGATGTTGAGCACGCCCAGGGCGGCGATCGCCACGAACCAGATCAGCGTGATCGGCCCGAACACCATTCCGACTTTTTCGGTGCCGAAGCGCTGTGTGCCGAACAGCACCAGCATGATCCCGATCGCGATGGGCACGATCCACGCGTGCAACTGCGGCGCGGCGACTTCGATGCCCTCCAGCGCGCCCAGCACCGATACCGGCGGGGTGATCACGCTGTCGCCGAAAAACAGCGACGCGCCGAAAATGCCGAGGATCCCGACCGCATAAGCCCCGCGCGAGCCCTGCGCCAGGGTGCGCTGCGCCAGCGCCATCAGCGCCATGATGCCGCCTTCGCCCTCGTTGTCGGCGCGCATGATGATGATCACGTATTTCAGCGTCACCATGACCATCAGCGCCCAGAACACCAGCGACAGCAGGCCCAGAACCTCTGCCGGGTCGCGGGCGTCGAGGCCGTAGTGGGGAATGAAGGCTTCCTTGATCGTGTACAGCGGGCTGGTGCCGATGTCGCCGAAGACGACGCCGATCGCGCCGACGATCAGTCCGGCCAGGCCCACCTTTCCGTGGCCTTGCCCTTCCGAATGGGAGGCAGAGTGGCTCGCGTTGGACATACGGTTTCCGGACGTTATCTCGTTGGGTCTGACGCGCCGCTCAGCGCAGCGCCGACTGCAGCGCCTTGCGGATGATCGCCGCGGCATCGTCGCCGGCAGCGGTGGCCTCGCGGGCCATGCGCGCGGCTTCGGCGGGCTTGTAGCCGAGTTGCTGCAGGGCGATGGTCGCCTCGGACTGCGGATCGGCCGGCAACTGGGTCGAGCCGACCGGCGCGCCGCCCAGGTCGGCGGCGCGGTCGCGCAGTTCCACGACCATGCGCTCGGCGGTCTTCTTGCCTATGCCCGGGATGCGGGTCAGCGCGGTCACGTCGCCGGCCTGCACCAGGCGGGCGAACTCGTCGACGCTGACGCCCGACAGCACCGCCAGCGCGATCTTCGCGCCGATACCGCTGACCCGCTGCACGTCGCGGAACAGCCGCCGCTCGCTCTCGCGCAGGAAGCCATACAGCGAGACGCTGTCCTCCTTCTGCGCGTAGTGGGTGAACAGAGTGACCTCACGGCCCAGGTCGGGCAGGTCGTAGAAAGTGCTCATCGGCGCTTCGAGTTCATAGCCGACGCCGCCGACGTCGATCACCAGCCAAGGCGGCGACTTGTAGGCGAGGATGCCGCGGAGTCTTCCGATCACGACATACCCTCCGTCGTCATTCCCGCGAAAGCGGGAATCCATGGACGTCGATGTTGCCTCCGATGTTGACTGTGGAGACAACGAGGCAAAGTCAAAAACAAAGTCCATGGATGACCAGCCCTTCGGACAGTTGAAGAGCGTTTCCCGTTTTCGCGGGAATGACGGGCAATGGCAAAAGCAGAGAACCGCGACATTTTATTTTCTGCTCCATGCGGCGCGCACATCCACGCCGATGCGGTTGGCCGTAGCGCTCACGTGCGCGTGGGTGATGGCCACCGCCAGCGCGTCGGCGGCGTCGGCCTGCAGCTTGCCCTTCAGGTTCAGCATGATGCCGACCATGTGCTGGACCTGTTCCTTCTCGGCGCCGCCGCGGCCCACCACCGCCAGCTTGATCTCGCGCGCCGCGTATTCGTGCACCGGCAGGTCGCGCAGCACCACCGCGCTCATCGCCGCGCCGCGGGCCTGGCCCAGCTTCAGCGCCGAATCGGGATTGCGCGCCATGAACACCTTCTCTATCGCCACTTCGTCCGGATGCCAGGTCTCGATGATTTCGGCCAGACCCTGCAGCAGCCGCTTCAGGCGCCGCGGAAAATCCTCGGCCCCCAGCAGCACCAGCGGCGCATGATAGACGTGATGGGTGCGGCCCGCCGCATCCACGTCGATGATGCCAATGCCGGTCCTCTGCGAACCGGGGTCGATGCCAAGGATGCGGATGGCGCCGCGATTCGAGGTTCGGGATTCGGGATTGGGCATCGGAAACCATCAGCACCGCAAGCGAATGCGGCAGCAGGGAAGCGAATCCCGAATCCCGAATCCCGAATCCCGGCAGTCAGGCATACGCATCCGCGCCGAGTTCGGCGTTGGAATACACGTTCTGCACGTCGTCCAGGTCCTCCAGCCAGCGCAGCAGCTTGACCACCTGCTGCGCGGTTTCGCCTTCGACCGCGATGTCGTTGTCGGCGCGGAAGGTCACCTCGGCCAGGTCGGCCTTCAGGCCGGCGGCGTCCATCGTGGCCCTGACGCCCTCGAAGGCGTCGGGCGCGGTCAGCACGTCGATCGAGCCGTCGTCCGGGTACACCACCACGTCGTCGGCGCCGGCGTCGATCGCGGCCTCGGTGATCTTCTCCTCGTCGGCGCCCGGCGCGAACGACAGCACGCCCAGCCGCTTGAACATGAAGGCGACCGAGCCCTCGGTGCCGAGGTTGCCGCCGAACTTGCCGAAGGCATGGCGCACGTCGGCCACGGTACGCACGCGGTTGTCGGTCAGGCAGTCGACGATCACCGCGACGCCGCCCGGCGCGTAGCCCTCGTAGCGGATTTCCTCGTACTCGACGCCTTCCAGTTCGCCCGAAGCCTTCTTCAGCGCGCGCTCGATGGTGTCCTTGGGCATGTTGATCGCCAGGCCCTTGTCGATGGCCGTGCGCAGCGCCGGGTTGTTGGCCGGGTCGGGCAGGCCCTTGCGCGCCGCGACGGAAATTTCGCGGATGATCTTGGTGAATATCTTGCCGCGCTGCGCGTCGCTGGCGTTCTTGCGCGCTTCGATCGAGGGACCACGACCCATGGGGAATCCGGATTTGCTGCGAAGCGGTGAATTTTACCCCTTCTCCCGCCGGCAGGAGCGTGCCTGCGGGAGCGCCAAGATCCTCCTCAAGAATGGCGGAAGCGCCCTTCGCGCAGGAAATACGCCACCTGCGCCGCCGCGGGTGCGGAAAACGCCAGCCCGGTATGGCTGCAGCGCACCGCGCAGTGGTCCTTCACGCCGGGCAGGCGGGTTTCGGCCAGGGCCACGGTGCCGTCGGAAGGCTCGTCGAAGCGCCGCAGCAGCCGGCCCAGGCCCTTCGGCACATCGCCGGCGACCACGCCGACTTCGGCCGCGCCGTCCCAGCTTTCCATGCCGCGCGTCAGCAAACCCGCGCTGCGGCCCAGCAGCGGCGCGCCCCAGGCATGCGTGGCCAACTCGCGCGCGGTGCCGCTGCCGCGCAGCGGCGAGCCGAGGCAGACCACGCGCCGCACCGCCAGTCCGGGCGCCTGCCGCAACGCCTCCAGCGCCAGCAGTCCGCCGAGACTGTGCCCGACCACCGCATCCGCCGACTGCGCGCGCAGGCTTTCGACCAGCCGCGGCACCGCCTGCTCCGGTCCGCCGAACACGCTGGCGTAGCCGAACACCCGCGGCGCGAAGCCTTCGGCGCGAAGTCGCGCCGCCAGCGGCGCCAGCCACGACTTCGCGTTCCAGATGCCGTGGACCAGCAGGATGCGGGAAACGGATGTCGGCATGGCGCCAGTGTACGGCGGCCCTTCCACAAACGCGCCGGCTGCGCACGCCGCACGCATTCCTGCAAAAGCGTTGGCGACTATCATGCGGCGCAGCGCTCCACCGCCGAAGGCCTGAATGCCCATGACTTCCGTTTCCGCTGCGTTGCTCAAGGCGTCGTGCGCGCTGCTGCTGGCCTGCGCCTTGTCGCAGGCTTCCGCGCAGGAAGCGGCGCCACCGCCGGACGATGGTCCCTACGTGTTCCGCACCGAAGGCCAGCGCCTGGAATCGCTGTGGGTCTGCGCCGGCAAGATCGTGCGCCGGACCCAGCGCGCCCGCGAGGGGGCCACGGTGAAGCCGCGC
Organism: Pseudoxanthomonas sp.; assembly: GCA_039807145.1. Taxonomy (GTDB): domain Bacteria; phylum Pseudomonadota; class Gammaproteobacteria; order Xanthomonadales; family Xanthomonadaceae; genus Pseudoxanthomonas_A. Next base: position 3,160 of record JBDHQQ010000039.1, on the reverse strand, counting down.
TGCGGCTATCCGCATCCGGTGCGCATTCCCGAAAGCTTCGAAGGCATCGAAACGCCCTTGCCTGCGGGGGCGCGCATCGTCGCGCTGTCCGACATCCACGGCCAGTACGACGTGATGGCGCGCCTGCTGCGCGCCAACGGCGTCATCGACGCGAACGACCGCTGGAACCTGGGTCGCGACCACCTGGTGATCGCCGGCGACGTCTTCGACCGTGGCCCGAAGGTCACCGAGGCGTTCTGGCTGCTGTTCCAGCTGCAGCAACAGGCGCACGAAGCAGGCGGCGCGGTGCACTTCCTGCTCGGCAACCACGAAACGATGGTGCTGTACGACGACCTGCGCTACATCCATCCGAAATACGCGGAAACGGCGCGGCTGCTGGGCCGCCCCTACCCGGCGCTGTACGCCGCGAACAGCGTGATCGGCGGCTGGCTGCGCACGCGGCCGGTGCTGCTGAGGCTGGGCGACACCCTGTTCCTGCATGGCGGCATCGCGCCGGAGAACCTCGGCCTGGTCGACGACCTGGCTGCCACCAACGCCGCCTACGACGCTTCGCTGGGCAAGCCCAGGGACGTGGTGAAGGCCGACCCGGCCACCGCGCGCCTGTACGACGGCAAGACCAGTCCCATCTGGTATCGCGGCTACTTCAACGGGAAGCTGTCCACCGCGGAAGTGCAGGCGCTGGTCGAGCGCCTGGGGCTGGCGCGCATCGTGGTGGGCCACACCACCATCGGCGAAGTCGCCAGCTTCCACGGCGGCAAGGTCGTCGCCATCGACAGCGGCATCAAGCGCGGCCAGTCGGGGCAACTGCTGTTCATCGAGAACGGCCGCCTCAGCCGTGGCCTGATGGACGGCACCCGCCAACCGCTGCCGGAACTGCAGGCGACGCCCGAAGACAAGGATTGAGCCTCCAGCCGCAGGCGCGGCTATCCGCGGGGGGCCGGCCGCCGGTAGATGAATTCGCGGTCGCGCTGCGCGCCGACCGGGAATTCGTATTCGGCGACGAATTCGAAGCCGTGCCGCGCGTAGAAACGCTGTGCGCCGAAATTTTCCGACCACACGCTCAGCCACAGCGTGCGCGGGCCGTCGCGCTCCAGCCAGCGCATCGCCTCGGCGAACAATCGCCCGCCGACGCCGCCGTTCTGCTCGCCACGCAGCAGGTACAGGCGCTTCAGTTCACCGTCCTCCGGCCCGACGTCCGCGTGCGGCAGGCCGCAGGGGCCGGCCTGCGCGTAGCCGATGGCTTCACCGTCGCGCTCGGCGACCCAGAGCGCGTAGTCCGGGTTCGCCAGCACTTTCGCGTAAGCCTGCATCGCGTGGCTCTCGTCGAGGAAGGCCTGCAGGTCCGCGGGGGAATACAAATGCCCGAAGGTCTCGACGAAGGTGACCTTGCCCAACCCGGCAAGGGTGGCGGCGTCTGCGACGGTGGCGCGGCGGATCACGGTGTCCATCCCATGTTCGGGGCCGCCGTTCCGGCTCAACCTGCCTTCGGCCGCACCTGCACGTGCACCTCGGCCAGCTGCGCGTCCGGAATCGGCGACGGCGCGCCGGTCATCAGGCACTGCGCGGAGGTGGTCTTGGGGAACGGGATCACGTCGCGGATCGACTCGGTGCCGGCCATCAGCGCGGCGATGCGGTCGATGCCGAAGGCGATGCCGCCATGCGGCGGCGCGCCGTACTTCAGCGCGTCGAGCAGGAAGCCGAACTTCGCTTCCGCCTCCTCCGCGCCGATGCCCAGCAGCTCGAACACCGCGCTCTGCATCTCGGGGCGATGGATGCGGATCGAACCGCCGCCGATCTCGTTGCCGTTGAGCACCATGTCGTAACCGCGCGACACCGCGGTCTTGGCGTTCGCGCGCAGGTCCTCGATCGAATCCACCGCCGGCGCGGTGAAGGGATGGTGCAGCGCCACGTAGCGCTGTTCCTCGGCGTCCCACTCGAACATCGGGAAATCGGTGACCCACAACGGCGCCCAGCCCTCGGCGACCAGGCCGAAATCCTTGCCGGCCTTCAGCCGCACTGCGCCCATGAAGTCGCTGACCTTGCCGTAGGCGCCCGCGCCGAAGAACACGAGGTCGCCGTTACCGGCGCCGACGTGCGCCAGCAGCGCTTCGAACGCGCCCTCGGCGAAGAACTTGGCGACCGGCGAATTGACCGCGCCGGCCTCGTCGATCTTGGCGTAGGCCAGGCCCTTGGCCCCGAACTTGGCGGCATGCGCGGCGTACTCGTCGATCTGCTTGCGCGACAGCGCCGCCCCGCCGGGGATGCGCAGCGCGGCGACGCGGCCGTCGGGGTCGTTGGCGGCGCCGGAGAACACCGCGAATTCGCAGTCCTTCACCCGTTCGGCCACGTCCACCAGCTCCAGCGCGATGCGCAGGTCCGGCTTGTCGGAGCCGTAGCGACGCATGGCTTCGGCATAGGTCATGCGCGGGAACTCGGTGGCCAGCGCGACCCCGGCGACCTCGCGGAACACGTCGCGGACCATCGCCTCCACGGTGTCCTGCACGTCGCGCTCGGATACCCACGCGAACTCCATGTCGAGCTGGGTGAACTCCAGCTGGCGATCCGCGCGCAGGGCCTCGTCGCGGAAGCAGCGCGCGACCTGGTAGTAGCGGTCGAAGCCGGCCACCATCAGGATCTGCTTGAACAGCTGCGGGCTCTGCGGCAGCGCGTAGAACTCGCCGGGATGCATGCGCGCCGGCACCAGGAAGTCGCGCGCGCCCTCCGGCGTGGCCTTGGTCAGGATCGGGGTCTCGATGTCCTGGAAGCCGCGCGCGTCCAGCCAGGCGCGCAGCGCCGACACCAGCTTCGTCCGCGTGCGCATCTTGCGCTGCATGTCCGGGCTGCGCAGGTCGAGGTAGCGGTATTTCAGGCGGATGTCCTCGCCCGGGTTCTCATGGTGGTGGAACGGCAGCGGCTCGGCCTTGTTTAGCAGCTCGATCACCTCGGCCACCACTTCCACCTGGCCGGTCCGGATCCTGTCGTTCACGGACTGGCGCTTGCGGACGGTGCCGGTGATGCGCAGGCAATCCTCGTAGCCCACCTTGCCGGCGGCCTCGAGCACCGCGGCGTTGCCCGCGGCATCGGACGGCTCGGCGACCACCTGCACGATGCCTTCGTGGTCGCGCAGGTCGATGAAGACGATTTGGCCCATGTTGCGGGC
>JBDHQQ010000214.1:0-3535 GCA_039807145.1 Pseudoxanthomonas sp. | reverse complement strand
AGCGCGTACAGGCTCAGGCCCTCGGCGTGCGCCTGGGTCGCTTCGTGGAACACCTCCACCGCCGGGCGCTGCGCCATCTCGCCGTGCAATTCGCGCAGCTGGCGCACCGGGTTGGATTCGTCATCGTGCGGCTCCGGCACGCGGCCTTCCGGCGCCTGCTCGACCTCGCTGACGTTGGCCACCAGCACCGCGTGGTGCGCGGTCATCGCGCGTCCGCATTCGGTGACGATGCGCGGCGGCGCCAGGCCTTCGGCCCGGCAGGCCTCGGCCAGCGGCTGCACGATGCTCGACGCATAGTGGTGGATGCCGTAGTTGACCGAGTTGTAGCTGCGGCTGCGGGTGCCCTCGTAGTCGACGCCCAGGCCGCCACCGACATCGACGTGGCTGATCTGCGCGCCCAGCCGCGACAGCTCGACGAAGTAGCGCGTGGCCTCGCGCATGCCGGCGGCGATGTCGCGCACGTTGCTGATCTGGCTGCCCATGTGGAAGTGCAGCAGCTGCAGGCAGTCGCCCATGCCGCTGTCGCGCAGTTCCTTCCACAGGTTGAGCAGCTGGCGCGGGTCGAGGCCGAACTTGGCCTTGTCGCCGCCGCTGTTCTGCCACTTGCCCGCGCCCAGCGAGGCCAGGCGCATGCGCACGCCCAGGCCGGGCTTCACGCCCAGCGCGGCGGCTTCCTCCAGCGCCACCTTCAGCTCGGAAGGCTTCTCGATGACGATGAAGGTCTCCAGCCCCAGTTTGCGGCCGATCAGCGCCAGGCGGATGTATTCGCGGTCCTTGTAGCCGTTGCAGACGATCAGGCCGCCGGGCCGCGACAGCGCCAGCACCGCCATCAGCTCCGGCTTGCTGCCGGCTTCCAGGCCGAAGCCCTCGCCCGCGTGCGAAGCCAGCGTGCCGGCCACGCCGGCGTGCTGGTTGACCTTGATCGGATACACCGCGGTGTAGCCGCCGGGATAGTCCCAGTCCTTCTGCGCCTGCGCGAACGCGGCCTGCAGCTTGCCCAGGCGCTGGCCGAGGATGTCCGGGAAGCGCACCAGCAGCGGCAGCCGCCCGCCGGCGGCGCGCGCCTTGTCCACCACTTCGGGCAGGGCGATGGCCGGGCCCGCCGCACCCTGCGGCCGCACCACGACCCGACCGGCCGCGTCGACGTCGAACAGCCCGTCCGCCCAGTGCGGGATCGAATAGGTCTTGCGGGCTTGGTCGGGCGACCAGGACATGGCGGTTTCCGGCGTGGGGACAAACAGGCGCGCATTCTACAGGCGGCCGTCATCCGGGGCCGCTACAATGCGCGCCCGCTGCCGCCTTCTCCCGCCGGGAGAAGAGCCTGCCCCCGGAAACGATCCGTCGATCCGGAAATCCACGCCCGCATCCGCCCCTTCGGGGCGCCTTCTCCCGGAAGAGAAGGAAACCTAAGGAATCCTCCATGACCGCCAACGACAACTGGTTCATCGAGCGCTTCGAGCACACCGGCTCGGCCATCGGCTTCCGCATCGCCGGCAAGCTGGACGAGGTGCAGTCGCCGTTCCAGAAGATCGAGATCTACGACAGCACCGACTGGGGCAAGCTGATGGTCATCGACGGGGCGATGATGCTGACCACGCGGGACAATTTCTTCTACCACGAGATGATCGCCCACCCGGTGTTGTTCACCCATCCGGCGCCGAAGCGCGTGGTGATCATCGGCGGCGGCGACTGCGGCACGCTGCGCGAGGTGCTGAAGCACCCGGGCGTGGAAAAGGCCACCCAGTGCGACATCGACGAGCAGGTCACGCGCATGTCGGAGAAGTATTTCCCCGAGTTGTGCGAATCCAACGGCGACCCGCGCGCCGAACTGCTGTTCGACGACGGCGTGGCCTACATGGCCAACTGCGCACCGGGCAGCGTGGACGTGGTGATCGTGGACTCGACCGACCCGGTCGGCCCGGCCGAGGGCCTGTTCAACCAGGCATTCTTCGAGAGCTGCTTCCGCGCGCTGAAGGACGACGGCCTGCTGGTGCAGCAGAGCGAGTCGCCGCTGGCGCTGCTGGACCTGATCAAGGACATGCGCGCAGAGATGGGCAAGGCCGGCTTCCGGTCGTTCAAGACCCTGCCGTTCCCGCAGCCGTGCTATCCGACCGGCTGGTGGAGCGTGACCCTGGCCGGCAAGCAGGCCGGCTTCGGCTTCGATTTCCGCCGCGCCGACGCCCAGGCCAAGCCGTTCGACACCCTCTACTATTCCGCGCCGCTGCACGCGGGACTGGAAACGCCGCCGCCGTTCGTGGCGCGCGCCCTGGGCGACTGATCACGACACGCCGGCCGTTTGCGGGCTATATTGGCGGTTCGTTCCGGGGGCCGCATGACCGACGCCAGCGACATCACCCAGTGGCTCGACGCCGCGCGCGAAGGCGACCGCGGCGCGATGGACCGCGTGCTGTCCACCCTGTACAACGAGCTGCACGGCATGGCCCGGCGCCAGCTTTCGGGGCAGCAGGGCTACACCCTGGACGCCACCTCGCTGGTGCACGAGTCGTACTTCAAGCTGCTGGGCGCGCGCAAGGCCGGCGCCAAGTTCGACAACCGCGCGCATTTCTTCGCCTACGCCGCCTCGGCGATGCGCAGCGTCGTGGTGGACTACGCGCGCCAGCGGCTGGCGCAGAAACGCGGCGGCAGCCTGCGCCGGGTCACCGACCTGACCGAGGACATCGCCGACACCGGGGTGCCGCTGGACGAGGACGTGCTGAGCGTGGATACGGCGCTGGCGCGACTGGCCGAGGCCGACGAACGCCTGGCCAAGGTGGTGGAACTGCGCTATTTCGCCGGTCTGTCCGAACAGGAGATCGCCGACCTGCTGCAGCGTTCCGAACGCAGCATCCGCCGCGACTGGCAGAAGGCCCGGCTTTTCCTGCTCGCCGCGATGCAGGAAAAGAGCTGAGCGCAGGCCCGCCGGCCGCAGGCACCGGACATGGACCTGGCGCAATGGCAACGCCTTTCCCCGCTGCTCGACGAACTGCTCGAGCTGGACGCGGAACGCCGGCAGGCCGAGCTGGCGCGGCTTCGCGGCGAGAATCCGACGCTGGCCGACGAGCTGGAACAGCTGCTGGCCCTGGAATCGGAACATGAGGATTTCCTCAGCGCGCCGGCGCTGAGCCAGCCGCTCGGCCCGGCCAGCGGCGACCTGATCGGCCCGTACCGGCTGCTCAACCTGCTGGGCGAAGGCGGCATGGGCCTGGTCTGGCTGGCCGAACGCGCCGACGGCCTGTACCACCGTCGGGTCGCACTGAAGCTGCTGCGGCCCGGGCTGGCCAACCCCGACCTGCGCCTGCGCTTTTCCCGCGAGCGCGAAATCCTGGCCCAGCTGCAGCACCCGCACATCGCCCGCCTGCTGGACGCCGGCATCGGCGGCGAAGGCCAGCCGTACCTGGCGCTGGAGTACGTCGAAGGCGTGCCGATCACCGACTACGCCAAGCAGCACGCGCTGGGCGTGGAAGAGCGCCTGCGCCTGTTCCTGCAGGTCTGCGACGCGGTCAGCCACGCCCACGCCAACCTGGTCGTGCACCGC
>JBDHQQ010000213.1:0-3545 GCA_039807145.1 Pseudoxanthomonas sp. | reverse complement strand
CGTGGGTGCCGACGACGACCTGCGCCGCGCCGGAAGCCACGTCCGCCATGACCGCCGCACGCGCCTTGCCGGTGACCTTGCCGGCCAGCCAGGCGACGCGCACCCCCAGCGGCTCCAGCCAGGCGCGCAGGTTGGCGAGATGCTGCTCGGCCAGCAGCTCGGTCGGCGCGGCCAGCGCGGCCTGCTTGCCGGCTTCGACCGCCAGCATCGCCGCCAGCGCGGCGACCACGGTCTTGCCGGAACCGACGTCGCCCTGCACCAGCCGCAGCATCGGCGACGGCTGCGCCAGGTCGTGGCGAATCTGCGTGAATACGCGCTGCTGCGCCTTGGTCAATTCGAACGGCAGGGCATCCTGCAGTTTTTTCGCCAACGCCCCCTTCCCTTCCAGCGCCGGCGCGCGATGTCGCTGCAGGGCAATGCGCTGGCGGCGCAGGCCGAGATGGTGGGCCAGCAGTTCCTCCAATGCGAGGCGTCGCTGCGCCGGATGCGTGCCGGCGGCCAGCGCGGCGAGATCGACGTCATGCGCAGGCCGGTGCATCGCCAGCAGCGCGGCGCGCAGCGAAGGCAGGCCCTGCAGCCATTCCGCTGGCAGCAGTTCCAGCGCCGCTTCGTCCGGCAGCTGGTCCAGTGCCTGCGCGATCAGCTTGCGCAGCGTCGCCGGGCCGACGCCTTCGACGGCCGGGTAGACCGGGTCGAGCCGGTCGCCGAGTTCGTCGGTCTCACCTTCGCCCAGCACGCGATAGCTGGGGTGGACGATCTCCAGGCCGTGCTGCCCGGGCCGCGGCGTGCCGTAGCAGCGCACCCGCGCGCCGACCCGGAACTGGTTGACCTGCTGCGAACGGAAGTGGAAGAAACGCAGCACCAGCGTCGCCCGCGAATCGTCGCCGATCGCCACGCGCAACATCGGCCGGTAGCGGAAACCGCGCTCGACCGCTTCCACCGTGCCTTCCACCTGCGCCGCGATGCCGGGTTGCAGCGCACGGATCGGGGTCAGCGTGGTGCGGTCCTCGTAGCGCAGCGGCAGGTGCAGCCACAGGTCCTGCAGGGTCAGCAAACCACGCGCGGCCAGCTTTTCCGCGACGCGCGGCCCCGCGCCGGACAGGCCGACGATGGGTCGCTCGAACGCGGAAACCGCGGAATCCCTCGCAGGGCGTGTGGCTGCCGGCATCGCCTAAGGATGCCGGCAGCGCGCGGATGGCGCCAGTCGGATTTTCCCGCAACGCGGGGTCAGAACCGGTACTGCAGCTCCATTCCGTAGAAGCGCGGCTCGCTGATGCCGGCGCCGGTGGTGCCGATAACCGTGGTGCCGTAGGTGTGCAGGCCGTTCACGTAGCGGTTGTCGAACGCGTTGTTGACGTAGGCGCCCACGCTCCACTGGGTGGACGACGATAGCCAGCGCACGTAGACGTCGGTGCGGTTGCGTTCCTCGCCGATGGTGAAATTGGCGTAGCGCCCGCAGTTGCCCTGGCTGGCCGAACCGGAGTTGCAGCGCCCGCGGCCGTTGTAGGAATGACGCAGCGAGAACGTCAGGTCGCCGTGTTCGCCCAGCGGCATGGTGTAGGCCGCGCCGGCGGCGAACGACCACATCGCCTCACCGGTCGGTTCGCCGCTGAGGTCGTGGCCGTCCGGGGTGACGAAATCCTTGTAGGTCGAGTCGATCCACTCGGTGGCGAAGTCCACGTTGAGGCGGTCGGTGGCCTGCCAGCGCAGGCTGAAGTCCAGACCCCACGCGGTCAGGTCGCTGGTGCTGACCACGTAGCGCGGGATGCTTTCCGAGGTATCCAGGCGGATCGCCTGGCGATTGTCGTACACGTAGTAGAAGGCGGAAGCCTCGTACTGCATCCGCAGGTCGCGCAGGTCGCGCTTGATGCCGACCTCGAAGTTCCACACATCCTCGTTGTCGAAGCTGGCGCCCGGCGAGAACGCGTTGTAGCCGCCGGCCTTGTAGCCCTTGGCCAGCGAGGCGAACAGCATCGTGTCGTCGGACGGGCGGTAGTCCACGACGAAGCGCGGGCTCCAGTCGCTCCACGAATTCCCGGCGCGGTTCAGCACGCCCTTGTTGGCCAGCGAGACCAGGTCGCTGAAGGCCAGGTCGAAGGCGGCGAGGAAGTTGCTGTCGATGTCGATCATCGCGTCTTCGCCGCCGGGCGCGCACAGGCCCAGCATGAAGCACGGCACCTGCTGCGGCAGCACGCCGTACTGCTCCAGCACCTGCAGCCCCTGGTTCAGCGCATCGGCGCGGTGGTAGTCGTTGAACCAGGTGAAATCCTTGCGGTCGCGGGTATAGCGCAGGCCGAAGGTCAGGTTCACCTTCTCGGTAGCGTGCCAGATCACGTCGCCGAACGCCGCGTAGGCGGTGGAATCCACCGTGTTGTCGTAGGACTCGCGCCACGGGTTGCCGAACAGCTGCACCGGGATGCCGTAGAAATCCGCCGCTTCCTGCAGCATGCCGAACAGCGGCAGCCCGTACAGCCCGCCCGCGGCGGTGTTGATGCTGTCGCTGGTCAGGTCGACCACGCTGGACTGGCTGGCCTTCTCCTTGAACCAGCTCGCGCCCGCCACCCAGTCCAGCCGGTCGGTATTGCCGCTGAACTTGAACTCCTGGTACCAGGTGGTGTTGTCCTCGATGTTGATCGTGTCGAGGTACAGGTCGCTGCGGTTGGTGCCGTCTTCCTCGGCGCGGTTGTAGGTGTCGAAGGTACGCCACGCGGTCATCGAGGTCAGGTGGCCCCAGCCGAACGCGTGGTCGAGGATCAGCGTGGCGCCGTCGAACTTGCGGGTTTCGTTGTTGTCCGCCACGTCGGTGTACGCGGCGTGGCCGATCGGGTCCTGGTACAGCGCCGAATCGGCCGGCACCGGCGGCACGCCCGGCGCGGGCGGCAGCGCGACGATACCGATGGTCGGGTGCGAACGCTGGTCCAGGTCTTCGTGGTCCCAGCTCAGCAGCATCTGCGTGCTGTCGCTGATGTCCCAGCGGAACGCCGCGCGCGTGGCCCAGTTCCTGCCGTCGTTGAGCGACTTGCCGGTGGCCGCGTCGTCCAGCCAGCCGTCGGTCTGGCTGCTCAAGGCGTTGATGCGGAACGCGGCGGTTTCGCCGGCGGGCAGGTTGAGCATGCCGTCGACATAACGCTTGCCGTAGTTGCCCACGCGCACCCGCGCGCGGCCTTCCACCTGGTCGCTGGGCCGCTTGGTCACGATGGACACCGCGCCGGCGGCGGTGTTGCGGCCGAACAGCGTGCCCTGCGGGCCCTTCAGCACCTCGATCCGCTCGACGTCGAGGAACGGCAGCACGGTGCCGCCGCCGCGCCCGGCGTACACGCCGTCGATGTACACGCCGACGGTCGGGTCGGTGCCGATGCCGAAGTCGCCGGTGCTCAGGCCGCGCAGCTTGAAACCGGCCTGGGTCGGCTGGTTGTCGTCGACCGACAGGCCCGGGACGAAACTGTCCAGGTCGCCGAGGTTCTCGGCCGCGGTCTGCTCGATGACGTTCTCGCCGACCACCTGCAGGGCGATGGGCACGTCCTTCAGCTCCTGCTCACGGCTCT
>JBDHQQ010000212.1:0-3571 GCA_039807145.1 Pseudoxanthomonas sp. | reverse complement strand
CGCCAATCCGTCCGAGCCGCTGCCGCGGGTGGCCTCGCAGGTGGCGCAGTTCGGCGTCGGCTGGAAGTACGGGCGCGTGCGGCTGAGCCTCAACAGCGTCTATTCCAACGAGAAGGACCGCGGCCAGACCGGCAACATCGCCACTCCGGGCGGGACCATCACCCAGTCGCAGCCGTTCATTCCCTACGCCGAGGTCAACCTGTCGGGCAGCTACACCTTCATCCGCAAGACCCGCGACAACGTCCTGGGGCTGGAGGCGTTCTTCTCGGTGAACAACCTGCTCAGGCGCCACCGCGGCACCTGGTACGCCAACGACGAGATCTGGCCCGGCAGCAGCGGCCACCACAGCCAGATCGACATCTACAGCGGGCAGAAGGCATCGATCGGCATCCGCGCCCGCTTCTGAGCGGGCCGTCCACATCCCTCCGGCGCGCGCACCGCGCGGTGCGCCGCCTCCTGCACATCGAGGATGACCATGCGCACGTTTCCCGAACTCAGCCGCCGCAGGTTCCTGCTCGGCGCCAGCTCGCTGGCCCTGTTCGCCGGCCTGGCGCCGGCACGCGGCGTACGCGCCGCACCGCCGCTCGACGGCTACCCCTTCACCCTTGGCGTCGCCGCCGGCGACCCCTGGCCGGACGGCTTCGTGATCTGGACCCGGCTCGCGCCCAGGCCGTTGCATGAGCACGGCGGCATGCCGATGGTCGCGGTGCCGGTGAAGTGGCAGGTGGCCGAGGACGCGCACTTCGCGCGCGTCGTCCGGAGCGGCGAGTACCTGGCACGGCCCGAACTCGGCCACAGCGTGCACGTGGAAGTGGCCGGGCTGCAGCCGGCGCGTCCGTACTGGTACCGCTTCATGATCGACGGCGGCGACGCCAGCGCCACCGGCAGCGCACGCACCGCCCCGCGCGCCGGCGCCATCCCGCAGCGCCTGCGCATCGCCGTGGCCGGCTGCCAGGCCTACTTCCATGGCTGGTTCGATGCCTACCGCCATCTCGGCGAGGAACCCGAGCTCGACGCCCTGTTCCACTACGGCGACTACATCTACGAAGGCAGCGAAGCGGCGTCGCGCAAGGCCGGGTACGCGATCCGCGACGCGGCCGGCAACCCGGTCGAGCGGCTGCACCATGGCGACGAGCTGTACACCCTGGACGACTACCGCCGCCGCTACGCGCAGTACAAGAGCGATACCGACCTGCAGGCCGCGCATGCCGCCGTCGCCTTCATCTGCTCGTTCGACGACCACGAAGTGGACAACGACTGGAACGGCCCCTGGGACCAGGACCGCACCCCGCCGGAACTGTTCGCGCTGCGCAGGCTGCACGCGATGCAGGCCTGGTACGAGAACTCGCCGGTACGCCGCGCGCAGCTGCCGCGTGCCGATGGCGGCACCGCGTATTTCCGGCGGCTGGACTACGGCAACCTGCTGCGCATGCACGTACTGGACACGCGCAGCCACCGCAGCAACCAGATCTGCCCGAATCCCAGGTCGCTGGCCAAATGCCGCTTCGAGCAGGGCCAGGACTCGAGCATCCTCGGCGCGGAACAGGAAGCCTGGCTGCATGCAGGCCTGGGCGGCGGCAGCCGCTGGAACCTCATCGCCCAGCAGGTATGGGTGATGCCGCTGCAGGGACGCGACCCCGACGGCCGCCTGCATGGCGCGTACGAGGACAAATGGGACGGCTTCCCGGATTCGCGGCGACGCCTGCTCCAGGGCATCCACGACCGCAAGCTCGGCAACGTGGTCATCGCCACCGGCGATGCGCACATGAATGCCGTGGCCGAAGTGCCGCTGCGCGACGACGAGCGCGACGGCCCCGCGGTGGCGACCGAGTTCCTCGCCACTTCGATCTCGTCCAATGGCGACGGCGCCGTCGATTCGCCGAGCGTGCGCCGCTTCGACCAGGCCGACAACCCGTTCCTGAAGCTGATCGACAACCTGCGCGGTTACCACGTCCACGAGATCAGCGCCACGCAATGGCGCACCGATATCAGGGTGATGGACCAGGTGCAGCGCAAGGGCGGGCGGATCTCCACCCGCGCCAGCTTCATCGTCGAACCGCACGTGCCCAGGCTGCACCGCGCATGACGCCCGCGCCGGCACTTCCACGTCCACTTCCGCATCGGCATTTCCGCGGCTGCCCGTCGGCCGCGCTCCCGCCCACACGCCCATGAACACACGCATCCTGTTGCTTGCCTTGCCGGCGCTGGCCGCCAGCGCCTTCGCACGGCCACCGGAAATCGGCCAGCCGCTGCCGCCATGGCGCGACGGCGAACTGGACATCCACCACATCAACACCGGGCGCGGCGACGCCCTGTTCTTCATCCTTCCCGACGGCACCACCCTGCTGGAGGACGCCAGCGGCAAGACGGTCGAAGCGCCGCCGTTCTCGCTGCCGAGCCGGCCCGATGCCTCGCGCCCGCCGGGGGAATGGGTCGCGCGCTACGTCCAGCGGATGCTGCCGTCCGGCCACGGCGGCATCGACTACGCGCTGCTCTCGCATTTCCATGGCGACCACATGGGCGCGATCACCGCCGACTCCCCGCTCGCCGCCAACGGCGCCTACCGGCTCAGCGGCATCACCCAGGTCGCCGAATCCGTGCCGATCGCCACGATCCTGGACCGCGGCTGGCCGCACTACGACTTCCCGGCGCCGATCCGCAACGCCACGCTCGACAACTACCGCCGGTTCCTCGACTGGCAGATCCGGCACCGTGGCCTGAAAGTTGAACGCTTCGCACCCGGCCGCAACGACCAGATCGCGCTGCTGCATGCGGCCGGCAACTACCCCGGCTTCGAGATCCGCAACCTGTATGGCAACGGCCGTGTCTGGACCGGCCAGGGCAACGCCACCCGCGACCTGTTCCCGCCGCTGCACACCCTGGGCAAGGACCAGCAGCCGATCGAGAACAACCTCAGCAACGCCTTCGTCATCCGCTATGGCAGGTTCGACTACTTCAGCGGCGGCGACCTCAGCGACGAGCGCGTCGCCCTGCCCGATGGCGACGGTGCGTGGCAACAGGTGGAACGGCCGGTGGCCGAAGCCGCCGGTCCGGTCGATGCGATGAAGGCCAACCACCACGGCAGCTGGGATGCCAACAGTGCTGCGTTCCTGGCGGCGCTGCGCCCGCGGGTGATCGTGGTGACGACGCGCGCCGAAGGCCACCCGGCGGTGAACACCTGGCACCGGCTCACCTCGAAGGCGCTGTGGCCCGGCGAGCGCGACATCTTCGTCACCCACGTGTCCGAGGCCACCGCGCGCACCACCTACGGCATCGAGCGGCAGGCGCGCAGCACCCAGGGCCACGTGGTGATCCGCACCGCCCCCGGCGGCGACAGCTACCGCGTGTTCGTGCTCGATGACGGCGACGAGCGGATGCGGGTCAAGGCGGTGTTCGGCCCCTACCCCGCGCAGTGAGCGCAACCGGGCGCATCGCGCAACCCGCGGTGCAGCCCGGACGGCGGGCGATCCAGACCACGGAAGGCAAAACGCAAAAGACCGGCCTGGGGCCGGTCTTCATGCGTTGCAACAGTGTCTTGGTGGGCGGTGCAGGGTTCGAACCTGCGACCCTT
>JBDHQQ010000038.1:0-18312 GCA_039807145.1 Pseudoxanthomonas sp. | reverse complement strand
GCACTTCGAAGTCGATTTCGCGCAGCCCCGCCAGCGCCTGCGGCACGGCGAGGTTCAACGCACGCGCGCCCTGGCTGCCGCCCAGCACCAGCAGCAGCACCGGCGCGGCGCGGCCGGCGAAGCGCTGCGCCGGCGGCGGCAGCGCCGCGATCTCGTCGCGCACCGGATTGCCGACCACCTCTTCGCGCGGCAGGCCGCTGCCGGGAAAGCCGACCAGCACGCGGCCGGCGAATTTCGCCAGCACGCGATTGGTGAAACCGGGCGCGCGGTTGGATTCGTGCACCAGCAGCGGCCGGCCCTGCAAACGCGCGGCGAGGCCGCCGGGGCCAGCGGCGAAACCGCCGAAACTGACCACTGCGCGCGGCGCGCGACGGCGCAACACGGCGCCCGCGCTGCGCACGGCTTTCAGCACGCGCCACGGCGCACCCAGCAATGCCGCCCTGCCTTTGCCGCGCAGGCCGCTGATCGCGATGGTGTCGATCTCGATGCCGTGCTGCGGCACCAGCCGCGTTTCCATCGCGCCGTCCGCACCCAGCCACGTCACCGGCACGCCGCGGCCGCGCAACGCGCGCGCAACCGCCAGGCCGGGGAAGATGTGCCCGCCGGTGCCGCCGGCGAGGATCATCACGGGCGCGTTGGTCGTGCCTGCGCTCATGCGATCCTCTCGAACGTGGGTTCGATGCGCGGATTCAGCCGGCCCGTGCCGCGCACGGGCGCAGTCGGCGGCGCGGCTTCGTTGGCGCCTTCGGCAACCGGTGCATCGCCGCGCAGCAGCGCGACCTGCTTCTCGGCGCGGCTCAGTTCATAGGACACGCGCAGCAGCAAGCCCAGCGCCACGCAGGTCATCATCACGCTGGAGCCACCGGACGAAATCAGCGGCAGGGTCAGGCCCTTGGTCGGCAGGATGCCGAGGTTGACGCCGATGGAAACGAACGCCTGCAGGCCGATCCACAGGGCGACGCCGAAGGCGACGTAGCCGGCGAAATGGCGGCGCATCTCGACGCAGCGATAACCGATCCGCAGCGCACGCGCCACCAGCAGCGCGTACAGCCCGATCACCAGGCACACGCCGACGAAACCCAGCTCCTCTGCGATCACCGAGAAGATGAAGTCGGTGTGCACCTCAGGCAGGTAGTTCAGCTTCAGTACCGAGCCGCCCAGGCCGATGCCATCCCATTCGCCGCGACCGATCGCCATCAGCGCGTTGCTGAGCTGGTAGCCGTCGCCCTGCTGGTCCTTCCACGGATCCATGAACGAAGTGACCCGGCGCATGCGATAAGGCTCGAGCACCACCAGCGCCACCAGCGCCGGCAGCAGCAGCAGCACCGGCAGGATAAGGCGCTTGATCGGCGCGCCGCCCAGCAACAGCATGCACGCGGTAATGCCCAGCAACAGCACCGACGAACCGAAGTCCGGCTGCACCAGCAGCAGGCACACGATCAGCCCGACCGCGAACACCGGCTTCAGCATCGCCGGCCAGGTCGCGTTGACCTCGTCGCGGAAGCGCACCAGGTAGCTGGACAGCCAGACGATGTACAGCACCTTCACCGCCTCGACCACCTGGAACCTGGCCACGCCCAGGTTGATCCAGCGCCGCGCGCCCTTCACCGAACTGCCCAACCCCGGCACGAATACCAGCAGCAGCAGCACGACGCATCCGATCAGCAGCAGGCGGTTGTACTTCTCCACCGTCTTCAGCTCGGTGCGCATGGCGACCGCGGCCAGGCCGACGCCCAGCGCGAGGAACATCAGGTGGCGGGTCAGGTAATAGAACGGGCTCGACGCCTGGGCGATGGAACTGGACGCGACCATCACCACGCCGAGCCCGGCCAGCGCGACCGCGGCGCCCAGCAGCCAGCCGTCGTAGCGGCCGTTGATCGCTTCCAGTCGCGTCGCCTGGCGGGAGGTCGCATCGTTCATCAGCGCACCTTCAACGTGGCCAGGCCGATCAGCACCAGCACCACCGAGATGATCCAGAAGCGCACGATCACGCGCGGCTCGGGCCAGCCCTTCAGTTCGAAGTGGTGGTGGATCGGCGCCATCCGGAACACGCGCTTGCCGGTCAGCTTGAAGCTGGCCACCTGGATCATCACCGACAGCGTTTCGACCACGAACACGCCGCCCATCACCACCAGCACCAGTTCCTGGCGCACGATCACCGCGATGGTCCCCAGCACCGCGCCCAGCGCCAGCGCGCCGATGTCGCCCATGAACACCATCGCCGGATAGGTGTTGAACCACAGGAAACCCAGGCCCGCGCCGGCGATGGCCGCGCAGATGATCACCAGTTCGCCCGCGCCGGGAATGGTCGCGATCTGCAGGTACTCGGAGAACTTGACGTTGCCCGCGGCGTAGGCGAACACGCCCAGCGCGCAGGCGACCAGCACCGTGGGCATGATCGCCAGGCCGTCGAGCCCGTCGGTCAGGTTGACCGCGTTGGAAAAGCCGACGATCCAGAAATAGGCGATGGCGACGAAACCGATGCCGGCCAGCGGCAACGCCACCGACTTGAACAGCGGGATGTACAACGTGGTCGCCGCGGGCACGTCGGCGTACAGGTACAGGTACAGGCCGGCGGCCAGGCCGAAGATCGACTGCAGCAGGTATTTCCAGCGCGACTTCAGTCCGTTCGGATCGCGCCTGACGATCTTGATCCAGTCGTCGTACCAGCCGATGGCGCCGAAGCACAGCATCACCAGCAGCACGACCCACACGTACTTGTTGCGCAGGTCGCCCCACAGCAATACCGACAGGGTAACCGTGGTCAGGATCAGGCCGCCGCCCATGGTCGGCGTGCCGGCCTTGGAGAAATGGCTCTGCGGGCCGTCCTTTCGGATCGGCTGGCCGCCCTTGAGCTGGGCGAGGCGGCGGATCGCCGCCGGGCCCAGCCACAGCGACAGCCCCAGCGCGGTCAGCGCGGCGAGGATGCCGCGGAACGACAGGTAGCCGAACAACCGGAACAGATCGTCGAGCTGCTGCAGCCAGCGGGCGAGTTCAAGCAGCATGCGAAATCTCCCCTTCGCGCCCCAGCAGCGCGCTCACGATCCTGTCCATCGCGCTGCCGCGCGAGCCCTTGACCAGCACGCGGGCCGGCGTCTGCGCCAGATCGCCGCGCAGCGCGCCGGCAAGTTCGGCATGCGTGGCGAACACGCGCGCGCCGTCGCCGAAAGCGCGCGCCGCCGCCGCACTGAGCGGACCCAGCGCGTACAGGCGACCAATGCCGGCGGCTTTCGCGCGCCGCCCGGCGTCGGCGTGCAGCGCTTCGGCCTCGGGGCCGAGTTCGCGCATGTCGCCCAGCACCAGCCACGCTTCGCCGCCCGTGGCGGCCAGCGTGTCGATGGCGGCGGCCAGCGATCCGGGATTGGCGTTGTAGCTGTCGTCGATCAGCACCGCGCCGCCGGGCAGCGCATGCGCGACCTGGCGGCCGGCGACCGGCGCAGCCGCGGACAGGCCTTCGACGATGACCTGCAGCGAGACGCCGCAAGCCAATGCCAGCGAAGCCGCCGCCAGCGCGTTGGCCACGTTGTGCCGGCCGGGCAGCGCGATGCGCGCATCGGCTTCGCCTTGCGGCGCGACGATGCGGAATTCCGATCCGGCGTCACCAAGGCGGACATCGCGCGCGGTCACGTCGGCGCTGGCTTCCAGGCCGAAGCGAATCGTGCGCCGGTCCGGCGCGAGCGTTGCGAAGTATTCGGCGAAGGCGTCGTCGGCGTTGATCACGGCGATGCCGTCCGCAGGCAGCGCGGCGTAGATCGCACCCTTGGTCTCGGCCACGCCCAGCAGCGTGCCCATGCGTTCCAGATGCGCCGGCGCCACGTTGTTGACCAGCGCCACGTCCGGCCGCGCGATGTCGGTCAGGTAGGCGATGTCGCCGGGCTGGCCCGCACCCATTTCGTAGACGGCGAAGTCGGCTTCGTCCGGCGCGTCGATCACCGCCAGCGGCAGGCCGATCTCGTTGTTGCGGTTGCCGGGATTGAAATACGTGCTGCCTGCGCGCTGCAGGATGGACACCACCAGCGTCTTCACGCTGGTCTTGCCGTTGCTGCCGGTGATCGCGACGACCTTGCCGGCGCGGCCCTGCTGCAGGCCGGCGGCGATCTTCGCCAGCGCCAGCCGCGTGTCGGCGACGACGACCTGCGGCAGGTCGATATCCAGCGCACGGTCGACCAGCAGCGCGCTGGCGCCGCGCTCGGCGGCCTGCGCGGCGAAATCGTGGCCATCGAAGCGCTCGCCGCGCAAGGCGACGTACAGGCAACCGGGCTGCAGCGCGCGGGTGTCGTTCGACACCGCGTCGATGGCGACGTCGTCGCCATGCAGTTCGCCACCGGCCCAGTGCGCGATCAACGAGAGCGGCGTCCGCTTCATGCGCGCGCCTCCAGCGCCTTGCGCGCCTGCACGCTGTCATCGAACGGGTGCTTGACGCCGGCGACTTCCTGGTAGGTTTCGTGGCCCTTGCCGGCGATCAGCACGATGTCGTCGGGACCGGCTTCACCGACCGCACGCGCGATGGCCGCGGCGCGGTCGCGCTGCACGGTCGCCGCTTCCGGATGCGCGAAACCGCGCAGGATGTCGGCGACGATGGCGTCGCCATCCTCGCCGCGCGGATTGTCGTCGGTGACGATCACGGCCTCGGCCAGCTTCTCGGCAATGGCCGCCATCTGCGGACGCTTGCCGCTGTCGCGCTCGCCGCCGCAGCCGAACACGCAGACCAGCCGACCGCGCAGGTGCCCGCGCAGCGATTGCAGCGCCTGCTGCAGCGGATCGGGCTTGTGCGAATAGTCCACCACCACCAGCGGCAGGCCGTCGTGGCCGCCGAGGCGGTTCATGCGGCCGGGAATCGGCTGCAGTTTTTCCAGCGTGGCTGCGATGGCATCGATGCCATGACCCATCGCGTGCAGCACGCCGGCGACCACCAGCAGGTTGTCCACGTTGAAGCGGCCCAGCAGCGGCGAACGCACGCGGCGCGTTCCTTCGCCAAGATGCAGATCGAAGGCCAGTCCGGACGCGTCCATCGCCACGTCGCCGGCGCGGATGCCGGCGTCGGCCGCGCC
Source organism: Pseudoxanthomonas sp. (assembly GCA_039807145.1). Taxonomy (GTDB): domain Bacteria; phylum Pseudomonadota; class Gammaproteobacteria; order Xanthomonadales; family Xanthomonadaceae; genus Pseudoxanthomonas_A. The sequence continues at coordinate 13,261 of JBDHQQ010000038.1, read as the reverse complement.
GCGCGCGCTGACGCCGATGCGCTGCAGCGTTTCCGGCAGCGACGCGAACAGGCGACGCCCGTAGTCGTCGTCGAGATTGACCACGGCGGTGCGCAGGCCCGGCCAGGCGAACAGCTTCGCCTTGGCCGCGCCGTAGGTTTCCATGTCGCCGTGGTAGTCGAGGTGGTCGCGGGTCAGGTTGGTGAACACGCCGACCGCGAAATGCACCGCATCGACCCGGCCCTGGTCCAGCGCGTGCGAGCTGACTTCCATTGCCACCGCCTGCGCGCCGGCGTCGCGCAGTTCCGCGAGCAACGCGTGGGTCTGCAAAACGAGGGGCGTGGTGAAACCGGTCGGCCGCGCGTCGCCGTACAGGCCGGCGCCGAGCGTGCCGATGGTGCCGCTGCGCACGCCGCACAGTTCCAGCGCCTGCGCCAGCAGCTGCACGGTCGAAGTCTTGCCGCTGGTGCCGGTCACGCCGATGGTGGCCATCGCGGCCGACGGCTCGCCGTGGAACTGGTCGGCCATGCGGCCCATGCGCGCGCGCAGGCCGGGCACGCCGATGGCGTCGGCGGGCGCCGGATGTTCGGCAGAAGGCGCGGAGGCGTCGAACAGGATCGCCGATGCGCCCTTCTCCCGCGCCTGTTCGACGAAGGCCAGTCCGTGCGTACCGAAGCCGGCGATCGCCACGAAGGCGTCGCCCGGCCGGATCTGGCGCGAATCCATCGTCAGTCCGCGGATCGCTACGTCGCGCGGCAGGGCCACGTCGGGCAGCAGTTCGGAAAGCGGCATCGCGCGGCTCACTGCACGACCTCCGGCTCCAGATCCGCCGGCGGCGGTGGCGCCACGACGGCGCCACGACCCCTCGCCTCGGCCTTCGCCTGCGCGGCGAGCCAGGTATCTATGTCGTCCGGCGGCACGTCCATCAGGCGCAGCGCACCATCCATCACGTTATGGAACACCGGCGCCGCGACCAGGCCGCCGTAGTAGCCGTGGCCCTTGCTCGGGTCCGGTTCGTTGATCACCACGACCATCGAGAAGCGCGGGTTCTCGACCGGCACCACGCCGGCGAAGAACGAGAGGTATTTCTTGGTGTAACCGCCGCCGCCGGCCTTGCGCGCGGTGCCGGTCTTGCCGGCAACGTGGTAACCCAGGATCGCCGCCTGGGTCGCGGTGCCGCCGGGCTCGGTCACCGTCTGCATCATCTTCATCACTTCGTGGGCGATGGCCGGATCCAGCACTTGCTGCGCTTCGGTCGGTTCGGCTTCGTTGCTGCGGCCCTTGACGAAGGTCGGGGCGATCAGGCGCCCGCCGTTGGCCAGCGCAGCATAGGCGCGGGCGATCTGCAGCGGCGTGGCGTTGAGGCCGTAGCCGTAGGCCATGGTCGCCTTGGTCGTGCCGTACCAGCGCGGCGGCGGCAACAGCGCGCCGGCCGATTCGCCGGGGAAGCCACTGCCGGGCTTCTGCCCGTAGCCGAAGCTGTGCACGAAGTCGTAGAAAGCCTGGTTCGGCATCCGCGCCGCGACCTTCGCCGCGCCGATGTTGGAACTCTTGCGGATGATCCCGGTGACGTCCTGCACGCCGTAGTTGTGCGTATCGCTGATGGTGTAGCGGCGATCCAGCGCCATCCGCCCCGGCGACAGGTCGAACTTCGAATCGGGCGTGATGACCCTGGTGGCCAGCCCGGCCGCCACGGTGATCGGCTTCATCGTCGAGCCTGGCTCGAACACGTCGGTGACCGCGCGGTTGCGGTGCGCATCGTTCTTGCCCAGCGACGCGGCATTGGGATTGAACGTGGGCAGGTTGGCCATCGCCAGCACTTCGCCGGTGGCGATGTCCAGCACCACCGCCGAACCGCTGGCCGCGCCGGTTTCCCAGATGCGCTGCTTCAGTTCCTTGTAGGTCAGGTACTGGATGCGGCGGTCGATGCTGAGGGTCAGGTCCTTGCCCGGCTGCGCCGGCTTGAGCAGGTCGATGTTCTCGACGATGCGGCCGCGGCGGTCGCGGATCACCTTCTTCAGGCCCGGCGTGCCGCGCAACCACTCGTCGAACGCCAGTTCCAGCCCTTCCTGGCCCTGGTCGTCGATGTTGGTGAAGCCCAGCACGTGCGCCATCGCCTCGCCCTGCGGGTAGAAGCGGCGGAACTCGCGCTTGGAATACACGCCGGGAATGCCCAGCGCGACGATGCGCTTCGCCTCGTCCGGATTGATCCGGCGCTTGAGGTACATGAATTCCTTGTCGGCGCGCTGGCTGACCTTGCGGGTCAGCACGTCGGCCGGCTGCTGCAGCGCGCGGGCCAGTTCCGGCAGGCGGTCGGGCGCCTTGTCCAGCAATTCCTGCGGGTCGCACCACACCGACTCGACCGGCGACGACACCGCCACCGGCTCGCCGTTGCGGTCGGTGATCATGCCGCGCGACACCGGTATCTCCAGTTCGCGGACGAAGCGCGCGTCGCCTTCCTTCTGGTAGAAGTCGCTGTCGACCAGTTGCACGTACGCGGCGCGCCCGATCAGGCTGATCGAGCACAGCGCCAGCGCGCCGCCGACCAGCGCCAGCCGGTTGCGCAGGCTGAAGCGCGCGCGGTTGCGGTTGCGCGGCGGCGGCGCGGAACGCTCGCGGCCCTCGCGCCGGAACAGCGACTTGAAGTCGGGAAGCTTCATGGCCTGATCACCACCACGTCGCCCGCTTCGGGGAACTTCATGCCCAGCCGCGTCGTGGCGACCCGCTCGATGCGCGTGCTTTCGGCCACCGTGGCCTGCTCAAGTTGCAGCCGGCCGAACTCGATGTTCAGTTCGTCGCGCTCCTTCTCCAGCTTGGTCAGCTCGACGAACAGCACGCGATGGCGGTGCCGCGCGTAGACCACGCCGACCGCGGTGGCGACATTGGCCAGCGCCAGCACGATGAGCAGGAAGCGGGTCATGCCGCCACCGCCAGCTTCTCGGCCACGCGCAGCACGGCGCTGCGCGCGCGCGGGTTGGTCGCCACTTCCGCGGCGTCGGCGCGCTGCGCGCCGCCGATTTCCTTCAGCGCGGCGACGAAGCCGCCGGTTTCCGGCAGACGGCGATTGGCCGGCGGCGCCTTCGCGTGCCTGGCGATGAAGCGCTTGACGATGCGGTCTTCCAGCGAGTGGAAGCTGATCACCGCCAGCCGCCCGCCGGCGTTGAGCCTCGCCAGCGCGCCGTCGAGGCCGGCCTCGAGGTCGGCCAGTTCGCGGTTCACGTGGATGCGGATCGCCTGGAAGCTGCGCGTGGCCGGGTGGATGCCCGACTTGTCGCGCGGCATCACCGAGGCGATCAGTTCCGCCAGCTCGGCGGTGCGGGTCAATGGCTGCGCGGCGCGGCGAGCGACGATCGCGCGGGCGATGCGCCGGCTCATCCGCTCCTCGCCGTAGGTCCACAGCACGTCGGCGATTTCGGCCTCGTTGGCGCGGGCCAGCCAATCGGCCGCGCTTTCTCCGGCGTCGGGGTCCATGCGCATGTCCAGCGGGCCGTCCTTGCCGAAGCTGAAACCGCGCGCGGCCACGTCGAGCTGCGGCGACGACACGCCCAGGTCGAACAGCACGCCGTCCAGGCCGGACTGCGCCGCGTCCCACTGCGCCAGCCCGGCGAAGCTGCCACGGCGGATCGCCACGCGCGCATCGCCCGCGAACTCGCGTTCGGCATGGGCAATCGCTTCGGGATCCTTGTCCATCAGCAGCAGCCGGCCTCCGGGGCCGAGATTTCGCAACACGCCGCGCGCATGGCCGCCACGCCCGAACGTGCCATCCAGATAGGTTCCGTTCTCCTGCACCTGCAGCCCTTCCATGACCTGCGCGAACATCACCGGAAGGTGGCCGGACTGCGCGTCGTCGCGCACCCGGGCACCCGCCGTCACAGCTTCAGTTCGAGCATGTGCGCGCTCAGATCGTCGTCGGACAGGGTCTGACGGATCTGCGCGTGATGCGCCTGCTCGCTCCACAATTCGAACTTGCTGCCCATGCCCAGCAGCACGGCCTTCTTCTCGATGCCCACCGCGCTGCGGTGGCTGGCGGGCAGGCTGATGCGCCCGTTGCCGTCCAGTTCCAGCGGCGTCGCCGCGCCGACCAGCTTCAACTGCAGGTTGCGGTGCGCGCGCTGGGTGCTGGGCAAGGCGTTGACCGCGTCGCGGACGCGCTGCCACTCGACCTCGGGGTACAGGTACAGGCTGCCCGCCTCGAACGGGTTGTAGGTCAGCACCAGCCGGTTGCCGCACTCGCGCGCGACCAGTTCACGGTAGGCGGTGGGCACCGCCACCCGGCCCTTGTCGTCAACTGTGATGGAAGTCTCACCCTGGAACACGTCCCCGGCACCTTCGGCTTCCGCTCTTGGGCGGCTATTGAACCACGGAAACCCACTGAAACCCCGGATTTCCCTCGGATATCCACCTTAGCAGTCCGCCGAAGCTTGTCAACAACCGGAACGTGAAAAAATCATGATGACTTTCAATGGCTTGCAGCAGACTTCAGATAATTGTTCAAGCCTTATCCACAAGTAACTGTTTAGTCTCAAATTTTGAGATTCGGGAAAAATTCAGCCCGGTCGGTGGGAGGTGAAGATCCAACGTCTCTTTGAATGGTGAGACTCCGATCCGGCTTCCGGAGTGCGCAAACCGGCCCACAATCCCCGCATGTGCCTGGTCGCCATCGCCTGGAAGGTCCATCCCCGCTGGCGCCTGCTGCTGGCCGGCAACCGCGACGAGTTCCATGCCCGCCCGACCGCCCCGCTGGCGCACTGGGCCGACGCTTCGGGCATCCGCGCCGGCCGCGACCTGCGCTCCGGCGGCACCTGGGTCGGCATCGACGGCCGCGGGCGCTGCGCGGTGGTCACCAACGTGCGCGACCCGCTGGCCGGTGGCGGCGGTCCTTCGCGGGGGCAACTGCCGGTCGGCTTCCTCGAATCGGACGCCGCCGCCCTCGCCCAGGCCGAATCGCTGGCCGCAGGCGCGCGGGACTTCGCGCCGTTCAATCTGTTGCTGGCCGACGCCGACGAATGCGTCTATCTCGGCAACCACCCGCGCATCGAACGGCGCGCGATCGCGCGCGGCGTGCACGGCATGTCGAACGGCGGCTTCGACGTGGCATGGCCGAAGACGCGCATGCTGTGCACGGCGATGCGGCAGTGGATCGAAGACGGAAGCGAGGATTTCGAACCGCTATGGCGCGCGCTGGCCGACGAACGCATTGCGCCGGTCGACGCATTGCCCGACACCGGCGTCGGCATCGAATGGGAACGACGCCTGTCGTCCGCTTTCATACGCGGCGCGGATTACGGCACGCGTGCGAGCACGATCATCGCCATCGACCATGCCGGCAAGGGCTGGATCGCGGAACGTCGTTTCGGCCCGGACGGGGTTTTCCTCGGGAAAATCGCATTGGACAACGACACTTGATTCGTCTGTTCTTGTCCGTCATTCCCGCGAAGGCGGGAATCCAGGGATGCTGCTTTCTCTTGTCATTGTTGACGAAGTGAGGAACCTGTCTTCGTCCTTGGACAACACACGAGCAAAGCCCATGGATGACCCGCCGTGCGGCTGTTGAAGAGCGATTCCCGCCTTCGCGGGAATGACGAGCAATGAAAGAGGGCGGAGCCGGCCGGTAAGCCGGGTTCTGTCGTGGACAGTCATTCCTCTAGGCGCTGCGTCGCCGCAGCGCTCGAGCAGCCTACCCGGTGACTCCGCGGGCCGCGTCATCGTCACCCTATTTGGCCTTGCTCCCGGTGGGGTTTGCCGTGCCGGTCCGTTGCCGGACTCGCGGTGCGCTCTTGCCGCACCATTTCACCCTTACCACGCGCATCTCGCGATGCCGTTCGGCGGTATCTTTCTGTTGCACTTTCCGTCGGCTCGCGCCGCCCAGGCGTTACCTGGCACCGTGCCCTGTGGAGCCCGGACTTTCCTCGGCATCCCGAAGGATGACGCGACTGTCTGGCCGGCTCCGCCGCGCGCATTGTCGCACGTCCGGCACTCAGCCACCCTGCCCGTACAGCGCCTTGCGCGGCGCGCCGGAAATTTCCGCCGCCAGCTTCGCCGCGGTGGATGGCGGCAGGTGTTCGCCCAGCAGCGCGCAGATGCGGCGGCCTTCGGCGATCTTCGCATCGGCGTCATCGCCCGCGCCCTGCACGACGATGGCGAATTCGCCCTTGCGCTGGTTGTCGTCGGCATCGACCGTCGCCTGCAGCTGCGCCAGGGTGCCGTCGAGCACGGTCTCGAACAGCTTGGTCAGTTCGCGCGCGATCGCGGCCGGGCGCTCGTCGCCGAAGGCCGCGCGCAGGTCGGCCAGCGCTTCGGCGATGCGGTGCGATGATTCGTAGAACACCAGCGTGCGCGGTTCGCCCGCCAGGCGCTGCAGCCGTTCGCGCCGCGCCGACGCCTTCGCCGGCAGGAAGCCTTCGAACACGAAGCGATCGCTGGGCAGGCCGGCGACGCTGAGCGCGGCAATCAGCGCGCTCGGTCCCGGCACCGGCGATACCTTCAGTCCGGCCGCGCGCGCGGCGCGGACCACGCGGAAGCCGGGATCGCTGACCAGCGGCGTGCCGGCGTCGCTGACCAGCGCCAGCGATTCGCCGGCCTGCAGGCGGGCGACCAGCTTTGCGGCCAGTGCTTCCTCGTTGTGTTCGTGCAGGGCCAGCAGCGGACGTTCGACGCCGAAATGGGCCAGCAGTTGCCGCGTATGGCGGGTGTCTTCGGCGCAGACGGCATCGACCGTGCGCAGGGTCTCCAGCGCGCGCGGCGACAGGTCGCCCAGGTTGCCGATCGGCGTGGCGATGACGAAAAGCGTTCCGGTGCCCGCCGGGCCGCCGGAAGGGTCCATGGTCATTCAGTGAGTCTCCCGTGGCAGGGGTAGAATCGTAGCCGACACGCTCCGACACGGCCGCCGAGGTGCCATGGACACGACATTCGCAAGGATATGCCTGCGCCTGGCGGCTCCCGCCCTGCTGGCACTGCTGTTCGCGGGCTGCGCCACGACCCAGGTCGGCGGCCCCGCGGCGCCGCAGAGCCGCGCCGCTTTCGCCCAGGCCGGCGAACTGGCGCGCGGCCATGCCACCCTTTCCGGACAGGCCCGGGCCGAGAACGCGAGGCAGATCGAACGCCTGCTGGCCGGCCTGGACGACGCCACCCTGGCGCGCGAAAGCGCGAAGCTGCCGGCCGGCGACCCGCTGTACGACTTCGCGGGCCGGGCTTTGCTCACCCGCGGCCTGCCGCTGCCGCGCCCGTTCGACACCGCGGCGGCCTGGAATTTCGAAGGCCGCCCGCCGGCCGAAGGCGACGGCTATCGCCCGCCGGTGAAACTGGCCGTGCTGCTGCCGCTGGCCGGCAGCCTGGCCACCGCCGCCGCGCCGGTGCGCGACGGGCTGCTGGCCGGCTATTACGGCGAGCGTCGCCGGCGCCCGCAGATCGACTTCTACGACACGTCCGGCACGCCCGCCGGCGCGGCCGACGCCTACGACCGCGCGGTCGCGGCCGGCGCGGATTTCGTGCTCGGCCCGCTGGGCCGCGACGAAGTCGGCGCGCTGTTCGCCCGCAGCGAGCTGAAGGTGCCGGTGCTGGCGCTGAACCGCGGCAACGACGCGCCGCCGCCGGGCAACGCCGGCTTCTCGCTGGCGCCGGAGGACGACGGCCTGATCGCCGCCGAATACCTGTTGAGCCGCGAACGCAAGGCCGCGCTGGTGATCGGCGGCAACGACGACAATGGCACCCGCGCCGCGCGCGCGTTCCGCGAGCAGTTCCAGTCACGCGGCGGCAAGGTGGTGGACACGCTGAGTGTTGGCGACGCGCCGGGCGACCTGTCGGCGCAGTTGGCCGCGGCCAACGCAGCGGGCGCCGATTCGGTGTTCCTGGCGGTCAAGGGCGGCACCGCGCGCGCGCTGACGGCGCAACTGGCGCTGGCCGGGCTGGGCGGCAAGTCGCGCGTGGGCACCTCGCAGCTGACCTCGGGCACCGGCAAGCCCGAACAGGACAGCGCGCTGGACGGCATCGTGTTCCCCACCGAGGTGTGGACCACGCGCGGCATCGCCAGCCTGCCCGCCCCGAGCGCCACCGACCTGCCCACCGCCAAGGGCCCGGCGGCGCGGCTGTTCGCCTTCGGCTACGACGCGTGGCGGCTGACCGCCTACCTGCAGAAGTTGGTCGAACGCCCCAACACCGAGCTGGACGGCGCGACCGGCACGCTGAAGCTGGACGGCTTCGGCAACGTGCTGCGCACGCCCGCGTGGTCCACCTTCAGCAGTGGCGTGGTTGCCCCGATCCGCGGCGGTGGCTGACCGCGCGACGCGCGGCCGACAGGCCGAAACTGCCGCCCGCGTCCACCTGCTGCAAGCCGGCCTGCGCGAAGTCGCCGCAAACGCGAACTATCGCGGCGGCGAACTCGACCTGGTGATGCGCGACGGCGACTGCCTGGTGTTCGTCGAGGTCCGCTACCGGCGCTCGTCCGCGTTCGGCGGCGGCGCGGCCTCGGTCGATGCCGCCAAGCGCCGCAGGCTGGTGCTGGCCGCGCAGTCGTTCCTCGCCGAGCACCGCCAGTACATGCACTCGCCATGCCGCTTCGACGTGGTCGAGGCCGATGGCGACCCCGCCGCGCCGGACCTCCGCTGGCTGAAGGACGCTTTTCGCGCGGACGAGGTCTGATTTTCCTTCTCCCATCGGGAGAAAGCGTCAAGCGAAATGGTCGTAGCCGCGACGCGGCGGTTGCCATGGATTGCCGCTGTCATCCAGCGCACGCACGCCCTGCCCCGCGACGACGCTGCCGATGCGCGTCGCCCGGACTTCGACAGACGCCATCGCGTCGACGATTTCATCGCGCAGGCGCGGCGATGCGGTGAAGCAAAGTTCGTAGTCGTCGCCGCCCGCGGCCTGCCAGGCATGACGCACGGCCGGCGCGAACCGCTGGATTGCGGGCGATGCGGGCAATGCGTCGATTTCGATTTCCGCGCCGACGCCGCCGCGCGCGCAGACGTGGCCGAGATCGGCGAACAGGCCGTCGGACACATCGATGCAAGCAGTCGCCCTGCCAACCAGCTTCAATCCTGCCGCAACGCGCGGCGTTGGACGATCCAGCCGCATCCGCAGCGCGCGATCCAGCGCCGCGCCGGCAAGCAGCGATTGCAGCGCCGCCGCCGCATCGCCGAGCGTGCCGGTGACCCATACATCGTCACCGGGTTGCGCGCCGTCGCGGCGCAGCGCGCGGCCGGGTTCGACGAAACCCATCGCGGTGACGCCCAGCGATAGCGGACCGCGCGTGGTGTCGCCGCCGACCACGGCGATGCCGTGTTGCGTAGCGAGTTCGAGGAAGCCGTCGAGGAAACCGTCCAACCACTTCGGATCTGATTCCGGCAGGGACAGCGACAAGGTGCACCAGGCCGGCTGCGCGCCCATCGCGGCAAGGTCGGAGAGGTTGACCGCGAGCGTCTTCCAGCCGATGTCCCCGGGCTTCGTCGCTTCGGGGAAATGCACGCCGGCATTCAGCGTGTCTGCGGTGACGACCAGTTGCTTGCCGGGCGGCGGCTGCAGGATCGCCGCGTCGTCACCGATGCCGAGCACCACGTCGCCGCGCGCGGCAGCGCGGGCGCGGATGCGATCGATCAGGTCGAATTCACTGGCATTCATGCTTTCGCTCGTCATTCCCGCGAAGGCGGGAATCGCTCTTGCTCCTCGCTCTTCGGGCAGATCGCCACAACGCCCCCAAGGAGCGATTCCCGCCTTCGCGGGAATGACGACTTGATGCGTCAGCGCGATTTGCCCGCGGCCGCTTCCGCCGCGCGCCATTCCAGCGCCGCGCGGTCGAGCACGCCGTTGACGTAGGTGTGGCCGTGCTCGGCGCCGAAGCGCTTCGAGGTTTCGATGGCCTCGTTCAGCACCACGCGATACGGCACGTCGATGCGGTGCAGCAGCTCGTAGGCGGCGATGCGCAACACCGCGCGCTCGATGGGATCGACTTCCTCCACCGCGCGGTCGAGGTAGGGCTGCAGCGCTTCGTCCAGCGCCGCGCGGTGCTGCATCACCCCGCGCACCAGGTCTTCGAAATATTCGAGGTCGGCAATCTCGTGCGCCTGTTCGTGGGCGAACTGGGCGATGACCTGCTGCGCGTTGCCGCCCGACACCTGCCATGCGTAGATCGCCTGCAGGGCGCGGCGACGCGCGCGTGCGCGGGTGACCGGATCGATGCCGTCGCGGTTGCGGTGCGGCTTGTTCATGGCAACTGCTCCAGCAGGCTGGCCATTTCGATGGCCGCCAGCGCAGCCTCCTCGCCCTTGTTGCCGTGGCTGCCGCCGGCGCGCTTCTCCGCGTCCTCGGCGTCTTCCACCGCCAGCACGCCGTTGAGCACCGGCACGCCGAAGTCCAGCGCCACCCGCATCAGGCCTTCGGCGCACCCGTCGGCGACGTGCTCGTAATGGCGGGTGTCGCCGCGGATCACGCAGCCCAGGGCGATGATCGCTGCGTACTGGCCGCTTGCGGCCAGCCTGGCGGCCGCCACCGGGATTTCCCACGCGCCGGGCACGCGCACCACGTCCACCGCGCCTTCGGCCACGCCGTTGCCGGCCAGGCTGGTACGCGCGCCGGCGACCAGCGCGTCGGCGATGCGGGCGTTCCAGCGGCTGGCGACGACGGCGAAACGCGCGCCTTCGGCGGCTTGCAGGCCGCCTTCGTAATGGGACATGGGCAGGATTCCTCGGGGCCGGGGAGTTTAACAGGCAGCGGGCGGGCGGACCCTGGACGATGAGCCGGGCGCCTGCCTCAAGGCTGCAGGTACTCCACCACTTCCAGCCCGAATCCCGCCAGGCCGACCTGCCGGCGCGGCGTGCCCAGCACGCGCAGCTTGCCGAGGCCGAGGTCGGCGAGGATCTGCGCGCCGGCGCCATTGCGCCGCCATTGGCCCACGTCCTTGCCGTGCTTGCCGGATTCCGGCTGGGCGCGCAGGCGGGCCAGCAGGGCTTCGGAATCGCGCGGCGCGGACAGCACCACCATCACGCCGCTGCCGGCGGCGGCGATGGCGCGCAGCGCGTCGGTCGCGGCCACGCCGAAGTCGTCGCGCCGCCAATGCAGCAGGTCAGCCAGCGGGTTCTCGACCTGCACGCGCACCAGCGTGGGCGTCGCCGCGTCGGGCGCGCCGCGGACCAGGGCGAAGTGCAGGTCGTGGGCGATGCGGTCGCGGTAGGTCAGCAGCCGGAACGGGCCGAACTCGGTGTCGATGTCGCGCGCGTCGATGCGCTCGACGGTATGCTCGGTCGCCAGCCGGTGCGCGATCAGGTCGGCGATGGAGCCGATCTTCAGGCCGTGTTCGCGCGCGAACACTTCCAGCTGCGGCCGCCGCGCCATGCTGCCATCGGCGTTCAGCACTTCCACCAGCACCCCGGCCGGGGCGAAGCCGGCCAGCGTCGCCAGGTCGGCCGCGGCTTCGGTATGGCCGGCGCGGGTCAGCACGCCACCGGGCTGGGCGATCAGCGGGAAGATGTGGCCCGGCTGCGACAGGTCGGACGGCTTCGCGTCCGCTTTCACCGCGGTGCGGATGGTGTGGGCGCGGTCGTGGGCGGAAATGCCGGTGGTCACGCCTTCGGCGGCCTCGATGCTGACGGTGAAGTTGGTCTGGAACTGCGCGGTATTGTCGCGCACCATCGGCGACAGGCCGAGCTGGCCCGCGCGTTCGCGGTCGATCGCCAGGCACACCAGGCCACGCGCGTGGGTGACCATGAAGTTGATGTCCGACGGCTTCACGAGTTCGGCGGCCATGATCAGGTCGCCTTCGTTCTCGCGGTCTTCGTCGTCGACCACGACGACCATGCGGCCCTGGCGGATTTCTTCGAGAAGTTCAGGAATTGGGGAAAAGGACATGGAAATCCAGGTATTCGAAAGAAATTATTTGGTCGTCATCCCGGCGAAAGCCGGGATGACGAATCTCTGTTTCATGTTGCGTCGCCTCGTCCAGCGAGCAATCTCTCGACGTAGCGCGCGACCAGATCGATTTCCAGGTTGACCACATCGCCGGCGCGGGTTTCCGCGAAACGCGTATGCGCCACCGTGTGCGGGATCAGCGCGACTTCGAAGCCTTCGCCGTCGGCCTCGTTGACGGTCAGGCTGACGCCATCCACGCAGATCGAGCCCTTCTTCGCGATGTACTTCAGCAGCGCGGCGGGTATGGCGAAGCGCCAGCGCTGGGCGCGCGCATCATCAGTGATCGAAACGACCTGGCCGACGCCATCGACGTGCCCGCTGACCAGATGGCCGCCAAGGCGGTCGCTCGGCCGCATCGCACGCTCCAGGTTCAGCGCCGCGCCCACGGGCAGCGCGCCCAGCGTGGTCAGCGCCAGCGTTTCGTTCGACGCATCCGCCATGAACGAGGCGTCGTCGAATTCGACGACGGTCAGGCACACGCCGTTGACCGCGATGCTTTCGCCGAGCCGGACGCCGTCAAACGGCAGGCTGCCGCTTCCGAACGTGAAGCGCGCGTCGCCGCCGCGCGGTTCGCGAGCAACCAGGCGTCCGACGCCTTCGATGATTCCGGTGAACATGATCCTGTCTCTTCGCGTGTACGTATGACTGACGCAACGGACGGGACGAAAGCGCGCGCACGGCCGATGGCCGCGCGGGGCTGTCTTCTTTCATCCGGACTATGACCGTCGGCTCCGGCATTCGACCGGATCTGCTGACCTCCCGACATCGCCGGAAGCGCTCGCGGGCTCGTGCGCATTCGCGGGAATGCATCACCTACCGCCGGTGGGGAATCGCACCCCGCCCTGAAGACGTTGCTGTGGTGGTTTGCCGGCGAACCGGCAGCGGAATTCTAGCATTTGCGCGCTGTTCCGGCTTTGTAGAGCCGAATTCATTCGGCTGCCCTTGACTTTCCGACATCGGATCGAAAAGCAGCCGAATGAATTCGGCTCTACAAAACTGCCTTTCGATTCAGCAAGGCAGCGGGGCAAGCCCCGCGCTACGGTTTGCGGCGCAGATGCAAGACCAGCGGCCAGCGCAGCGTGCGCGCCTGCGCGGGGTGGCCCCAGGCCGCGGCGATGACTTCCGCATGCGCCGCGACTGGATCGCGGCCAGTGGCGGTGCGGCAGCGCGCGACGGCCGACAGGCTGCCCAGGTAGCCCTGCAGCTGCGGCAAGGTCCATTCGGCGGTCAGCCACAGCGGCGGCGCGGGCAGCGGCGGGAACGGCCACGCGTAGCCTGCATAGCCCTCCATCACGTCGGCGCGCTCGAGCGGCCAGTACGGGTGGATGTCGTCCCGGAACGCCGCGCCCGCCTGCGCCACGACCGCGGGGAATTCCACGTCCAG
>JBDHQQ010000037.1:0-18411 GCA_039807145.1 Pseudoxanthomonas sp. | reverse complement strand
CGCACCCGGGGATTTTCGCGACGTGACGGGAGGGTCGCGATCTGGCCGGAAGGCCCCGGGTGCGCTGCGCTTACCCGGGCTACGTCACTGTTTGGCTGACTCGCTCTTGCGCCACCACGCCACCCGCGAAAAAGCAGCAGAGCAGCATTAGTACTCGCATCAGGCTTCCTGCACCTTCAGCGTCATCCCGTCCGTCGCCACGATGCGCACCGGCGTGCCGGCGGGCAGGTCGGGACCTTCGACGGTCCAGAACGCGTCGGCGATCTGGACGCGACCGCCGCGGCCGCCGACGATCGGCTGGTCCAGCTTCGCCACCGCGCCGATCAACTGGTCGGCACGGCGGTTGAGCAACGGCTTGTCGCTGCCGCGACCCTTGCCGCGGAACCACTTCAGGTACACGCCGACCGAAATCACCGCGAATATCGAAAACAGCACCGCCTGCACCAGCCAGCCCAGTCCTGGCATCACCAGCACCACCAGCGCCATCGCCGCGGCGGCGAAGCCGAACCACAGCATGAAGGCGCCCGGCGCCATCGCTTCGGCGGCGAACAACAGCAGCGCCAGCGCTCCCCACAAGGCGAATTTCATGGTCATGTTTCCTACCCCTGTTATTGCTCGTCATTCCCGCGAAGGCGGAAATCGCTCTTCGACAGGATCATGACAGTTCGAACGACTCGGACTCCGGTGGCCCAGGAGCGATTCCCGCCTTCGCGGGAATGACAGCCTCGTGGGTTCCCTGCAATCGGCGATCAGCTCCCCGGCACGCGCGGCGGCTTGGCGGCCAAGGTCGCCTGCTGCTTGCCCAGCGCCTCCCTGGCCAGTTCGGCCACGCCGGCGATCGAGCCGATGATGCCGCTGGCTTCCATCGGCATCAGCACGAACTTCTGGTTCGGCGCGGTGGCCAGTTCCTTGAACGCCTCGACGTACTTCTGCGCGACGAAGTAGTTGATCGCCTGCACGTCGCCCTGGGCGATGGCCTCGGACACCAGCGTGGTCGCCTTGGCCTCCGCCTCGGCCAGGCGCTCGCGCGCCTCGGCCTCGCGGTAGGCCGCCTCGCGCTTGCCTTCGGCCTGCAGGATGGCGCTCTGCTTCTCGCCCTCGGCGCGCAGGATCTCCGACTGGCGCGAGCCCTCGGCTTCGAGGATCGACGCACGCTTGTCGCGCTCGGCCTTCATCTGCCGCGCCATCGCGTCGACCAGGTCGCGCGGCGGCTGGATGTCCTTGATCTCGATGCGGTTGACCTTGACGCCCCACGGGCTGGTCGCGTGGTCGACCACGCCCAGCAGCTTGGCGTTGATGGTCTCGCGCTGGCTCAGCGATTCGTCCAGGTCCATCGAGCCGATCACGGTGCGGATGTTGGTCTGCACCAGGGCGATCATCGCCTGGTCCAGGCTGGACACCTCGTAGGCCGCCTTGGCCGCGTCCAGCACCTGGAAGAACACCACGCCATCGACCTTGACCACCGCGTTGTCCTTGGTGATGACGTCCTGGCTGGGCACCTCGAACACCTGTTCCATCATGTTGACCTTGCGGCCGATGCCCTGCATGTAGGGGATCAGGAAATGCAGGCCCGGCGACATGGTGTGGGTGTACCTGCCGAAGTGCTCGACCGTGTACTCGAAGCCCTGCGGGACCACCCGCACGCCCTTGAAGAAGGTCACCACGATGAACAGGATCAGCGCGGCGACGACGATTCCGGTCAAACCCATTTCTTTCCCCTTTCCCTTGGCAATGGCTGGATTATAGGCTCCTCCGCCGATCCGGCTGCGACGGTTTCCGCGCCCACTGCATCCACATGGACATGCCACCGGCCCCGACCCGCTCCAGCTTCGCCATCGACGTGCCCGCCGGCCTGCTCGCCGACGCGCGCGCGGGCCGGGCGGCGGCGTTCGAGCAGCTGTACCGGTGGTTCGAGCGGCCGGTGTTCACCCTGGCCCTGCGCCTGTGCGGCGACCGCGAGGAGGCGCAGGAAGTGCTGCAGGACACCATGCTGAAGCTGTTCCGCCAACTGCATGCCTACCGGGGCGACGGCGGCAGCCCGTTCTGGGGCTGGCTGCGCCAGATCGCAGTCAACGAGGCGCTGATGCGCCTGCGCCGCGGCCGGCACCAGGTGATGGAATCGACCGAAGAATCCGGCGAATGGGAGCACGCCGGCGAGGACTTCGCCCCACCGCCGCCGGCCGCCGCCGACGCCGCGCTGCTGCAGCGCGCCCTGCTGGAACTGCCGCCGCTGACCCGCAGCGTGCTGTGGCTGTACCACGCCGAGGGCTACACCCACGACGAGATCGCCGCGCTGATGCAGCGCACGCCGAGCTTCTCCAAATCGCAATTGGCGCGCGGCATCCGCCGCCTGCGCACGATGCTGCACATCGAGGAACCCGTCCATGCCTGACGACACCCGCATGCTCCGCCCCGCGCCGCGCGACTGGGCCGACGCCTTCGCCGCGCTGCCGCCGGAAACGCCGCCGAGCGACGCATGGGCGAAGATCGCGGCGGAAATCCGCCCCGTGGCCGAAACGCCGCGTCTGCGCAGGCCCCGCCGTCCCTTGTGGCTGGCGGTCGCGGCGGCGGCGGCGCTGGCCATCGCACTGCCGCTGCTCTGGCGACCGGCGCCCGACGCGTCGCTGCAACCCGTGGTCGCCGATCGTCCCGCCACGTCCGTCGACGCCATCAACCCGGATGAGGCGCTGCGGAATCCTGGGCCTGTCGAAATCGCAAAGGCGCCGGACGACCCGCCCGCGGCCATCGCAGAACGTTCCGGGCTGCAGCCCGCCGGCGAAACGAAAATGCCGGACGCTGCGCGCACGGACGCCGGCGCCCGCGTGGCGCAACGCCGCGCAACGCCGGCCCGCAAACCGGCTCGCTCCGGGGCGACAAGTGCGCCCGATGAAACCGCGCTGGCCGCGCTCTACGCACAGTCCGCACAGTTGGAAGGCCTGCTGGAGATGGCGCGCGACGAGCGCGTGGTCACCGGCACGGCCGCCGCGCTGAGCGACGAACTCGATGCGAAGGTCGCCGGCATCGATGCCGCCCTGATCCAGCCGGGACTGGATCCGCGGCGCCGCGCCGAGCTGTGGCGCCTGCGGGTGGATGCGCTGCAGCAGCTGGTCGGCATCGAGGCCACCCAACGCCTTTACGCGGCCCGCGGCCAGTCCTACGACGTGGCGCTGGTCAGCATCGATTGACCCTTCTTCCCTTTCCACGCACCGGCAACCCGAGGAACCCATGGATATCGCACCGCACAAACCCGCCGCACTGGCGCTGGCCCTCGGCCTCGCCATGGCCGGATTCGCCATCGCCCAGGACACGCCGACGCCGGCGCAGCAGAAGGAACTGGACGCCGCCCGCGCCGACCTGGACAAGGCCGCGCAGCGATTCGCCGAGCTGCAGCGCACGTACGGCAGCGCCGGCGCACCGATCCGCATCGAGAAGCGCGTGCTGCGCAAGCCGGTGATCGGCGTGCTGCTGTCCCCGGACGAAAAATCCGGCGTGCGCATCGCCGGGGTGACCCCGGACAGCGCCGCCGCCGCGGGCGGCCTGAAAAGCGGCGACCGCATCGTCAGCATCGACGGCAAGGCGATCGCCGCCGCCGACGGCGCCGCGCGCCTGGAAGAAGCGCGCGAACTGCTGGCCGCGGTGGATGCGAAGACGCCGGTGAAGCTGGGCTACGAACGCAACGGCAAGCCGCAGGTCTTGTCGCTGACGCCCAGGGTCGGCGACCGCCTGCTGTTCGTGCCGGGCCTCGACGCCACCGATGGCGACGTGCAGGTGTTCGAACTCGGCGACGGCGAACTCCAGATCCAGGCCGAACGCCTGCGCGTCGATGCGATCAAGGCACGTGACCAGGCGCGCGTCTCGGAAGCGCAGGCGCGCGTGGCCGCTGCCGACGCCCGGCGCCAGGCCGAATGGGCCGTGGCCGTCGCGCCCGACCTGCGCCGCGAGATCGCCCGCCTGCGCAGCGACTGCAAGGGCGACGATTGCGCGCTGCCGGCGCTGGCCGAAGCCTTCCGCTGGAACGGGCTGAACCTGTCCTCGGTGGACGCGGGACTGGGACGCTACTTCGGCAGCGACCACGGCGTGCTGGTGCTCAGCACCGGCAAGGACCTGGACGGCCTGCAGGCCGGCGACGTGATCCTGAAGATCGCCGGCAAGCCGGTGAACAGCCCGCGCGAAGCGATGGACGCGCTGCGTGCGCAGCCGGCGGACGGCAAGGTCGGCGTGGAATACCTGCGCGACCGCAAGCCGGGCAGCGCACAGGTCACCGTGCCCAAGGCGCTGCCGTTCAAGGTGCCGATGCCACCCGCGCCGCCTGCCCCGCCCGCACCACCCACCGGGTCGGTTCCGGCGCCGCCTCCGCCGCCGCTGGCGCCCGGTGCACCGCAGACCACGACGCATCGTGTGGTGATCGTGGACAGGAACGGCAAAACCCTCGCGTGGGATAGCGCCGCGGGCGACGCGCCTCCCGTTCCCCCTGCGCCTCCCGCACCACCGGCACCGCCCGCCGCGGACGATTGAAACCAAAAGCAGAAGCCCCGCATCGCGGGGCTTCTGGTCTTCAGCGACCCGCCGTGGCGACGCCTGTCCGCGCCGGCTCCACCCAGTCGGCGAACACCTTGTCGATCTTCGCATCGGCCACGCGCTTGCCCGACTGCACGTCTTCGGCCTGGGTGAACAGCGGAATGATCATCGCCATGCCGTCGATCTTGGTCTTCAGGTGCAGGCCCGGCGGCTTCGACAGGAAGGCGTCCCAGCGCGCGCGCACCTTGGCCCAGTAGGGCGCGGTCGCGGACCAGTAATCGTGCGCCGGCTTGAAGTCCACGTCGGCGTTGCGGTAGTAGTCGTTGAAACCGAACTCGCGGGCCAGCTCCACCAGGGAACCGTCGGGTTTGCGCAACACCTTGGTGTTGAACTGCTCGTGGGTCCAGCCGTTCGGCGTCAGCGTGTGCCGGTTGACCACCGACAGCGCGTTGTAGTCGCTGCGCCGGGTGTATTCGCGGCGTGGCAGCGGACGCCAGGTCAGGTCGCTGGTCCAGGTGGCGATGCCGTTGTCGTAGGTCCAGCGGCCGGTGCCGCAGTAGCGCGGCGCGTCGCTGACCTCGTACACGCACTGGGTCCACGCACCGGCGGTCTCGGCGGACGACAGCGCGCGCACGGTCCAGGTCTGGTCGGCGCTGAATTCGAAGCGGCTCGGCGCTTCATAGACCCAGTCCTGCCGCCAGTGCTTGGTGACGTGTCCACTCTTCGGGTCGACCAGGATGTGCTGCAGCACCACGCGCGTGGGCGCGTCTTCGATGACGATCACCGCTTCCTCGCCGCCGGCGCGTTCGGCCGCGGCACGCTCGTAGCCGGGCTGCAGCAACACGGTTTCGTCGAAGGCGAAGTCGACGCTGTAGTCGCCGCGCATGGCCAGGATGGACTGTCGGTCGCGCTCGACGTCGGCCGGGGTCCGGGCGGCGGCGCCCAGGGACGCCAACCCCAGGACCGCGATGGTCAATCGTTTCATGCGTGTCGTTCCTCGTTCGGGCAGAGCGGGAATGCCGCGGCGTCCGCGGCGGCCGTTGCGCCATTCTGGACCGAACCACCCGACGACGCATCGCCGATGCCCTCGTTCCGCCAATCGGGTTCGGCCATCTCGGCATGCGCGATGTCGTGCGCCATCGCCTCGCCCAGCGGCGACGGCGCGGCCAGGCTGGCCGCCAGCGACGGCGTCGCGAACGGCTGCGGCAGCACATGCAACTGCAGGATGCAGGCGCACCACGATTCCCCGGTGAGACGGCGCGCCAGCCGCTGCCACAGGCGCTGGCCGACGCCGGTTTCGCATTTCTCGGCCACCCGCGACGGCAGGCAGGCAGCCAGCCGGTCCCAGGCCAGGAAATCGCTGTCCGGCAGCAGGCACAGCCGCCAGCAGGCGCGGCCTTCGCGATCGAAGAAGCACAGGCTTTCGCGTAGCCCGTCGCTTTCCACGCCGACCTGCGCCTCGGCGTAGGTCGCCTGCCGCCAACCGGCCAGCGCGCCGCCCGGCTGCGGCCGGTACAGGCAAAGCACCGCGCCCAGCGCGGCCAGTTGCGCGGGCTGCGGCAGGATCGTCGCCTGCGGCTCGATCCACAGGTCCTGCATCATCCACGCGGCGGCCACGGCTAACCCGCCTCCGACAGGCGGCGGCCAGGGTTCGCGGAACAGGTCAGGGTCAGCCAGACGGCGGCGGCAAGCGGTGCGGAGCGGTTCATCGATCGCGAAATCCGGGCATGGGAATGAGGAACGACCCGGTCAGCTGGCGTCCGGTAGACCCGATGGCCTGCATCCAGGGAAGGCGGAAAAGGCGGAACGGACGCGGCGCGGACGGCATGGCCCCCGCGCGGCGCGGCGAGCGATTACTTGGTCAGGATCAGCTTGTCGTTGCTGGTGTGGCGCAGGCGATAGATGCGGTCGCCGTGGCGGATCAGAATCTCCCGGCGGCCCTTCAGCAGGGTTTCGCTGTCGAAGGTCTCTTCCGGCTGCACCGGGCGCGGGCGCTCGCGCAGGCTCAGGGTCTGGTAACGCGGGAATTCAAGGCACTGGGCGTTCATCGGTAGGCCTCTCGGAGTGGGCAAATTGATAGTAATGATTCTCATTTGCATGTCAAGCGACTTTCCCGACCCCGGGCAAATGAGAATGGATCCGCCGCCGCGGATCGCCCGCGGCTAGAATCCGCACCACTTTCCTCCGGGGAGTAGCCCACCGCCCTGCGCGGGTTCCGCACATCAACACACTTGGCGGCAGCCATGGTGTGCGGGGCGAAGTCGGGAACCGCCACGGTTCCGGGCGTCGCCGGGCAAGACCGAAGGCAGGCGTTGCGCCACCCGGGCCGGGCGGCGCGCGTCCGCCTTCGCGTCCACGCGAATGCCCGGCCCCGGAGTGCTTCCAGATGCTTTCCCTGCACGCCCTGTGGGTGTCCACCGGCACCGTGGCCTTGGCCGAAATCGGCGACAAGACCCAGCTGCTGGCCCTGTTGCTGGCCGCGCGCTTCCGCAAGCCGTGGCCGATCGCCCTCGGCATCCTCGCCGCGACCCTGCTCAACCATGCAGCCTCAGCCTGGCTGGGCGCGGAAGTGTCCGCCCTGCTTTCGCCCGGCCTGCTGCGCTGGCTGGTCGCGGCCAGCTTCGCGGCCGTGGCGCTGTGGACGCTGAAGCCGGACCGGCTGGATGCCGGCAGCGAGCAACTGCCGGCGCACGGCGCGTTCGTCGCCACCTGCATCGCGTTCTTCCTGGCCGAAATCGGCGACAAGACCCAGGTCGCGACGGTGTTGCTGGCCACGAAATATTCGCCGCTGTGGGAAGTCGTGGCCGGCACCACGCTGGGCATGCTCGTCGCCAACCTGCCGGTGGTGTGGCTGGGCCATCGCTTCGCCGACCGCCTGCCGCTGACCGCGGCGCGCTGGATCGCGGCGGCGGTGTTCGCGGCGCTCGCCGTCTGGGTCGCGCTGCGCGGCATCGGCTGACCCCGCGCGGATCGGCGCGAAGCGGAATATGCTTGGCGGGGACATCCCGTAGGGGGCGGCATGCCGGGGAAAGCACTACGCGAAGCCATCGTCAGCCTGCTGCAGCGTCCGGACGCGACCATGCTGGAAGTGGGCGCGGGCGGCGAACTGCAGGTGGCGCGGCTGCGCGCGGTGCTGTCGGCGCTGCTGATGTTGTCGCCGCTGATCAACGTGGCGGGCGGCGGCGGCCTGGTCGAATCGATGATCGGGCTGGGCGTGACCGCTTCGGCCGTGCTCGTCGCGATGCTCTGGCTGGCGCTGGCCCGCAACGCGCTGCGCTATCCGTGGCTGCCCTTCGTCACCGGCACCTACGACGTCAGCATCGTCTCGCTGACCCTGCTGCTGCTCGCGTTGAACCATCCCCCGGCCGGGCTGAACAGCCTGGTCGCCTGGTGCGTGTATCCGCTGGCGATCCTGATGACCGCGCTGCGCAACGACGGCCGCGTGACCCTGCTCGTCGGCATGCTGGCGGTACTCCAGTACGCGCTGCTGGTCTGGGGCGTGATGCACTTCACCCGCCCCGAAGATCTGATTTCGCTCGACTACGGCACGGTCGGCCTGAACTCGCAGTTGCAGCGCCTGCTGCTGCTGGCGATGGCGACGATCATCACCGCCGTGGCGGTGTACCGGATGCAGCGGCTGGTGCAGATGTCCGGCACCGACGGCCTGACCGGCCTGCCCAACCGCACCTGGCTGCTGCATCGGGTGCCGCGGCTGTTCGAACTTGCGCACGCCGACGGCGGCACCCTCAGCGTGGCCCTGATCGACCTGGACCACTTCAAGCGCATCAACGACGACATCGACCACCAGGCTGGCGATCGCGCGCTGCGCCACGTGGTGGACGTGCTGAGGCCGCGTCTGGGCGAGGACGAATGGCTGGTCCGTCTGGGCGGCGAGGAATTCGTCGTGCTGCTGCGCCAGCCGCTGGGCAGCGCCTGGGAACGGCTGGACGCGCTGCGGCGCGAAGTGGCGCAGCGGCCGTTCGTCCCCGACCGGCACCTGCCGCCGTGGCCACTGACCTTCAGCGCGGGACTGTCGGTATTCCCGCACGACGGACTGGACCTGTCCGCCCTGCTGCGCCGCGCCGACCTGCGCCTGCAGCGGGCCAAGCGCGAAGGACGCAACCGGGTCATCGCCCGCGACTACTGATCCGCGCCGCTTGCCCAAGCCGCCGTGCCTGACCTACCCTGCCCGCGGCTGCGGCCTGTCGCCGCGCGGGGAGCGAACGTGAGCCTGAAGCTGCGCCTGACCTTGATGAATTTCCTCCAGTTCTTCATCTGGGGGGCGTGGCTGATCACCATCGGCGCCTACTGGTTCCAGAACAAGCAGTGGTCGGGCACCAGCTTCGGCGCGATCTTCTCGACCATGGGCATCTCCGCGCTGTTCATGCCGGCGCTGATGGGCGTGGTCGCGGACAAGTGGATCAACGCGGAGAAGCTGTACGGCGCCCTGCACCTGGCCGGCGCGGCGATGCTGTTCCTGGTCCCGAAGGTGGACGACCCGCACACCATGTTCTGGGTGATGCTGGTCACGATGGTGTTCTACATGCCCACCATCTCGCTGGCGATCGCGGTGGCGTACAACGCACTTAAGGAACGCGGCCTGGACGTGGTCCGCGACTATCCGCCGATCCGGGTCTGGGGCACGGTGGGCTTCATCGCGGCGCTGTGGACCACCAGCCTGCTGAAGCTGGAAACCTCCTCCGGCCAGTTCTACATCGCGTCCATCGCCTCGCTGACCCTGGGCCTGTACGCCTTCACCCTGCCACCCTGCCCGCCCCGGCTGGGCCGGTCCGAGAGCCGTTCGCTGGTGGACGTGCTCGGGCTGTCCTCGTTCCGCCTGTTCCGGGACCGCAACATGGCGGTGTTCTTTGTGTTCGCCATGCTGCTGGGCGCGGCCCTGCAGCTGACCAACGCCTACGGCGACACCTTCCTGCACGACTTCGCCAACGTCGACGCCTACAAGGACACGCTGGCGGTGAAGTACCCCGCCATCATCATGTCGATCTCGCAGATCAGCGAAACGCTGTTCATCCTGACCATCCCGTTCTTCCTGAAGCGCTTCGGCATCAAGACGGTGATGACCATCAGCATGCTGGCCTGGTTCCTGCGCTTCGGCCTGTTCGCCTACGGCGACCCGGGCGCGGGGCTGTGGATGATCGTGCTCAGCTGCATCGTGTACGGCATGGCCTTCGACTTCTTCAACATCTCCGGCAGCCTGTTCGTCGAGCAGCAGGCGGACCCGAAGATCCGCGCCTCCGCGCAGGGCCTGTTCATGCTGATGACCAACGGCATCGGCGCGGTGCTGGGCAGCGCGATCAGCGGCTGGATGATCGACCGCTTCTTCACCGGCGCCGACGGCACCAAGGACTGGCACGGCATCTGGCTGACCTTCGCGGCCTACGCGCTGGTCATGGCCGTGCTGTTCGTGCCACTGTTCAAGCACCGCCACGATCCGCAGCGCGCGGTGACGGTGGCGCATTGAACCTCCGGACCGCATCCGGTTTTTCCACCACAGCAAGCAAAGGAGCAGGTAATGGCAGGCAAGTTCGTCATCGGCAAGCGCAGCAACGGCGATTTCCAGTTCGTCCTGAAGGCCGGCAACGGCCAGGTCATCCTGGCCAGCCAGGGCTACGCGGACAAGTCCGGCGCGAAGAACGGCATCGAATCAGTGCGCAAGAACAGCGCGGACGACGGCCGCTTCGAACGCAAGACCTCCAGCAACGACAAGCCGTTCTTCAACCTGCTGGCCGCCAACGGCCAGGTCATCGGCACCAGCGAGATGTACGAGAGCGAAGCCTCGCGCGAGAACGGCATCGAATCGGTGAAGAAGAACGCCCCGGACGCCGAAACGGTCGACGAGACGGCCTGACCCGGCCACCCCCGCCCACCGGAAACCCGGCCTCGCGCCGGGTTTTTCATGCCCTCGCAGCGTGGCTGCGATAATGCCGCCATGCGCATCGGCCACCACGTCATCGTCCCGAAGCTGATCCTGGCCCCGATGGCCGGGGTCACCGACAAGCCGTTCCGGCAGCTGTGCAAGCGGCTGGGCGCGGGCTTGGCCGTGTCCGAGATGACCATCAGCGACCCGCGCTTCTGGAACACGGCCAAGTCGCGCACGCGCATGGACCACGATGGCGAGCCGGCCCCGGTCAGCGTGCAGATCGCCGGCACCGATCCACGGCAGTTGGCCGAGGCGGCGCGATACAACGTCGATCACGGCGCGCAGATCGTCGACATCAACATGGGTTGTCCGGCGAAGAAGGTGTGCAACGTCTGGGCCGGCTCGGCGCTGATGCGCGACGAGGCACTTGTCGGGCGCATCCTCGACGCGGTGGTCGCCGCGGTCGACGTACCGGTCACGCTGAAGATCCGCACCGGCTGGAACGCGGAAAACCGCAACGGCCTGGCCATCGCCCGCATCGCCGAAAGCGCCGGCATCGCCGCGCTGGCGGTGCACGGGCGCACCCGCGACCAGCAATACGCGGGCGCGGCCGAGTACGACACCATCGCCGGAATCAAGGCCGCGCTGCGCATTCCCGTCTGCGCCAACGGCGACATCGATTCGCCGCAAAAGGCGGCCTTCGTGCTGCGCCATACCGGCTGCGACGCGCTGCTGGTCGGCCGCGCAGCGCAGGGCCGGCCGTGGATCTTCCGCGAGATCGCCCACTACCTGGCCACCGGCGAGACGCTGCCGGAACCGTCGCTGCGTGAAGTACGCGACGTCCTCATCGCCCACCTGGAACACCTGCACGCGTTCTACGGCGAACCGTCTGGCGTGCGCATCGCGCGCAAGCACCTGGGCTGGTACGCGAAGGACCGTCCCGAAAACACCGCCTTCCGCGCCGTGGTCAATCGCGCGGAAACCGCCGAGGCGCAGCTGCGCCTGACCCGCGATTATTTCGACGCGCTGATCGCGGGCGTGTCGCCGGAACTGCCGGCCGCCGCCTGAGGCGTTGCCGGTTCGCGCCAGATGCGCCGCCAGGTCGCGTCCCACATCGTCGCGAAGTCGCGCGAAGCGCGCTGCTGCCGCGGTGGCACGGCCTGCCAGCGGCCGCCGTCATCGCGGGCAACGTCGAAACGGAAGAAATAATCCGGCTCGCTGCCCATGCGCAGGTCGCTGAGGACCAGCACGCCATCGCGCACTTCGGCCTTCTGGAAACCGTGGTTGAACCAGGTCAGACGCCGCACCACCGGCAGGTCGGCCGCCCGAGCCAGCGCCGCCGTGTCGGAAGCGTGGTGGTCGAAGCGCATCGTGCCGCGATCCGCCGCCAGCGAACGGAAGCCTTCCACGTAGCCGTCCGGCGTCATCGCCGCCACTCGCCACAGCACGGTGTTGAGCGGCATCGGCACCGAGAAGCGCTGCGCGTCGGACAGGCCCATCGCCGCGAGCGAACGCGCGGCCTGGCGTTCGACCATCGCCTTGGCGACCAGCGACCAGCCCAGATAGGCGAACCCCAGCGCGACGCCCGCGGCCAGCGCCTTCGCCGCCAGCCTTTCGCGCGCGAACCAGGCCACGCCGCAGGCCAGCAGCCACGGCAGGGTGAACAGCGGGTCGACGATGAACAGCGAACTCCACATCACCGGCCGCATCGGCAGCGGCCAGAACAGCTGCGTGCCATAGACGGTGAAGCTGTCGATGAACGGATGCGCCATCAGGCAGGCGAAGATCGCCCACCACCAACGCGCCGGCTCGGCCGCGACGCGTCCACCGCGGCGCCGGAACAACGCCCATACCGCCCAGGCCACGAACGGCAGCACCAGCCACGAATGGGTCAGGCCGCGGTGGCAGGTCATCTGCGCGACCGGGTCGCCGAACAGCGCCAGCGGAATCACGTCCAGGTCGGGCAAGGTGTTCAGCGCGGCCCCGGCCAGCAGCGCCGCGCGGCGGTGGCCCTTCGGCGCGATCGCGGCGGCGATGGCGCCGCCGTAGAACAGGTGGGTGATCGAATCCATGCGCCGATGGTAACCGGCCGTGCGGTGCCTTCCCCGCACCGGCCGCACCCTGCCGGGCGGCGGAAAATTAACCCCCGCGCAATCCTGAACGGGGCACAATGCACCGCACCGCGCATCCGTGTATCATGCGCGCCCATCTTTTCATCCGCATAAAGGGATATAAGGCCGATGTCCAGCTACCTGTTCACTTCCGAATCGGTCTCCGAAGGCCATCCGGACAAGATCGCCGACCAGATTTCCGACGCCGTGCTGGACGCCATCCTGGCCCAGGACAAGCGCGCGCGCGTGGCCTGCGAAACGATGGTGAAGACGGGCGCCGCGATCGTCGCCGGCGAAGTCACCACCAGTGCGTGGGTCGACATCGAGGCGCTGGCGCGCAAGGTGATCAACGGCATCGGCTACGACAACTCCAACGTCGGCTTCGACGGCCACACCTGCGCCATCATCAACATGCTCGGCAAGCAGTCGCCGGACATCAACCAGGGCGTGGACCGCAAGAAGCCCGAGGAACAGGGCGCCGGCGACCAGGGCCTGATGTTCGGCTACGCCTGCAACGAAGCGCCGGAGTTCATGCCCGCGCCGCTGTACTACAGCCACCGGCTGGTCGAGCAGCAGGCCAAGGTGCGCAAGAACGGCAAGCTGAAATGGCTGCGCCCCGACGCCAAGTCGCAGGTCACCCTGCGCTACGACGGCAACGCCATCCTTGGCCTCGATGCGGTGGTGCTATCCACCCAGCACGATCCGGACATCAAGCAGAAGGACCTGGTCGAAGCCGTGCGTTCGGAAATCCTGGTGCCGGTGCTGCCGAAGAAGTGGCTGGACAAGCTGCCGAAGAACAAGGTGCACATCAATCCGACCGGCAAGTTCGTGATCGGCGGGCCGGTGGGCGACTGCGGCCTGACCGGGCGCAAGATCATCGTCGACACCTACGGCGGCATGGCCCGCCACGGCGGCGGCGCGTTCTCCGGCAAGGATCCGTCGAAGGTCGACCGCTCGGCCGCCTACGCCGCCCGCTACGTGGCCAAGAACATCGTCGCCGCCGGCCTGGCCGACAAGTGCGAGGTGCAGGTTTCCTACGCCATCGGCGTGGCCGAGCCGACCAGCATCTCGGTCACCACCTTCGGCACCGGCAAGGTCGGCGACGACGTGATCGAGAAGCTGATCCGCAAGCACTTCGACCTGCGCCCGTACGGCATCACCCGCATGCTGGACCTGGAGCACCCGATTTACCAGGCCACCGCCAGCTACGGCCACTTCGGCCGCAAGCCGAAGGAAATCGCCTACGTCGACGGCGCCGGCAAGAAGCACACCGCCACCGCCTTCTCGTGGGAAAAGACCGACAAGGCCGACGAGCTGCGCAAGGCGGCGAAACTGAAGTAAGCGCCCCGGCGCCTGCGAACGGAAACGGGCCGCGACCATGCGGCCCGTTTCCGTTTCGGCATGCGCCTTCGGCTAGGGCGCGGCGGCGTCCGCCTTCGCGCCCTTGACGTACTGCTCCAGCCAGTCGTTCATTTCGGCCAGCATGGTCATGATCGACTCGCGGGCGCGGTAGCCATGCGACTCGTTCGGCAGCATCACCAGCCGCGCGTTGCCGCCCAGGCCCTTGACCGCGGCGAACATGCGCTCGCTCTGCATCGGGAAAGTGCCGGAATTGTTGTCCTGCTCGCCGTGGATCATCAGCAGCGCGTCCTTGATGCTGCCCGCATGGTTGAACGGGGACATCGCCGCGTAGGTCTCCGGCGCCTGCCAGAAGTTGCGTTCCTCGGACTGGAAGCCGAACGGCGTCAGCGTGCGGTTGTATGCGCCGCTGCGGGCGATGCCGGCCTTGAACAGGCGCGTGTGCGCCAGCAGGTTGGCGGTCATGAA
The DNA here is from genome assembly GCA_039807145.1 of Pseudoxanthomonas sp. GTDB lineage: Bacteria > Pseudomonadota > Gammaproteobacteria > Xanthomonadales > Xanthomonadaceae > Pseudoxanthomonas_A. Next base: position 4,074 of record JBDHQQ010000037.1, on the reverse strand, counting down.
CGCACCGTAGGAATGCCCGCCGACTGCGATCCGATTGCGGTCGACCACGCCGCGGCGCACGACCTCGTCCACGGCCGCTTGCGCGTCGGCAGCCAGCTGCTGCACGTAGGTGTCGTTGGGCTCGGCCTTGCCTTCGCCGATGATCGGCATCGAGGGATCGTCCAGTACCGCATAGCCCATCGCCAGGAACGGCATCGGCCCCCAGTAGCTGACCGCGTTGAAGCGGTACGGCGAATCGGTGACCTGGCTCGCGGCCGCCGCGGATTTGAACTCGGCCGGATAGGCCCACATCAGCATCGGCAATGCGCCGTCGCGCCTGGCGTCGTAGCCCGGCGGCAGGTACAGCGTGCCGGTCAGCTCCACGCCGTCGGCCCGCTTGTAGCGGATCAATTCCTTGCTGATGTCGCGCAGTTGCGGCGTCGGGTGCGGGAACCTGGTCAGCGCCACCGGCGCGGCATCGCCCTCGAGCGTGCGCAGGTAGTAGTTCGGCCGCTCGCGGGGCGACTCGCGGCTGGTGACGACGCGCTTGCCTTCGGCATCCAGCATCGCCACCGGCCGCTCGTACTGTTCGCCGCTGGAATGGAACAGCCGCCGGGTCTCGCCCGTGGCCAGATCCTGCCGGTCGAGGAACGGCCGGTCGCCTTCGGGCGATGCCCCGTCGCCGATGCGGTACAGCGACGTGCCATCCGCCGAAAGCAACAGCACGGCCTGCCCGCGCGCATCGCGGGTGGACACCGGATTGCCACGGTCCGCGTAGCGGTCCTCGGAACTGCCCTCGTCGAACAACGTGGCCGGCGTTTGCGGCGCGTCCGGCTGCACGCGCCAGGTCTTGAAGCGGCGGGTCTTCCACCAGTATTCGCCGACCAAGGCCAGGTCGCCGCGCGCCCAGTCGGTGCCGGCATAGCGGCTGCCGAGCTTCGCCAGCGCCACCGGCGCCGTGGCGAACGGCGCCGCCTGCTGGTAGACGATATCGCGCACCGCCGCATCGCGCGCCGGGTCGCCACCGTCCTGCGCTTCGGCCCAGACCAGGGTAGCCGGCGCGTCGCTGCGCCAGTCGATGTCGCGAACACCGGTGCGCACGGCGTCGTTGCCGGTCGGCAGGCCTTCGACCAGCGGCAACCTGGCGACCGTGTGCTCGCTCCTTCCCCCCAGGTCGAGTACCTCGATCGTGCGCGGGAACGAGGAATACGGCACCAGGTACGAGAACGGCCGGGCAATGCGCTGGCCGAGGACGTGCTTGCCGTCCGGTGATGGCTCGAGCGAAACGTACAGGTCCGGAGCGCCGACGCGCGCGATCTTGCCGTCGATGCCGACCAGCGCCGGCTGCGAGCGCAGCAGGTACTCGAACTGGCGCGCTTCGGCCTCGTTCTTCAGCAGATCCTGGTAGGTGCGGATACTGGTGACGCGACCCTCGTTGCCGGTCTGCTGCACATTCGGGCCGGTCGGCACCACATCGACGGACGGCAGCGGTCCCAGCCCGTCCGGCCGCAGGTTGACCAGCAGCGCGCGACTGTCCGGCATCCAGCGGTAGCTGCGGCCGGCGACCGCGTTCAGGCCTTCGACCAGCAGGCGGGCGCGCCGCGTGCCGATATCGACCAGCCACAGCGCGTTGGTCCCGGTGGCCGGCTCGACCTGGTTGAGCACGAGGTATTTCTGGTCCGGCGACCACGCACTGCCGGCGAGCGACAGCGGCTTGGGCAAGCCTTCGACGCGGAATTCCGCGCCGCTGGCCACATCCATCAGCCAGAAGTCGTTGCCGAAGGTGAAGCTGCTGCGGGCAAAAGCCCCGGGATGGATGCGGATGCCGGCAAGCTTCAGTTCCGGCTGGGCGACCACGTCGATGCCGGGAAGCCCGGGCACGCCGGTGAACGCGATCAGGTCGCGGTGCGGGCTGAGCGACACCAGCGGCGTGCGCGGCGCATCGACGATCGCCTTGAGCGCGTCGGGCGGCTCGCGGTACGGGGTTTGCGCCATGCCTGCCCATGAAAACAGGCACACGGACGCTGCCAAGGCTGCGCGGAGTATTCGCATCTCGATTCCTGGTTGGGATTCCCGGACCGGAGCATGCCGCGCCGGCACTTCGGGGACAAGGCTGGAAGTCATGTGCGTGCCGCATCCGGACCGATGACACGCTGGCATCCGTGCATGGCTCGGTGCGGGCCAGCCGCCAATCGCGCGGGGAAGTGCGCGATGTCCTCCCGGCGGCCTATCTGCGCGGCGCGGCAGTCGCCTGCTTCAACGCGGTGACGACGGCCTGCTTGACCCGCGCGGCCTCGACGCCGCCGGGGCCCGCGTAATCGAAGGCCTGGACCACGTAGACGGTCATGCTGCCGGCCTGGATGCAGTACGCCACCAGCGAGCGGCCGTCGCCTTTCGGGCCGGAGACGAAGATCCGCGATGCGCCCTGGTCCTGCTCGATGCGGGTCAGGTAACCGGCGGCCTGCGAGCCGCGCTTGACCGCAGCGGCGCACTGCGCCATCGACAGTTGCGTCGCCGGCGCACGCTCGACCGCGTATTCCAGGCCGAAGTCGGATGCCGCGACTGGCCCCGAGAGCGTCAGCGCAAGCGCGCCGACCAACGGAAGAAAGCATCGTGCCATGTCGTCTCCTTCTATGGTTTGGGGGAAAGCGGCATCAGGTGCGGACGAAGATTTCCAAGCGCCGGTTCAACTGGCGCCCGGCGGGATTGTCCTGGCCATCGACCTCGTTCGGCGCCACCGGCTGCGATTCGCCATAACCCCTGGCGTCGGCGTCCTGCGCCGCGCCGCGCTGGCGCAGGGCGGCGATCACCGATTCCGCACGCCGCTCGGACAGGTCCAGGTTGTACGCGTCGCTGCCCTTGGCATCGGTATGTCCGCGGATCTCCATCGCCGTCGCCGGTACCTTCTGCAGCGCGGCGGCCAGCGTGTCCAGCACCTTCGCCGCGTCCGGGCGGACCTCCGACTTGTCGAAATCGAACAACACCCGGTCTTCGAGGGTGATGACGAAACCGCACGGCGCGCCGGGTGGCGCGAACTTCTTCAGCGGCGGGAATTTTCCGGCGGACGCGACCTTCGGGATCGGCGCCATTTTCATTTCGCGCGCAGGCGGGCCGATGCGGCCATTGCCGTCGCCATCGTTCACCACCAGCCCGTGCGGACCGTTCCAGCTACCGCTGCCGTCGGCGTTGATGGTGACGATGCCCTCGGGTCCGTTCCACGTGCCCGAGCCGTCGCCGTTGATCGTGATCAGGCCACTGTCGTCGTTCCAGGTGCCGGCGCCCTTGCCGTCCAGGCTGATGATGCCGTACCTGCCGTTGTAGGTGCCCGAACCGTCGGCCTCGACCGAGATGATCGCATCGTCCGCGCCGTCCTCGCCGCTGCCGTTGATGGTGCCGCTGCCGTCGGCGTTGACGGTGATGATGCCGCCGCCGTAGTTGGCGGTACCGCTGCCGTCGGCATTGACGTGAAAGAGGCCTTCGTCGCCGTTGCGCGAAAGATTGCCGTGCTCGTCCACGCTGGTGATGCCCGCATCGTTGATCAGCGCGCCATCGGTGGCGCAGTTGGCCGGCCTGACGCTGATGCCCGCGACCGGATCGATGATGTCCTGCATCGACGATTCCAGCTTGCGCTGGGCGGGACCGACGCCGACGATGTCCGGCACGACGATCTGCGGAATGACCGGGAAATCGACCTTGCCCGCGGTCTTCGGCGCCGCCGCGGCCGAAGCAGCGGCAGTCGGCACGCGCTGCGCTTCGGTTCCGGGCCCGTCCGCGGCATCGGACGGTGCCCGCCCGCATGCGCCAACCAGCAAAGCCACACCCGCCACCAGCCCCACGCGTCCTGCCGCCATGCTTCGCCTCCCTGTCGGATCGGTTCCGTTATAGAACAACCGCGTTAAGTTGATTTGAAGACGCAATGCGGCCTTTCCCCGCGCCGATGGGCCAGGCCGCGCATTCCGCTCCCGTACAATGCGCGCATGTCCCTGCTCCAACTCCAGCGCGTCGACTACGGCGTCGGCGGCCCGCTGCTGCTCGAAAACGTCGACCTGTCCATCGAAACCGGCGAGCGCGTCTGCATCGTCGGCCGCAACGGCG
>JBDHQQ010000036.1:0-18500 GCA_039807145.1 Pseudoxanthomonas sp. | reverse complement strand
GCCTGTCGTCACGCTGGCCCGCGCGCAGATTTCTTGCCTGCCGGAAATGGTCGTCCGCACAGGCCGCAGCGGGATGACGGGAGTCCCCGGCTGCGACGAATGCGGACGTGCGGACAGCCTAGCTGGCGCGTCGTTGAATTTCGGTTAGCGCATCGTGTCAGCGGAATGACAACGGCGCTTGCGTGCCTTGCTCCCATGGCGAAAACGTTTACGCCTTCCGCCCGCTGAACGTGCCTGTCCGGCATCAGATTTCATTCAGATGCCGTGTCGCCAACTTCACCTCGGGGATGGCCGCGGTACGGCCTCCATCAACCGAGGCACGGAAATGAAACACCTGAACTCTTCGTTCGCATCCTGGCCGCAGGCCGCCCTGCTCGGTCTCATGCTGGCTGCCGGCAGCGGCGCGGCGTCTCCGCTGCAGGACAATCGCGACGAACCGCAGCAGCGCCGCGAACAGTATCGGCAGAAATCCCGCGAGCAGGCCGACAACCGCCGCCAGCAAACCCGCCAGCAGGACGAACGGCGCCAGTCGCAACAGCGGGAACAGGTCCAGGCGCGCCAGCGCGAAGCCGCGCAGCGCGAGCGCCTTCAGGCAGGCCAGGCCGAAAGGCAACCCCAGCAGGCCGAGAATCGCCGCCAGCAGGCGACGCGTGACGCGGAGGCGCGCCAGCGCCAGATCCGCGAACAGACGCAGCAACGCGAACGCGCGCGAAACGAACAGGCCGCGCAGGCCCGCATTGCCGAAGCGCAGTCGCGCGAACGCGCCGACCGCAATCGCGCACAGGCGCAAAGCGATTGGCGTGGACAGGCGGCGCAGCGCCAACAGGCGCAACGCGAACGCCAGGCGCAGGAGACCGACCGCCTGCGCACGCAGCGCGAGCAGCGCGAAACGCAATCGGCCAACGAACGCGAACTGCGCCGGCTGGACGGCATGGACCGCAGCCGCGAGGCGCGCCGCGACGGCGTGCCGCAGCGCGTCGCAAGCAACGAACAGGAACGCCGCATCCGCGAGCAGCGCGTCCGTGCCGATAACTACCAGCGCCTGCGCGAACAGCAACTGCGCGAAGCCGATCGCCGCACCCGCGACCTGCAGCAGCAGCGCCGCTACGCCCAGTACCGCTACCAGCAGGAGTACGCGCGCCGCCTGCGCGAGCAGCAGGTGCGCTGGTCCACGCGCAACTACGATTACTACAGCGACCCGTACTACACCGCGCCGCTGGCCTATCGCTATCGGTATGCCGGCAGTTGGCACCAGACCAACCGCTACGGCGCGGCGCTGATGCGCCAGGCGGTCGAGTACGGTTACCGCGAAGGCCTGCGCGCCGGCCGCGCCGATCGCGAGGACAGCTGGCGCTACGACTACCGCAACAGCTACGGCTACCGCGACGCCAGCTACGGCTACAACGGCTTCTACCTGGGCCAGGACGAATACAACCACTACTTCCGCCAGGGCTTCCAGCGCGGCTACGAGGACGGTTACTACAGCCGCTACCGCTACGGGCGGCGCGGCGACGACGGCGACTACTTCATCCTCGCCGCCGTGCTGGGCGCGATCCTCGGCCTGCAGTTGCTGAACTGACGGATTCCGGGATCGACGGAACGGAAAAACGCCGGGGAAACCCGGCGTTTTTTATTCCCGATCAACGCAACTGGCTGTCCTTGCTGCCGCGCCGGTTGTAGCCGCTGGCTGCGGACTGTTCGGCGTCGTGCGCCTCCTGACAGGCCACGCACAGGCGCACGCCGGGCACGGCCCTGCGCCGCGCCTCGGGAATCGGGGCGTCGCACTCCTCGCAGTTCTCCAGCCCCGGCCCGGCGCGAAGCTGGCTGCGGGCGCGCTTGATCGCGTCCTTCACCGTCGCGTCGATCTGGTCCTGCACCGCGCCGTCTCCGGCCCAACCCGTCGCCATCGTCCGTTCCTCCTGCCCGTACCTGCCGTTGCCGCGCGGACCCGCGGCACGGGCGCATAATGCCAGTTCCTCCCGCCCACGGAGCCGTCCATGTCCCGCCTGTCGCTTTCCATCGCCCTCGCCGCCGGCATCGCCGCCTTCGCCGCGCCGGCGTTCGCCGCCCTCGATGTCGGGACGCGTGCGCCCGACTTCAACGCGCCCGCCTACCTCGCCGGCCAGCCGTTCACCTTCAAGCTGGCCGACGCGCTGGAGCGCGGCCCGGTGGTGGTGTATTTCTTCCCCGCCGCGCACACGCCCGGCTGCAACCTCGAGGCGCACCTGTTCTCGGAGGCCATCGACAAGTTCAAGGCCGAAGGCGCCACGGTGATCGGCGTCACCGCCGGCAATACCGACCAGCTCGCGGATTTCTCCAAGGAAACCGAGCATTGCGGCGGCAAGTTCCCGGTCGCGGCGGACCAGGGCGCGAAGATCGCCGCGCAGTACGACGCCGTGCTCGACCGCAAGCCGGAATGGTCGAACCGTACTTCCTACGTCGTCGCCCCGGACGGCACCATCGCCGCCGTGCATGCCGACGCCAATCCGGGCCTGCACGTGAAGGCGATGCTGAACGCGGTAACCGCGCTGAAGGCGAAGCCCGCCCCCGCCGATGGCAGGAAAGACTGACGCGCGGCGTCAGCCGTTCGTCAGCGTTTCGCGCAGCGCCTTGTCCAGCACGGCGGGTTCCCGGATGGGCCTGCCGGAATCGTCGAAGAAGGTCCGGTTGCGGCGACCGCGCAGCTTCGCCGCGATGATGTGGCGGAAGATGTGGAAACCGCCGATGGCGAACGCCAGCGGCGTGGATTTCACCGGGCCGGTCGCGGATTCCGTGTTCAGCACGATGTGGTGCGCCGGCCCGAACGCGGCATCGACCGTTTCCGCTGGTTCGGCGATGCACGGCACGGGCACGCCCAGGTAGAACAGCCCGGGATCGTTCGGCGTGTTGCCCAGCGGCGTGCGGCAGCAGGCGGCGTACCAGCGCAGCAGGCCGCGCGGACTCAGCGACATGCAGGCCAGGTGTTCCGTGCCGCGGGTGAAACGCAGGCCGTCGGGCGCCATCGGCACGATGTCGGTACCGCCGGCGGCATCCACCAAGCCTTCGCTACCCAGCCAGCGCGCGTAGGCGCGGCAGTCCCGGCAATAGCAGGTGGCTCGGGCATAGGCGCGATGCGGGGCGATCTCGCCCTGCACCTGTCCACAGCGGCACGACAGTTTCATTCCGCCTCCCGACATCACCGGCTTCGTATCCCTAAAGATACCGGATGCGGGCGGACGCGGCGTCCGCCCGCACCGCGACTCACCAGATCCGCACGCGCTGATCCGGCGGCAGGTACATCGCATCGCCCGGCTTCACGTCGAAGGCCTTGTACCAGGCGTCGAGATTGCGCAGCGGGCCATTCGCGCGATACATCACCGGCGAATGCGGATTGGTCTTGATCAGGTTCAGCAGCGCCTCGTCGCGGTATTTGCCCTTCCACACCTGCGCCCAGGCCAGGTAGAAGCGCTGGTCGCCGGTCAGGCCGTCGATCACCGGCGCGTGCTTGCCGTCCAGGCTCAGCTGGTAGGCGGTGTAGGCCATCGACAATCCACCCAGGTCGCCGATGTTCTCGCCCATGGTCAGGCCGCCGTTCACGCACTGGCCGTCCAGCGGACAGTAGGCGTCGTATTGCGCGCCCAGCGCCTTGGTGCGCTGCTCGAAACGCGCGCGGTCCTCGTCGGTCCACCAGTTGCGCTGGATGCCGTCGGCGTCCGACTTGCTGCCCTGGTCGTCGAAACCATGGCCCATCTCGTGGCCGATCACCGCGCCGATGCCGCCGTAGTTCACCGCGGGATCCGCGTTCACGTCGAAGAACGGCGGCTGCAGGATCGCCGCCGGGAACACGATCTCGTTGAAGGCCGAGTTGTAGTAGGCGTTGACCGTCTGCGGGGTCATGCCCCACTCCTCGCGGTCGGTCTTCTGGCCGATGCGGCGGTTCTGGTCGGCGCGGTTGAATTCGCGCAACGCGATGGCGTTGCCGAGCAGGTCGTCCGGCCTGATGGAGACGCTGGAATAGTCCTTCCACTTCGAGGGATAGCCGATCTTCGGGCGGAAGGTGGACAGCTTGCGGTAGGCCTCGGTCTTGGTCGCGTCGCCCATCCAGTCGATCCGTTCGATGTTGCTGCGCAGCGCGGCGCGCAGGTTCTCGACCAGCTGGTCCATCGCCGCCTTGGCTTCCGGCTTGAAGTAGCGCGCCACGTACAGTTCGCCCAGCGCCTCGCCCAGCGAGTTCCGCGCGCCGACCAGCGCGACCGCGCGTTTCCAGTCCTCGCGCTGGGCCTTCTGTCCGTTGAGCACCTTGCCGTTGAACGCGAACGAGGCCTCGTCGATCTGCGTGCTGAGCAGCCCGGCGTTGCCGTCGATGGCATGGAAGGCCAGGTAGTCGCGCCACGTCGCCAGCGGGGTGGCATTGACGATGTCGATCACCGGTTGCACCACGTCCGGCGTGCTGATGTTCAACCGCTCCGGCTGCGGCATCTCCTGCGCGCGCAACTGCGCGGCCCAGTCGTAGCCGGGGAACTTCTGCTGCAGTTCCGCGAAGGTGAACACGTTGTAGGTCTTGTCGCGGTCGCGCAGCTTGACCCGGTCCCATTGCGGCTTCGCCAACGCGGTTTCGAGCGCCAGGATCGCCTCGGCGCGCGGCTTGGCGTCCGCCTCGGCGATGCCGGCGAAACCCAGCATGCGCTGGATGTGGGCGACGTAGGCTTCGCGGATCTTCACGAAGCGTGCGTCGGGATTGAGGTAGTAGTCGCGATCCGGCAGGCCCAGGCCACCGACGCCCAGGCCGACCTGGTAGCTGTCCGGGTCCTTGCGGTCCGTGCCCAGGTACAGGCTCAGCGGCGCGTTGCTGCCGTCGATGCCGGCGTTGCCGAAGGCGGCGACCAGCTTGTCCTTGGTGTCGATCGCGGCGATGCGCGCCAGCACCGGCCGCAGCGGCGCGATCCCGGCGGCGTCGCGGGCGGCATGGTCCATGTAGCTGGCGTAGTAGTCGCGCAGCTTCTGGCCATTGCTGCCGGGGGCCAGATCCTGCTGCGCCTGCAGGCCTTCGATCAGCGCGTGCACCTGTTCCTCGGCGCGGTCGCGCAGTTCGTTGAACGACCCGTAGCTGGACTCGTAGTCCTTCAGTTCGTAGGTGTCGATCCAGTGGCCGCTGGCGTAGCGGTTGAAGTCGTCGCCCGGCTTTACAGACGCGTCGCGCGCGGACAGGTCCACGCCGAAGCTGCCCAGCTGCGGCTTGCCGGACGGGCCGGCGGCGATGGCGGAAGATGCGGCGACGGACAGGGCGGCGGCAACGCCGAGGCCCAGCAGGGAACGCTTCATGGGATCGATCCGGTGGCAGTGGAAACCCGAAGGTTAACCGCTGCGGGCACGCCGCGCCCGTGCCTTTGGTTTGCCCGGGCGGCGCTCAGGCCGCCGCCGTCACCACGATCTCGACCTTCCACGCCGGATTGGCCAGGCGCGCTTCCACGGTGGCGCGCGCCGGCGCCTGCCCGGGCACGACCCATGCGTCCCACGCGCGGTTCATGCCGGCGAAATCGCCGATGTCGGCCAGGTAGATCTGCGCGCGCAGGATGCGGGTCTTGTCGCTGCCGGCCTGCGCGAGCAGGTCGTCGATGGCCGCCAGCACTTCGCGGGTCTGGGTTTCGATGTCGGCATCCGGCGTTTCCGGAATCTGTCCCGCCAGATGGACGATGCCGCCGTGGATGACGGCTTCGGACATGCGCGGGCCTGCGTCGATGCGCTGGATCATGAGCGGAATTCCAACTGGAATGAAGACGAGCCACGGTAACGACCGGCCACGCTGCAGACAAGGGCTTCGGCCGCGTCATGCCCGTGATGCTAGTATGCGGTCATCGGGCTTCGCCCGGTTCCGCGCGTCTCGCGCGACGTCGCTGTCGCCCGCCTCGCTTCTTTCCGCGCCGTCGCCGCTGCACGGGCGACCCTTTCCGGAAGCGCCGTGCCCGGCCACGCCACCTGTCGCCTGCCCGTTCGCATCGGCAATTCCCCGACACCCGCACCGTCGCGGCCCCTGGCGAACCGCGGCCATGCCGTCGCCTTGCGGCGAACGACCCGCGAGACGCGCGCGATTCCACTGGACATCCACTGAAGGAGAACGGACTCCATGGCACGTCCCACCAAGAACCTTCTGCCGCCGCAGAAGAACGCACCGCGCAGCAATGCGCTCACCCGCCAGCGCCTCGCCGAGGACATGGCCGCCTTCCAGGAAGCCGGTGGCCGCATCGAAGTGCTGGGCAATACCCGTTCGCTGAAGAAGATCGGCAGCGACGCCACGAACGCGCAGTCCGCCGAAAGCGCTGGCGCGAAGAAATAACCGAGATCCGCAATCCGGCTCGGGAAGCCCCGGGCGCTGGAACAACCGCCGTCAGCGCCGGGCCAATGCGTGGTCCAGCGCCGCGCACGTCGCCGCCGCCTGCGCCTCGTTGCACTGTTCCGGCGTGGCGCGCGGCGAATCGGGATACACCTCGGTGGTCGTGGTAAAGCGCGCACCGGTGATGCCGGCGCACAGACCCAGCGCGACGTAGTCGTATTCGATCACTCCATGCGCGACCACCGGCGAGCCGATGATGGTGCCGTCCGGGTCGGCGGGCGCGATGTGGGTGACCTCCGCGACGGCGGCGATGACCGCCTGCTGGAATTCCGGCTGCGGGTTGCGCGCGTCGGCGCAGAGATAGAAACCGTCGGGAATCGTGCCCGGTTCGAACGGTTTGCCCTCGCGCGCGGCCAGCGCCGGGCGGAACTCGCTTTCGTCGCTGTCGGTGGTCTCGTGCAGGTCGATGTGCACGGCGAATCTGCCATGCAATGGCTTCACCAGTTCCAGCAGCGCCGCCGATTCGCCGGCCGGACTGTCCGCGAGGAAATTGCGGTTCGGATCCAGCGCATCCGGGTTCCAGCGGTGGATGCGCTCGTAGGCCCACGGACTGACGCACGGCGCGACCAGCAGGTTCAACCGGCCGGCATAGCGGGCCGCGTCGCGCTCGGCGAAACGCAACGCACCGTGCACGCCGCTGGTCTCGTAGCCATGCACGCCGCCGGTGACCAATGCGGCGGGCAATGAATCATCCCAGTTCCGGCTGCGCAGGGCGAACAGCGGATAGGCGCCATCCTGCGCGTAGTCGAGTTCGCCGTAACGTACCACGTCGAACGCATTGCGCAGCGCATCGATCGCGACCACCACCTCATCGGCATAGCTGCGCTGTTTCCGCTGTCGCGCGCGCCACTGCGCCTTTTCGGCATCGCCCCACGGCATGCCGGGAATACCGATGGGATAAGCCGCCTGAACGCTCATTCGCAACCCGCCATCGCAGGAAAACCCCACTCTAGCACCGCGCGCGGATCATCCTGCGGCCGGTTCCCCGCCTTCCACGGCACGGGCGCGCACCACGGTGGCCGTGCAGCCGGCCTCGGCGACCACGCGCGCGGACACGCTGCCCAGCAGCCGGCGCACGCCGGTGACGCCGCGCGCGCCCATGATCAGGTGGTCGATGGCGTTGCCGCGCGCGTATTCGATCAGCGCGTCGGCGATGTCCGGCGACTCCAGCACGTGGAAGGTGATGCGGTTGTCCGGCAGCTCCAGCGTGCGCGCCCAGTCGCGCAGCGCGACCAGGCGCTTGACATGGCGATTGCGTCCTTCCGCATCGAGGTTGCTGTCCATGCCGATGCGCGCCGTGCGCATCACCGTCACGCAGGCCAGCCGCGCGCCGGGCGCGGTCGCGACCAGCCGCTGCACGGTGTCGCGCAGCGTGGCGTCGAGCTCGGCGTTGCGCTGCTTCAGGTCCAGCGCAACCATGATCAGCGGCGCGCGCGCCGCCGCCGCGACGCCGGCGCCCAGCTTCTCCGGCTCCATGCCCAGCGAACGCCACCAGCGCCGCGTGCGCGCCATCGTGCCGGCGCGGCGCAGGCGGTCGGCGCGTTCGCCCAGTTCGATCTGCTCGGGATTCTGCAGGTCGAAAGCCAGCTGCGCGGCGGTCGGATGGCGCCGGTCCGGATCGACCTCGAGGCAGCGCAGGATCGTTTCCTGCAGCCAGCGCGGCAGGTCCGGCACGAGGCTGCGCGGCGGCGGCGGATCCTGGTAGAGGCGCCGGCGCAGACCGCGCACGCTGCCGGGGAACCCGAACGGCCGCTGCCCGGTGGCAAGGTGGTACAGGGTGACGCCCAACGCGAACAGGTCGCTGCGCGGATCGCTGCGCACGCCCAGCACCTGTTCCGGCGCGATGTACGGCGCGGTGCCCATCGGCACGTGGAACTGCTCGGCCAGCAGGTCCGGCAACTGCGCGTGCCGCGACAGGCCGAAGTCGATCAGCACGATGCGTTCGCTGCCGCCGTCGGGCCGGTGCAGCAGCAGGTTGCTCGGCTTGATGTCGAGGTGCACGACCTGCTGGCGATGCAGGTCGTCCAGCGCCAGCGCGGCCAGCGCGCCGAGTTCCGCGACGCGCTGCGCCGGCACCGGCGCCTGTTCCAGCAACGGCCGCAGCGTCTGTCCGGCCACCTGCTCCATCACCAGCCAGGGCTGGTCGCCGTCGTCGCCGGTGGCGACGAAGCGCGGCACGTGCGGGCCGGCCAGCACCGGCAGCAGCATGCGTTCGACCTCGAAACCGACCACCTGGCTGGCCGCCTCGCCGTAGGCGATGCGCGGCAGCTTCATCAGCATCGGCATCGCGTGGTCCGGGTGGGTCGCGCGCCACAGCGTGGCCATGCCGCCTTCGTGCAGCGGCTCGACCAGGGTGAACCCGCCCAGCACGACGCCCGGATGCAGCTTGATCGGCATGGTCAGTTCCCGGTGAGCAATCGTTCGGCCAGCGCGGCGGGCAGGCCGGCCGCGCGAACCTTCGCCGCCGCGCGTTCGTGGTCGTAGGGCACGCGCAGGAACGCGAGCTGCCAGTTGTCCGTGTCCAGCCATGCGCAGGCCGCCGCCGGGTTGCCGTCGCGCGGCTGCCCGCAGCTGCCGACCACCGCCAGCCAGCGGCGGCTCGACAGCAGCGGAATCGGCACGCCCGGCGTCGGCTGGAAATGCATCGCCTGCCCTTCCTTGCCGGTGTAGTACAGCCCTTGGTCGTGCACGTGGCCGACCAGGATCAGCCGCTGCGGCGCCGCGTCGAAGCTGCGCTGCGCCGCCAGCGCGTTGTGCATGTAGCCCCAGCGCGGCGGATCGGCGGCGTTCGCATGCACGTACAGCCGGTCGTCTTCCCGTGCCTGCAGCGGCAGGCCCAGCAGGAATGCGCGCTGCGCATCGTCCAGCTGCGTGCGCGTCCAGTCGATCGCCGCGCGCGCGTCCTCGTGCATCCGCTCGGGCGCGGGCGCGGCCACTGCCGCATCGTGATTGCCCTGCACCGCAACGGCGCCGGCTTCGACCCTGTCGCGCACCAGATCGGCGACCCAGCCGGGATCCGCACCGTAGCCGACCAGATCGCCGAGGAACGCGAAACGCGCGCAACCGGCCCGCGCCAGTTCCTTCAGGCAGGCTTCGGTCGCTTCTCGGTTGGCGTGCAGGTCGGCCAGCAGCCCGATGCGCATGCGGTTCCTCCGCCACGCATGCTAGACGGGCCCGGGCAGCCGCACCATAAGGCGAAGGTCGGTACCCCCGGATTCAAGTTCCCGCCGGCTTCGTCGCCTTGCGGAACAGCCACGCCGCCGCCAGCCACGGCAATGCGAAGCACGCCGTCAACGCCGCATCGCGTGCCTCGAACTCCATTGCCACGGCCATAACCGCCACCACCAGCTGGGCCAGCGCCGTCGCGACCATCGCGCGCGCCATGCCGCGCGACTTCAGCCCGGCGAAGCGTGCGCCCGCCGCCGCGACCAGCAGCACGCCGACGAACATCCCGTTGGCGGGATTGCCTGCGTCGCCCAGCATGCCCACCGCAAGATTGACCCAGACGGTCAGGAACCCCGTCAGCACCGCCAGCCCGAAACCGGCGCGGTAGACGATGTTGCCACTGGCCCACGCGCCCAGTTCGTACAGCCCGCAGGCGGCGGCCAGCAACGCCCCCATCGCGAGGAAATCGCCTGCGCTCCAGTCCACGCCGGGCGCACCGCGCCACATCGCCAGCGCCGGCAACAGCAGCAGGCATGCCGCCGCGCCCCAGACGAAGGGCCGCAGGCGATTGCGTGGACGACCGGAGTCGAGGTTGGCCGCCTGATTCATGTCCGCTTCCTGGTTGAATGGGCCGACAGTTTCGGCCCATCCCGTGAACAGGCCATGGAAACCGCGTGAAGCGGGGACGAAGTCCGGCCCGGTCAGGCCTGGAACACCGATTCCAGCATGCGGAAGGTGCCGGCGTCGGCGTCCATCTCCACCCTGCCGCCGACCGGCACGACGAACTGCTCGCGGATGTGTCCGATCATCGCGCCCTGGTAGGCGGGAATGCCCAGCGGCTTGATGTAGTCGTCGAGGATCTGGCCCAGGGTCAGCGAACCGTACCCGTCGCCGGGTGTGCAGTCGGTGCACTGGCCGAAGACCAGGCCGGCGACCTTGTCCAGCGCGCCCATCAGCTTCAGCGTGCTGAACATGCGGTCGATGCGGTACGGCGCCTCGGACACGTCTTCCAGGAACAGGATCTTGCCGGCGAAATCGGGCAGGTACGACGAACCGGCCAGCGCGGTCAGCACGGTCAGGTTGCCGCCGACCAGTTCGCCCTGCGCCTTGCCGCCGGTGATGGTGGTGGTGCGGTTCTTGCGCTGCACCAGTTCGTCGCCGGCGTCGACCGTGTTGCGGTACTGCATCAGTTCGCGGTCGAAGAACACGCGCTTGAACTGATCGACGTTGAACCGGTTCCAGCTGCCCGAGCCCATCGTGCCGTGGAAGCCGACCAGGCCGGTCCTGGCGTAGACGGCGTTGAGCAGCGCGGTGACGTCCGAATAGCCCAGCAGCACCTTCGGGTTGCGCCGGATCGTCTCGTAGTCGAGCAGCGGTAGCAGGCGCGCGGCGCCGGAGCCGCCGCGCACGCAGATGACGGCCTTGACCTCCCGGTCGGCGAACATGGCGTTGAGGTCGCCGGCACGTCCGGCGTCGCTGCCCGCCAGATGGCCGTAGCGGCTGGCGTAGTGCTCGCCGGTCTTGACCTTGAAGCCCAACGCCTGCATCGCTTCCACGGCGAACTGCAGGCTCATCGGGTCGTCGGTGGCCGACGACGGGCTGACCAGCGCGACGGTATCGCCCTTGTTCAGCGGCAACGGCAACAGGCGTCCGCGCGGAGCCGCCGCCAGCGCCTTGCCGCCCCCGACCAGCGGCAACAGGCTCGCCAGCGCCGCGTTTCCGATGAATTGCCGCCTGTCCATTCCGCCACCTGCCGATTCGGATATCCGGACCAGATTAACAACCGATCCCGCGCCCCACAATTCGCGATGCGCGGCAAGCGGCGATGCCACCGCGGCGGCATGCGCGTATCGCATGGCCGAGAGCGGGCGGCGGCACCTTGCGCCAGCCGACGAACGGACATCCCGGCGCTCCCCGAAGGGCTAGACTCGCTGCACCGCTCGCCGTATTTCCCGAGGGAGATTCCGCGATGCTGAACTGGCTGTTGGCAGCCGCGCTGGCCGTGCAGGCCGACGCCCTCCCGCCCCCGGCGGCGATCGAGCCACCTCCGCCGCCCGGGCAAGTGCTGGCCGTTCCCGAGGAACTGCGCACGGCCCTGCACGCGCGGATCGCGAAGCCCTATCCGCCGCGTCGCGAACGCCTGCAGCAACTCGTCGATTTCATGTTCGCCCCCGGCGGCATGGGCATCCAATACAGCGCCGATGCTACCCATACCGTCGCCGAGAGCTGGCAAACGCGCCAGGCCAATTGCCTGGCGTTCACCCTGCTGACCATCGCGCTGGCGCGCGAACTGGACCTGCCCGCCTACGGCCAGGAAATCGAACGCGTGCTGTCGTCAGAGGTGGCCGGCAACGTGCTGCTGCAGAGCTCGCACGTCAACGCCGGCGTTTTCATCAATGGCGGACGCCTGGTCGTCGACGTCGCGTCGAACGAGGTGCTCCCGATCTCGCCGCCCCGCCGCATCAGCGACCGCCATCTGCTCGCGCTGTTCTACAACAACCGCGCGATGCAGTTCCTGGTCGATGGCCGCACCGCCGAGGCAAGCGCCTGGCTCGACGCTGCGCTGGACCAAGACACCACCGACCCGACGCTGTGGAACAACGCGGGCGTGGTCAGCCTGCGCACCGGCGACCCCGCCAGCGCCGAACGCCTGTTCCTCAAGGCGTTGAAGAAGAACCCGCGCCAGCCCGCCGCGCTGTACAACATCGTCTCCTACTACCAGCACAGTGGCGATGCCAAACAGGCCGCCCGCTGGCAGGCGCGCGCCGAACGGGTCATGCGCAACGACCCGGTGCAGCAGTTCGCCCTGGGCCTGCAGAGCGAACGCGCCGGCGACTACACCGAAGCCGTCCGCCGCTTCCGCCAGGCCATCGCCATGAACCGCGACGAGCAACTGTTCCACTTCGGCCTGGCCCGCGCCTACCTGGGCCTGGGCCAGCTGCAGCTGGCCGACAGCGAACTGGTCCGCGCCCACGACCTCGCCAGCGATCCCGACCGCGTGCGCTACCAGGCCAAGCTGGACGCGCTGCGGCGGATGCCGCGGCGCTGACGCGCGGAACGCATGCGCTGCCATGCGACGCGAGACGATGCAACGCATGAACGAACGCGCTTCACGACGTTCGACACGGCCTGCCGAACAACACGTGTCGACTTCCGCCTGCGCCTCACTCGCCTTCGACCCCCTCTCCCGTACGACGGGGAGAAGGGTTTCCGTGCTGGAATCCGGAGGGCCTTCTTAACGCGATCGTTCGCCTGCGGATCGAATAATGGCGGCCAACCATCCCCCCTGTTCAGGAGAATCGTCATGAAGACCCGCATCGCCCTGCTCGCCGCCGCCTGCAGCCTGGCCCTGGCCGCCTGCGGCGGCAAGTCGCCGGAGGCCGCCGACACCCTCGCCAGCAGCGCGCCCGAACCCGCCGCCGCGCCGGCCGCCGAACCCGTCGCGGCGCCTGCGGCGGAAGCCGATGCCCCGGCCACCGCCGAAGCCTCTCCTGAAGCGGCCGCCGCGCCGGCCGCTGCCGCAGCAGGCAACGGCAAACCCGCCGCAACGGTCGCCAACTGCGCCACGACGATCGAAGGCAACGACGCCATGCAGTACAACGTCGGCTCGATCTCCATTCCCAAGTCGTGCAGCGAGTTCAAGATCACCCTGAACCACTCCGGCAAGCTGCCGGTCGCGGCGATGGGCCACAACGTGGTCATCACCGCCACGGCGGACATGCAGGCGGTCGCCGCGGACGGCATCGGCGCGGGCGCCGCCGCCGACGCCGCCAAGGCGGGCGACGCGCGGGTGATCGCGCACAGCAAGCTGATCGGCGGCGGCGAAAGCACCTCGGTCAGCTTCCCGACCAGCAAGCTGCAGGGCGCGGGCCCGTACGAGTTCTTCTGCAGCTTCCCCGGCCACTCGGCGATCATGAAGGGCAGCATCGCGGTGGAATAAGCGCCAGCGCCCTTGCGCGCAACGACGGCGGCTTCCCCAACGGGAAGCCGCCGTTTTTTACCGGCAAGCCAGGAAGCGAAGCGCCAGTCGCCCGCTGCCCGGACCGTCAGTGGAAACTCACTCCGCCAGCACCTTCACCAGGTCGTAGAGGTAATCGCGGCCGACATAGACTGAGCGCACTTCGAGCCGTTCGTCCAGGCCGTGCACGCCGTTGCCATCGGGATCGCCCCACGCGCCGGGCACGCCGTAGGTAGGAATACCCACCGCCGACAGGTACAGGCCGTCGGTGGCGCCGGTCGACATCGACGGGATCACCGGCACGCCGGGGAAATATCGTTCGCTCAGTTTTTCCATCGGGCCGATGATCGCCGGGTCGAGCGCTGGCATCTTGGCCAGCGGCTTGTCCTTGCGCACGCGGTCGATGGCGATCGCCGGGTTGCCGATGACCTGCACCAGTTGCTGCTGGACTTCCTCGGGCGTGTGCCCGGGGAGGATGCGGCAATTGACATTGGCGGCGACCTTCTGCGGCAGCGCGTTCAGCGCGTGGCCGCCGTCGATCATCGTCGCCACGCAGGTGGTGCGCAGCATGGAATGGAAGCCCTTGTCGGTGTTGACCACCGCCGCGGCCTTCGCGTCGTTCGGGTCCCTGGCCAGCGCGACCATCGCCTCGCCCATCGCGTCCTTGCGCGCGGCGCCGGCGCGCTCGAGGAACACCCGGGTGGTGTCGCTGAATTCCTGCGGGAATTCGTGCCCGCGGACCTTCAGCAGCGCTTCGGACATGGCGTAGATCGCGTTTTCGCGCACCGGCTGCGAGCTGTGTCCGCCGGGGTTGGTCGCGACCAGCCGGTAGTCCTGGTAGATCTTTTCGCCGATCTGGATCGACTGCGCGATGAGGCGGCCCTTGCCGTCGGTGTCGCCACCACCGCCTTCGTTGAGGGCGAAGGCCGCGTCGATCAGCTCGCGCTGATGGTTGGCGAGGTATTGCGCGCCGTTGAAGGCGTTGTCGGTTTCCTCGCCGCAGGTCAGGGCCATCTTGACCGTGCGCGCGGGCTGGTAGCCGGCCTGCTGGAAGCGAATCAGGGTGTCGGCCCAGGTCGCGGCCATCATCTTGTCGTCGGCGATGCCGCGGGCGTAGTAGTAGCCGTTCTCTTCGATCAGCTTGTACGGGTCGCGCACCCAGTCGGCGCGCTTGGCGGCGACGACGTCGATGTGGGCCAGCAGCAGGATGGGCTTGAGGGTGGCAGATGTGCCGGGATAGACGGCGACGATGCCGCCTTCCTTGGGATGCTCGGGAACGGAGAACAGGGTGATGCGGTCGTCGGGGAAGCCGGCGGCCTTGAGGCGCGCGGCGACCTGCGCGGCGGCCTGGGTGCAGTTGCCGTTGTCGGCGGAAGCGAGGGAGGTCACCGAGGTGTCGGTTTCGACCAGTTCCTTGTAGAGCGCGAAGAACTGTTTCTGGTCGGGACGAAGCTCGCCCATCTTGCCGGTCGGCACCTGCGCCGAAGCCGGAACCGCCACGAGCGCCGTGACCGCGAATGCGAGCAATGCGGATTTCATGAGCTTTCTCCCCGGGTGGGTATCCCGGCGGCCATGATGCGCCGATGGCGGCGGGTTTGGGAGCGATGCAGGCCATGTTGCGCCGCACGAACACAGGCCGGATCGACGCCGTCAATCCGCCGATCCGCGCGAATGGTTGCACCAATCGCATCGTCCGTGCCCGAACCGGGGCTGCCGGGCATCCGCGAACAAATCGTGGATGCAAGGATGCGTACTGCCCGCCTTTTCCCGGGTTTTTCCGGGGCATTCAGAGGCATCGCCCGCGACGCCCACCGTGTCGATGGGGCAAAAGCATCCACAACCCGCGGTTATGCCCCGTGCATCGATTTTCAATGACGAATGTCAAAAATTTGTGCCTACACTCGAACCCGTCATGTCTCTGGAGTACGTTAATGGGCAAGCGTTCCAGTCGGTTCATTCCCACCCTGCTGACCACGTCGATCCTGCTTTCGCTGGCCGGTACGGCGGCCGCGCAGGATGCGCAGGCCAGCAAGGAAAAACCCGCGCAGGACGTGACGTCCCAGTCCGGCAAGGCCACGGACATGTCCGCGGTGGTCGTCACCGGCACGCGCGTCAGCAATCGCACCCAGGCCGAGTCGCTGGTCCCGGTCGACGTCATCCCCACCGAGGTCCTCAACCAGTCCGGCGCGATCGACCTTGGCAATGCGCTCGACGTCGCCGTCCCCTCGCTTAACTTCCCGCTCGCGTCGATGTCCGACACGTTCGCCTTCGTGCGGCCGTTCCAGATGCGCGGCCTCAACAGCGACCAGGTGCTGGTGCTGGTGGACGGCAAGCGCTGGCATTCGAACGCGCTGATGCTGACGCTCGGCCAGGTCGGCCAGGGCTCGCAGGGCGTGAACATCGGCACCATCCCGATGGGCGCGATCGACCACGTCGAAGTGTTGCGCGATGGCGCGTCCGCGCAGTACGGCTCGGATGCGCTGGCCGGCGTCGTCAACATCATCCTGAAGAAGGGCGCCGACGGCGGCCAGGTACAGGCCAGCTACGGCAAGTACTCCGCTGGCGACGGCGACCGGTCCCGGATCCAGTCCGACATCGGCTTCCCGCTGGGCGCCGACGGCTGGCTGCGTATCTCCGCGGAAATTGGCGAGCAGGAACCGACCAACCGCGCGGGCGTGGACAACCGGCCCGGCTTCACCGAGCTGGGCAGGAAGTTCCAGGTCGGCATCCCCGAATCCAGCAGCTACAACACGTTCTTCAACTGGCAGTACAACTTCTCGGATAACGTCGAACTGTACGGCTCCACGCATTACGGCCAGCTCATCGCCAAGCCGATGGCCTACTACCGCTACGGCATGAATTCGCCGGAACCGAAGCACCCGTTGATGCAGGAGATCTTCCCGGACGGCGACGGCTTCCTGCCGTACGAGCGCGGCGACTCGCGGGACAAGAGCTTCGTCAGCGGCCTGCGTGGCGACACCGATGGCGGCTGGAGCTGGGACGTCGGCGCCACCTGGGGCTCCAACCGCGTGTCCTACGGCACCTACAACACGGTCAATTTCGCTTTCTGGAACGATTTCGGCTACACCCCTCGCGACATCCACGACGGCGTGCTGACCTCGTCGCAGGCCAGCCTCGACATCGCCATCGCCAAGTCGCTGGGCGACAACTGGAACCTCGGCTTCGGTGCGCAGTACCTGCACCAGAACTACAAGATCGAAGCCGGCGAGCTCGCCTCGTGGTACGTGGGCACCTCCGGCGTGCCAGGCGCCGCCCAGGGCTTCGCCGGCTGGGGGCCGGAGGACGCCAGCGACACGTCGCGGCATTCCGTCGCCGAGTACGTGCAGCTGGAAGGCAACCTCAGCGAGCGGTTGAGCACGTCCATCGCGTTGCGCCACGAAGACTACTCGGACTTCGGCAACAACCTGTCCTACGCGCTGTCCACGCGCTACGACTTCGATGACGGCTTCGCCCTGCGCGGCACGGTCTCCACCGGCTTCCGTGCGCCGGGACTGGGCCAGCAGCACGGCTCGACCACCACGTCCGTGTCCTATCCCGAAGGCAATTCGCTGGGCCTGCCCGAGGGCATCTACCTGCGCGGCCTGGTCCCGGTCGACAACGAGCTGGCCCAACTGCTGGGCAGCGAGCCGCTGAAGCCGGAAACCACGCACAGCTACACCATCGGCGCGGTGTGGAACCCGGTGCCTTCGTTCACGACGACGGTGGACCTGTACCAGATCGACCTCAAGGACCGCATCCTGATGTCGAGCTCGATGTCGCTGGTGGCGGACTCGGTCAAGCAATACCTGGCCGACAACGGCATCGACAACCCGCAGTACGTCGCCCTTGCCTACTTCACCAACGCGGCGGACATGCGCACCCGGGGTATCGGCATCGTCTCCAACTACTTCCGCAAGCTGCAGAACGGCGGAACGTTCGAGACCACGGTCAACTGGTCGTACAACAAGAACGAAGTGACCAGCGTCCGCCCGAACCCGGCGGTGCTCGACGCTCTGGGCAACATCGGCTTCAACCGCGTCACGCGCAGCCAGACCAAGGGCCTGCTGGCCGACCAGATGCCCCGCAGCAAATTCATCTGGACCAATACCTACAAGAAGGACAATTGGGGAGTGACGGCCACCGCGCTGCGTTACGGCCGCGTGACCTATTACAGCTCGACCAGCTCCGTCTACGACGAAATCTATCCGGGGAAGTGGATCTTCAACGCGTCCGCCGATTACTACCGGGACCGCTGGACCTTCTCGCTGGGTGCCGACAACCTCCTCGACACTTACCCGCAGCGGGTTCCGGAAGGCAGCGATTACCACGGCATCTTCCCCTATTCGAGCAGCTCGCCATTCGGTTCCCAGGGCGCCTTCGTCTATGGCAAGGTCAAGTACGCTTGGTAACCCGCCTACCCGGCCAGCAGTTGCGACGAAGAAATGAGCCCGCGAATCGCGGGCTCTTTTTTTGGAATGCAAAAGGCCGCCGAGTGCACGAGCGCCGGGATCGCGCCGGCGATTCCGGCGACAGGGCCGGATCGATCGGACCGCACCGGCCTGCGGCCTTGGCCGTGACCGGGTTCCACCCGCAATCACGTACTCCCGGGTGATGCCTCGTCCCCCCGCACCCTGACATATCGCTTCGCAAGGAGACGCACCATGACCGACACGCGCAAGCTGGGCCGCAGCATCCAGGTGCCCCTGTTCGTCGCGATCCTCGTCCCGCTGGCGACCTTGCTGCTGGGCCTGTGGACGTTCGCGCTGGCCACCGACCGCAACCCGCTGCCGTTCCCGGATCGCGACTACCAGGTGTTCAGCGCCAGCTCGGCGAAGGCGCTGGTGGCAATGGAGGACGTGATGCAATCGCTGGGCCAGCGCCCGCGTTTCCGCGCCGATTCGCCCAACGTGCAGCGCACCCTCTTCGCCAGCGGCACCATCATCAACCAGCCGGATCCGCGCATGTTCGATCTGCTGGGTCCGCACGGCGCGGCGCTGGGTTTCGTCG
>JBDHQQ010000211.1:0-3650 GCA_039807145.1 Pseudoxanthomonas sp. | reverse complement strand
CTCCTCGCGCGCCAGCGCGAACAACTGCGCCAGTTCGTCGCGGAAGAACAGTTCGCGGCGCTGTTCGTACGCGGCCCTGGCCGGATCGCCGCTGCGCGGATAGTTGAAGGCCAGCGTGTACAGCGCGTCCAGCACGCGGTGCTTGCCGGTGAAGCCGCCGTAGCTGGTTTCCACGCCGACGATCGCGGTGATGATTTCGCCCGGCACGCCGGTGCGCTGGTAGACCCGCTGCAACCGGTCTCGGTGCGTGGCGTAGAACGCGCGGCCGCCGGCGATGCGCGCATCGGTCAGCATCCGCGCGCGGTATTCGTTCCATGGCTTGACCCGCTCGGCCGGCTTGGCCATCAACGCGATCACGTCGTCGCGGACCACCGCCTGCTTCAGCACGCCGTCGATGTAGCCGGCATCGATGCCGAAGCGCTTCGCGGTATCGCGGACGAAATCGGCGCGCGCGACCGCGAACGGCACCGGGGTCAGGTCGACTTTCGCGTCGGCGGGATGGCTTTCGACCGAGGTTTCCGCAAGGGCTGGCGCGGGCTTTTGCGCGGGCGCCGGCGTTTGTGCGGCGGGCGGCTCGGCCGGCTGGGTCGCGCAGGCGGCCAGCACAAGGACCGAGGTGACGGTGAAAAAGGCGCGTCGGATCATCGGCGCGAGGGTAGCACGCGTCATGGCGGCAATCGTGAATCGCAAGCGCCACATGCGCGCTTTGCTTCCCCCCTTCGGAGAAGGGGAGTAGAGGGGGATTTGCTTTCCGTTCCGGGGTCGGGAAAAGCAAATCCCCCGTGGCCCCCTTTGCAAGCGCTTCTCAACAGCCGAAGGGTTGGTCAAGGGGGCGAATCAAGAGCCAAGGCATCGGCGCCGAATCCCGACTTTCAATATCCCGGCGATTTGCCGATCGCCGATTGCCGATTCCCGCCGCCTCAATACCCGTGCACCGGGCGGTGCGCGCGCACCGCCATCACCAGGCCCAGGCCGGCCAGCAGCGACACCGCCGAGGTGCCGCCGTAGCTGAGCAGCGGCATCGGCACGCCGACCACCGGCAGCAGGCCCGAGACCATGCCGCCGTTGACGATGACGTAGACGAAGATCGCCAGGCCGATGGTGCCGGCCAGCACTCGCGAATAGGTGTCGCGCGCGTCGGCCGCGATCCACAGGCAGCGGCCGATCACGAACAGGTACAGCGCCAGCGCCAGCGCCACGCCGGCCCAGCCGAATTCCTCGCTGAGCACCGAGAAAGCGAAGTCGGTGGTGTGCTCGGGCAGGAAATCGAGGTGCGACTGGGTGCCCTGGCCCCAGCCCTTGCCGGTCCAGCCGCCCGAACCGATCGCGATCTTCGACTGGATGATGTTCCAGCCGATGCCCAGCGGGTCGTTCTCGGGGTCGCGGAAGGTCAGGATGCGGTTCTGCTGGTACGGCTTGAGGAACGAAAACCACGAGATCGGCGCGAACATCGCCAGCGCGAACGCCCCCGCGCCGCCGGCCAGCGCCGGCGCGATCCAGCGCCACGACAGCCCAGCCAGGTAGATGGCGAACGCGCCGCTGGCCGCGGCCAGCATCGCGGTGCCGGCATCGGGCTGCAGCAGGATCAGGCCCACCGGCAGCGCGATCATCAGTCCCGCCACCGCCAGCGTGCGCAGGCGCGGCGGCAACGGCTCGCGGTGCAGGTACCAGGCCAGGATCATCGGCAGGGTGATCTTGACCAGTTCCGACGGCTGGAAGTAGAAGAACTTCAGGTTGATCCAGTGGTTGCCGTGCTTGCCGCCGCCGATGAACAGCACCAGCACAAGCGGCACCAGCGAGAACGCGTACACGCCCGGCGTCCACGCCCGCAGCCGCACCGGCGGCACCCGCGACAGCGCCCACATCGCGGCCAGTCCCGCGGCGAAACGCGCGCCCTGCGCCATCATCAGGTGCATGCCCTGCGCTTCGCCGCCGGCGCTGTACATCACCGCCAGGCCGATGCCCATCAGCCCGGCCAGCGCGGCCAGCAGCCACGGATCGAGCGTGCGCAGCAGCTCGCCCAGCAAGTCGAAACACCAGCGCAGCATTTCCCTCATCGCGTCGGCTCCTGCGCTTGCCTGAGCCCCTCTCCCTGCGGGAGAGGGGTTGGGGTGAGGGACCGGTTTTCCGATACCGGCGCGGATTGCGGTGAATCTGTTCTTTCGTTCGAAACGGAAGAAGCGGGCGCTCCGCGAGTACCGGCATTCACCTGTTCCCCGACCCTCACCCCAACCCCTCTCCCGGGGGGAGAGGGGCTTTGGGCACCGGCTGCGGCAGATGCGGATGCGATGGGCCCTGTCGCCCGCGCCTTCTCCAGCGCCGGCAGATCGAGCAGCTCCGCGCCTTCGGGCAGCTTGCCCAGCAGCCAGGCGTCGAAGACCTTGCGCGCGATCGGCGCGGCGGCGGCGGCGCCGTAGCCGCCGCCTTCCACCGCCACCGCCACGGCGATGGTCGGGTTCTCGGCCGGCGCGTAGCCGATGTACAGCGAACGGTGCCGCTTCCACAGCGGCAGCGAACGCGGATCGATCGCGACCGCGCTGCGGTTGACCACCTGCGCGGTGCCGGTCTTGCCGGCGGAACGGTACGCCGCGCCGCGGAACACGCTGGCGGCGGTGCCCATGCTCACGGTCATCTCCATGCCTTCCTGCACCACGCGCACGTTGTCGGGCCGGTCGCTGATGCGTACCGGTTCCGGCTGCGGCAGCGGCTCCCACGGCGCGCCGAATCCCGCGCGCTGCTCCGCCGCCAGGTGCGGCCGCTGCATCCGCCCACCGCCGGCGATGGCGGCCACGCCGCGCGCCAACTGCAGCGGCGTCACCTTCCACAGGCCCTGGCCGATCGCCGAATTGACCAGGTCGCCCGGATACCAGCGCTGCTTGGCGTACTGCATCTTCGACGCCGGCGACGGCACGATGCCCTCGATCTCGCCGGCCAGGTCGATGCCGGTCTTGTGGCCGAAGCCGTACTTCTCCATGTACTCGTCGTAGCGCTGCACACCCATGTCCACCGCCAATTGGTAGTAGTAGGTGTTGACCGATTCGTAGATCGACTTGCGCGCGTCGGTCCAGCCGTGGCCGCCGCGATGCGAATCGCCCCAGCCGCGGCCGCTCATGCCCGGCAGGCGGAACATGCCGGTGGACAACGTCCGGTCTTCCGGCTTGCGCAGGCCGCTGTCGAGGCCGGCCAGCGCGGTCAGCGGCTTGATCGTCGAACCCGGCGCGACGCCGCCCAGCACCAGCCGGTTGAACTGGGGCCGCGAGGGATTCTCGTTCAATGCCTTGAAATCGGCGTGCGAGATGCCGTTGACGAACAGGTTGGGGTCGTAGCTGGGCAGGCTGACCATCGCCAGGATGCCGCCGGTGCGCGGATCGATGGCCACCGCCGAACCCTCCAGTTCGCCGAACGCGGCGACCATCGCCCGCTGCAGGTCGGCATCCACGCTCAGGCGCAGGTCCGCGCCGGGCACCGCCGGCACGTGGCCCAGCTTGCGCAGGGCGCGGCCTTCGACGTTGGTTTCGATCTTCTCGTAACCGATCCTGCCGCGCAGGTCTTTCTCGTAGTAGCGCTCCAGCCCGGTCTTGCCGATATGGGTCAGCGCGGCGTTGCCTTCGCCCAACGTCTCCAGGTCCTTCTCGTCGATCCGGCCGACG
>JBDHQQ010000210.1:0-3651 GCA_039807145.1 Pseudoxanthomonas sp. | reverse complement strand
AACACCAGAAACCCCAACGTTTCTGCCCCTGCCGGCCAGGCAGCCCGCTTTCTTTGCCTACTTTCTTTTCGGGGAAAAGAAAGTAGGTCGCTCCGGGGGAGCGAAAGCCTTTGACTTTGACGTTCAGAAGTTGACGTTCAGAAGTTGACTTTGACGTTCAGCAGTTGACGTCAAATCCAAGCTTCCAAAGCTTCCAAAGCTTCGAAATCAGCGCAAATCCAGGCAGACTAGCCCAATCCAGAAACCCAGGCCCAGGCGGTCAGCCCGCGCCGGCCACGTCCATCAAGCGTGCTTCCCGCGCCCGCAGCACCAGCGCCGCCGCCAGCCCGACCGCGCACATCGCCGCGGTAAGCAGGAACGCCCGTCCGCCCACGCTGGCGAACAGGAAGCTGCCCGCGAACACGCAGGCCGCCGTCAGCAGGCCGGTGCAGGCGGCGTAGAGTCCCGTGCCGCTGGAGAGCACCTGCGCGGGCACGCGCGTGCGCACGTACTGCGCCGCGCCAAGCTGCGTGAAGCCGAGCGTGGCGCCTTGCAGCAGTTGCGCGAGCATGGCCACGCCGGGGGTCTGCGCCAGGCCGGTCAGCGACCAGCGCAGCACGCCCGCCGCGCAGGCCAGCGCGATCAGCGCCGGCGGCGAGATGCGCGCGGCCAGCAGCGAGCCGCAGGTGAACGCCGTGATCTCGGCCAGCACGCCGAGCGCCCACAGGTAGCCGATGGTCGAGGCGGAAAATCCCACGCTTTTCCAGTACAGCGCGCTGTAGCTGTAGAAGAAGCCGTGGCAGGCCTGCGAGACCGCCGCGCTGGCCAGGAACAGCGAAAAGCCGGGCACTTGCAGCACCTGCAGCAGCGGTCCCTTGACCGTGTGGCGCACGGCGATGTCGTCATTGGGCAGCATCAACGCCAGGATGCCCTGCCCGAGATAGGTCACAAGGAAGGCGATTGCGATCACTTCGGTGCCGGCGCGGTCCACCAGCCAGCCCAGCGCCACCGCCACCGCCACCACCGACATCGAGCCCGCGCTGCGCAGCCGGCCGAAATCGAGGCCGTAGCGCGGCACGCCGGCCAGCGCCATCGATTCGCTCAACGGAATCAGGCTGGCCGAGAAGGCTTTGGTGGCGAGGAACACCAGCAGCACGCCGACGAAGCCCTCGGCGCTGAACAGCAGCCCGGCGCTGAGCACCGAGCCGCCCACCAGCGCCAGCAGGATGGCCTTGCGGCTGCGGTACTGGTCGGCGATGGCGCCTACCGCCGGATTGACCAGCACCGCCAGCGCGGCGCCGAGCGCCATCACCAGCCCGGTCTGCCGGTCGTCCAGGCCCTGCGCGCGGATCCACAGCGGGAAGAAGCTGATGGTGATGGCGACCGGCGCGTACAGCGCGATGTAGTACAGATAGAACGCGGCGACGGGGTGGCGGGTGCCGGCGGCTTGGGTGGTCACGGATGGATGGCGGATCGGTGCTTGTTGTTGTTGTTCGGCGCCGCGGCCAGCATGGCCGGTCGCGCCGCTACCGGCAGCGGGTCAGGCGCGCGACCAGCCCAGTTCCACGAAGACCCGGCACAGCGCTTCCATGCCGGCGGCGTCCTCGTCGTCGAAGCGGCCCGCGACCGGGCTGTCCACGTCCCACACGCCGATCAGCGTGCCGTCGGCGGCCAGCAGCGGCACCACGATTTCCGAGCGCGAGGCGGCGTCGCAGGCGATATGTCCGGCAAACGCATGCACGTCCGGCACGACCTGGGTGGCGCGGGTCTGCGCGGCGGTGCCGCACACGCCCCGGCCCAGCGCGATGCGCACGCAGGCCGGCTTGCCCTGGAACGGCCCGACCACCAGTTCCCGGCCGTCATGGAAATAGAAGCCCGCCCAGTTCAGGTCTTGCAGCGAGTGATAGACCAGCGCCGAGAAATTCGCGGCATTGGCGATGCGGTCGGTCTCGTCGGCCAGCAGCGCGCGGGCCTGCGCCACCAGTTCCTGGTATTGCGCGGACTTGGATTGCGGGGTGGCGTTGGTGGGGAGGTGGAACATGGCGGCTGGAATGAGAGCGGAAAAAGGCTGCGCCATTGTCTCATTCCCGCGTTCCGGGCGGTGTTCCGAAGTGCAATATGGCGGTGTCGGGCGGGCGGTCGCGCGGTCCGGCTCGCGGCCGTGGGCGAGGAGCAGCCGGTCAGCCAATATCCTGGCGAAGAGACTGGCGCGATATTTCCACTTGCCGGCGCAGCCCGGGAAGGTCGTTCTGGAGGGTTTTCCACACAATTTCCAGATCGACCGCGAAATAGCCGTGCGCCACCGCATTGCGCATCTGATAGGCGAAGGCCAGCGGCAACTCAGGATGCGCCGCCGCGAATTCCGGATAGTGGTCCTCGATGTTGTGGCTCGCTTCTCCGATGATCTCGATGTTGCGGACTACCGCGTCCTGCGCCATTTCGTTCGCAAGGAACGCCGTCTCGTCCATTCCCTTCGTGTAGCGGGCAATCCGGTCGATGGCTTGCAGAACGTGCTCCAGATAATCGGCCAGCCGTTGCTTGTCCCGGCTCATACCGGCACCGCTTCGGCAAGCACGATGTCCCGGAATTTCTCGGGCAGCGCCTTCGGCGTCAGCACGTCGACGGGCACGCCGAGCAGTTGAAGCAATTCATGCCTGATGGCGCCGATATCGAACAGTGTCGTCTCCGGTGTCGGGTCGACCAGGATATCAAGGTCGCTGCCTTCCGCGTCTTCGCCGCGGACGACCGAACCAAAGACGCGTGCATTGCGGGCCCGGTGGGATTCCACCACGCGCCGGATCGCCTCGCGGTGGGAGGCAAGTGCCTGAGAGGGTTTCATGGCTTGCAGACCTGTTTTCCAGAGTGGACCCGCTTCGCGGGTGCGCCAGCACACGGTGACTATCATATAGCGAACCGGCGCGCGGCCCGAAGCCTCATGATCCGCCTTCCTCCCCCTCCGCCCCCAACGTCCCCCGCAGCCACCCGATAAACACATCCATGTCCCGCGGCAGTTCGCGCGCGGCGGGCACCGCCATCAGCCCGCCCGCGAAGCGCACGAAGCCGTGCGGCGCGATGAGCTGGCCGTCGCGCAGTTCCTTGTGGATCAGGCGTTGCTCGACCAGCGCCACGCCGGCGCCGGCGAGCGCGGCTTCGATGCCCAGGTCGGTGTGCGGGAAGGTGAGCTCGCCGCCGTGCGCGATGGACTTGCCGGACAACCGCTGCCACTGGTCCCAGGCGCTGGAGGTGAAGTCGTGGGCGATGCGCACGGCGGCGCGCAGCGGGGTCTTGTACGCCGGCGCGCGCACCGGGCCGAAGGTGGCCGGCGCGAGGTAGAGCGCGCGCCGGCGGTCGGCCTCGGCGTAGGCGCTGAGGTCCCAGGCGATCACCACGTCGGCGCCTTCGGTGCGCATCTCGCGCGCGGAGGTCATGGACAGGCGGATGCGGATGTCGGGCCGCAGCCGGTAGAAGTCCACCAGGTGCGGCACCAGCCAGCGCATGGCGAAGGTGGCGCTGCAGGCCACGTGCAGGCTGGGCCCGCGCGCCTGGTCGAGCAGGCGGCCGTAGCCCTGCTCGAGCTGGTCGAACACGGCGCGCACCACGTCGTACATGGCCTGGCCGCGCGCGTTCAGGCGCACGCCGGTGCCGTCCTTGTCGAACAGCGTGGTGCCGGCG
>JBDHQQ010000035.1:0-18502 GCA_039807145.1 Pseudoxanthomonas sp. | reverse complement strand
GCGGTCGTGCCAGGTCAAACGGTCGCGGTCGAACCCCGCCCACCAGAAGCCCAGGCCGGCCAGCAGCAGCGACAGGGTGCCCACGGCGTAGCGGCCCCAGAGCTGTTTCCATGACGGCGGCGAGCCATTGGTCGTGGTCACTTTCAATCGCCACGGGCGCATGCCCAGCGTCTGCCCGCCGCGACGCCAGCTGATGGTCGCGTAGAGGCCGGCGACCCCCCAGCAGACCAGCCACAGCAGCCACTGCAGTGCGCTGAAGGGAGCGATGTTCTCGCGCGCCGCGTGGTGGCCCAGAAAGGTGTAGCCCAGCGTGAACAGCGTGGAAACCACCATCCACAGCGCCAGCACCGGCCAGAAGTCGTAGAACAGCGCCAGCAGGCGCCAGCCGATCAGTGCGCGGGTTTTTTGCGGTTCGGGAACGATTGCGGTCATCGCCCGAGCATAGCGGGCGGTCGTTCGCGGAGTCGAGTTCGGTTGTTCGCATTCGTGTTGCGACGGCAGAAAACAGCGGGGCAGCCCCGCTCTACAATCGCGGCATGCCCCGTTCGCCCGCCGACCGCCGCCAGTACGCGATGCAGATGCCGCCGGTGCCGGACGCCGACCGGCGCGCCATCGATGCGTTCCTCGATGCCATCTGGGCCGAGAGCGGTCTGGCCCAGCCCACGCTGGCCAGCTACCGGCGTGACTTGGAAGGTTTCGCCAGATGGCGCAACCTGCGCGACGGCGGCCTGGCCGGCGCCGACCGCGAAACCCTGTTCCGCTACCTCGCCTGGCGCGCCGCGCAGGACTATTCGCCGCGCAGCACCTCGCGCCTGCTGTCGGCGTGGCGCGCGTATTTCGGCTGGTGCGTGCGCCAAGGGTTGCGTGCCGACGACCCGACCGCGCTGCTGGAACCGCCGAAACTGCCACGCTCGCTGCCGAAGGCGCTGGCCGAAAGCCAGGTCGACGCGCTGCTGGCCGCACCCGACACGGCCACGCCGCTGGGCCTGCGCGATCGCGCGATGCTGGAACTGATGTACGCCGCCGGCCTGCGCGTCAGCGAGCTGGTCGGCTTGCCGGCCACCGGGGTCAACCTGCGCCAGGGCGTGCTGCGCGTCACCGGCAAGGGCAGCAAGGAGCGGCTGGTGCCGCTGGGCGAGGAATCGCAGCACTGGCTGGAACGCTACCTGGGCGAGGCGCGCCCGCAGCTGGTCGGCAAGCAGAACCCGGAAACCCTGTTCGTCGATGCGCGGCGCAAGCCGCCGACACGCCAGCAGTTCTGGACGCTGGTGAAGCGCTACGCCGCCGCGGCCGGCATCGACCCGGCCAAGGTCAGTCCGCACGGCCTGCGCCACAGCTTCGCCACCCACCTGCTCAACCGCGGCGCCGACCTGCGCGCGCTGCAGATGCTGCTGGGGCACAGCTCGCTGTCGACCACGCAGATCTACACCCTGGTCGCGCGCGAGCAGCTGGCGAAGCTGCACGCGAAGCATCATCCGCGCGGGTGATGCAGGGACGTGCCTTGCGCGGCACTGCCGCGCAGTCCCTGCCGAACGCCCGGCGTGCTGCGCCGGGCCGGACGAGCGACAAGCTTGCAGCGCGGGATATCTCCACGTCGGGCTAACTGAACGCTTCCGCGAAGGCCGCCGCGCGCTTTGTGCGAAAATCCCGGGCCGAGGATTCGCGCATCCGTCGAATCCGCACGTCCGTACGGAACCCGTGATGAAATCGCCCCTGCTGTTGTCCCTGCTCGGCATTGCCAGCCTGTCGGCCTGCGCGCAATCCACCTCCGCCGCCGACCAGACCGCACCCAAGGCCGTCGCAGCGCGGCCGAGCGAAAACCCGGCCGCCGATGCGCGTGCGCGCAAGGCGCTGGCCGACTGGGATTCGGCGGTGGAAATCAGCCACGTCGGCCCGGCGCCGTTCGCGGGTTTCCGCGAAGTCATCGCCGGCGGGCAACTGGTCTACGTCAGCGACGATGGCAAGGTGCTGCTGATCGGCACCGCGCTGGACACCGCCAGCCGCGCCAACCTCAGCGAAGGCAGCCCGGCCCTGCTGCGCTACCGCGCCGAGCTGCTGGCCGGCGTTTCCGCCGCCGACCGCATCGTGTTCGCGCCGCCCAACGCCAGGTACACGGTCAGCGTGTTCACCGACGTCGAGTGCGGCTACTGCCGCAAGCTGCACAGCGAGATCGCCGAGTACAACAAGCAGGGCATCGCGGTGGAGTACATGGCCTTCCCGCGCATGGGCCTGGGTACCCAGGACCACCAGGAAATGGTCGCGGTGTGGTGTTCGGCCGACCGCAAGCGTGCCCTGACCGACGCCAAGGCCGGCAGGAAGGTGGCGGCGAAGGACTGCGACAACCCGGTCGCGGCCGAATTCGACCTCGGCCGGAAGCTGGGCGTCACCGGCACCCCGGCGGTCTTCACCGCGGATGGCCGCATGATCGGCGGCTACCTGCCGCCGGCGCAGATGCGCGTGGTGCTCGACCAGCTGGCCGCCGCGCCGGCCGCAAGCGGGATGCCCTGACCGCGGCCCCGTAGGAGCGCTCTCGGGCGCGACCCGTGGACCCATTGCCTGCGAGGATCGCGTAGCGCCCTTTCACGGTCGCGCCCGAGAGCGCTCCTACGGCCTCCCGGGGGGCCGGGTACAATAAGCGGCCCTGTTGCAGCCGCCACCCCACGGTCCCGGACATGATCGTCCTCGAAGGCCAGCCGGCCTTGTCGCCCTTCCGCCGCGCGCGGCTCGAAAACAAGCTCCAGTCCCTCGTTCCGGGCGTCCGCGTCGCCGGTGCCTGGCACGTCTATTTCGTCGAAACCGAGACCGGCGCCGCGCCCGACGAGGCCGTGCTGTCGCGCGTCCTGCAGGCCAACCCGCACCCGGCGCCGCTCGAAGCTGGTGCGGTCTCGCGCTTCGTGGTGCCGCGGCTGGGCACGCTGTCGCCGTGGGCCAGCAAGGCCACCGAACTGCTGCGCGGCGCGGGCCTGGCGCTCAGGCGCGTCGAGCGCGGCACCCGCATCGACCTGCACGGCTGGGACGACGCGGCGCCGGCGCTGGCGAAGGCGCTGCACGACCCGATGACCCAATCGCTGCTCGCCAGCCGCGATGCGGCGTCGGCGCTGTTCACCGCGCTGCCGCGCGGCGAACTGGAACGCATCCCGCTGGCGCAACTGGAAGCGGCCAACGCGCGGCTGGGCCTGGCCCTGGCCGACGACGAGATCGAATACCTGCGCGCGCGTTACGCCGAACTCGGCCGCGACCCGTCCGACGTCGAGCTGATGATGTTCGCGCAGGCCAATTCCGAACACTGCCGGCACAAGATCTTCAACGCCAGCTGGACCATCGACGGCAGGGAGCAGGACAAGTCCCTGTTCCGCATGATCCGCCACACCCACGCGCAGACCCCGCAGTACACGCTGAGCGCGTACAGCGACAATGCCGCGGTGGTGGAAGGCTATCCGGCGTCGCGCTTCCGTCCCGACGCGTCGGGCCAGTACCGCAGCGAAGCGGCCGTGGATTCGGCGTTTTGCATCAAGGTCGAAACCCACAACCACCCCACGGCCATCGCGCCGTTCCCCGGCGCTTCGACCGGCGCCGGTGGCGAGATCCGCGACGAAGGCGCGACCGGCCGCGGCGGCAAGCCCAAGGCCGGCCTGACCGGCTTCAGCGTCTCGCACCTGCGCATCCCGACGCTGCCGCAGCCGTGGGAGGGCACGCGCCCGCTCAATCCGCGCATGGCCCCGGCGCTGGAGATCATGCTCGACGGTCCGCTGGGCGGCGCCGCGTTCAACAACGAATTCGGCCGGCCCAACCTGCTGGGTTATTTCCGCAGCTTCGAGCTGGGCGAAGGCGAGGGACTGACCCGCGCCTACGACAAGCCGATCATGCTGGCCGGTGGGCTGGGCGCCATCGATCGCATCCAGGTCGAGAAGAAGCGGCTTTCGCCCGGCGACGCGGTGATCGTGCTCGGCGGTCCGGCGATGCTGATCGGCTTGGGCGGCGGCGCGGCCAGTTCGGTCGCGTCCGGCGACAGCGCCGAGGAACTCGATTTCGCCAGCGTGCAGCGCGACAACCCCGAGATGGAGCGCCGCTGCCAGGAAGTGATCGACCGCTGCGTGGCGATGGGCGAAGACAACCCCATCCTGTGGTTCCACGACGTCGGCGCGGGCGGCTTGTCCAACGCGATTCCCGAATTGCTGCACGACTCGGGCGTCGGCGGCGTGATCGACTTGGACAAGGTACCCAGCGATGACCCGTCGCTGTCGCCGATGCAGCTGTGGTGCAACGAATCGCAGGAGCGCTACGTGCTGGGCGTGCCGCAGGCGCGGCTGGCGGAATTCGCCGCGATCTGCGAACGCGAGCGGTGTCCGTTCGCGGCGGTCGGCGTGGCGACGGCGGAGGAGCGTCTGGTCGTCGGTTATGGGATGTTTTCAAACCCTCTCCCGCTTGCGGGAGAGGGAGAGGCGCGAAGCGCCGAGGGAGAGGGTTCGGCTTTTGATTCTTCAGGCGTAAAGCGGACCCCTCACCCCAACCCTCTCCAGCAAGCGGGAGAGGGGGCTCACCCCATCGACCTGCCGATGGACGTGCTGTTCGGCAAGCCGCCGAAGATGCATCGCGACACCGCGCATCCGCCGGCGCCGACGTGGCCGGCGCTGCGCACCGAAGCGCTCGACCCCGGATCGAGTCCGGGGCAGGCCCTGCACGAAGCCGGCCTGCGCGTGCTGGCGCATCCGACCGTCGCTTCCAAAATGTTCCTCGTCACCATTGGCGACCGCAGCGTCGGCGGCCTGACCGCGCGCGACCAGCTGGTCGGCCCGTGGCAGATGCCGGTGGCCGATTGCGCGATCACCCTGTCCGGCTTCGACACCCTTGCCGGCGAAGCGATGGCGATGGGCGAACGCACGCCGCTGGCGCTGCTGGATTCGGCCGCCGCCGCGCGCATGGCGGTCGGCGAGGCGATCACCAACCTGTGCGCCGCGCCGGTCGAGGCGCTGGACCGGATCAAGCTGTCGGCGAACTGGATGGCCGCCGCTTCGCATCCCGGCGAAGATGCGCTGCTGTTCGACGCGGTGCGCGCGGTGGGCATGGAACTGTGCCCGCAGCTCGACCTGAGCATCCCGGTCGGCAAGGATTCGCTGTCGATGCAGGCGCAGTGGCAGGCCGACGGCGCCACGCAGAAATCGGTGTCGCCGGTTTCGCTGATCGTCACCGCCTTCGCGCCGGTCGCCGACGTGCGCGGGCAGCTGACCCCGCTGCTGGCGCGCGAGGACGACAGCGAGCTGTGGTTGATCGGACTGGGCGGGGGCAAGCGCCGCCTCGGGGGATCGGTGTTGGCGCAGGTGTTTCCCGATGCCGGCGGCGATGGCCTGCCCGCGTTCGCCGGCGACGATGCCGGCGACGTGCCCGACCTGGACGATCCGCAGCGCCTGCGCGATTTCTTCGAGCTGATCCGCGCCGCGCGCGAGGCCGGCGTGCTGCGTGCCTACCACGACCGCAGCGACGGCGGCGCGTTCGCCGCGCTGTGCGAAATGGCCTTCGCGTCGCACTGCGGCCTCGACATCGATCTCGACGCCTGGGGCGATGGCGACGGCGACGACGTGTTCCGCGTCCTGTTCAACGAGGAACTCGGCGCGGTGGTGCAGGTCGCGTCCGAGGACCGTGCCGCGTTCGCCGACCTGGTGGAGCGGCATGCGCTGACCGAATGCGCACAGCGCATCGCCCGGCC
Source organism: Pseudoxanthomonas sp. (assembly GCA_039807145.1). GTDB lineage: Bacteria > Pseudomonadota > Gammaproteobacteria > Xanthomonadales > Xanthomonadaceae > Pseudoxanthomonas_A. The sequence continues at coordinate 12,798 of JBDHQQ010000035.1, read as the reverse complement.
GAGCACGGCGCCGTCGGTGCGCGTGCGCAGCGGCGATACGGTCGTTGCCGAATGGCGCTGGGAAGCGCTGTTCGACGCGTGGTGGTCGGTGACCCACGCGATGCAGAAGCTGCGCGACAACCCCGACTGCGCCGACCAGGAGCGCGAATCCGCGCGTCGGTTCTCCGCGCCGGGTCTGAAGCCGAAGCTGGGCTTCGACGCCGGCGACGACATTGCCGCGCCGTTCGTCGCCACCGGCAAGCGGCCGAAGGTCGCGATCCTGCGCGAGCAGGGCGTCAACAGCCAGGTCGAAACCGCGTATGCGTTCGACCGCGCCGGTTTCGACGCCTTCGACGTGCACATGAGCGACCTGATCGCCGGCCGCCATCGGCTGGAGGCATTCGCCGGCTTCGTCGCCTGTGGCGGCTTCAGCTACGGCGACGTGCTGGGCGCGGGGCGCGGCTGGGCCACGTCGATCCTCGAACGCAACGCGTTGCGCGACGCCTTCGCGGCGTTCTTCGCGCGCGCCGACAGCTTCGCGCTGGGCGTGTGCAACGGCTGCCAGATGCTGTCGCAGCTGAAGGAACTGATTCCCGGCGCGGTGCATTTCCCGCAGTTCCTGCGCAACGCCAGCGAGCAGTACGAAGGCCGCCTGGCGCTGCTGGAAGTGGCCGATTCGCCGTCGCTGTTCCTGCGCGGCATGACCGGCTCGCGCATCCCGGTAGCGGTGGCGCACGGCGAGGGCCGCGCGTCGTTCGAAACCGGCGAAGATGCCGGGCGGGTTGCCATTGCGCTGCGCTACGTCGATGGCGATGGCGTTCCGGCCATGAGCTATCCGGCCAATCCGAACGGTTCGACCGACGCCATCGCCGGCGTGACCAGCGACGACGGGCGCGTGACGATCCTGATGCCGCACCCCGAGCGCACCCTGCGCGCGGCCAATTTCAGCTGGGCGCCGCGCGACTGGCAGGGCGATTCGCCGTGGCAGCGGATGTTCCGCAACGCAAGGGTCTGGCTGGGATAAACCGGTTTCCGCGGGAGCGCCTTGAACGGCGCTCTTGTGGGCTGGGCGATCCTTGCGGGGCGGACAATGCCGGAACTGCTAAAGTCGGCCCCCACCGTTCTGCGTCCTGCCGGGAGTGTGACGAGGTGAATGCCGCCATCCAGCCGCTGCGGTCCGGAGCCGGGCAGGCCGAGACGGTCGAGGACCGCATCGTCGCGGCGCTGCTCGACAAGGGGCGGTTGAAGGAAGCCGACCTGGTCCGCGCGCGCCGCCTGCAGGACGAGGACGGCGGCGAACTGCTGGGCCTGCTGGCGCGGCTGGGGCTGGTGTCCGAACGCGATCACGCCGAGACCGTCGCCGAAGTGCTGGGGCTGCCGCTGGTCGAGGCCAAGGATCTGCCGGAAATCGCGCCGGAGCCGCTTTCGGCCGAGGGCGACGACGCCGCGGCGCTGTCGCTGCGTTTCCTCAAGCAGTTCCACCTGTGCCCGCTGGGCGAGGACGCCGGCCACGTTGCGCTGCTGATGGCCGACCCGCAGGATGCTTACGCCGCCGACGCGGTGCGCCTGGCCACCGGCAAGCCGGTGCGCGCGCTGGTCGCGCCGCGCTCGGAAATCGACGATCTGATCGAGCGCTGGTACGGCCAGGGCCGCAGCGCGATGGGCGCGATCGTCGAAAGCGCCGACGGTGATGCTGCCGGCGCCGACGTGGACGACGTCGAGCACCTGCGCGACCTGGCTTCGGAAGCGCCGGTGATCCGCCTGGTCAACCTGATCATCCAGCGCGCGGTCGAGCTGCGCGCTTCCGACATCCATATCGAACCGTTCGAGAACCGGCTGAAGGTGCGCTTCCGCATCGACGGCGTGCTGGTCGACGGCGAAAGCCCGCCGGCCAACCTGACCGCGGCGGTGGTCAGCCGGGTCAAGATCATGGCCCGGCTCAACATCGCCGAGCGCCGCCTGCCGCAGGATGGACGCATCATGCTGCGCGTGCAGGGCAGGGAGCTGGACCTGCGCGTCAGCACCGTGCCCACCGCGCACGGCGAGAGCGTGGTGATGCGCCTGCTGGACCGCGAGACGGTGGCGTTCGACTTCCAGCGGCTCGGCTTCACCGGCGATTTCCTGCCGCGCTTCCAGAAGGTGCTGGAACAGCCGCACGGCATCCTGCTGGTCACCGGCCCGACCGGCTCGGGCAAGACCACCACGCTGTACACCGCGCTGAGCAAGCTCAACACGCCCGGGGTGAAGATCATCACCGTCGAGGACCCGGTCGAATACCAGATCGAAGGCATCAACCAGATCCAGGTCAAGCCGCAGATCGGCCTGGACTTCGCCAACGCCCTGCGCAGCATCGTGCGCCAGGACCCGGACATCATCATGATCGGCGAGATGCGCGACCTGGAAACCGCGCGCATCGCCATCCAGTCCGCGCTGACCGGCCACCTGGTGCTGTCCACGCTGCACACCAACAACGCGGCCGGCGGCATCACCCGCCTGCTCGACATGGGCGTCGAGGACTACCTGCTGACTTCCACCGTCAACGGCATCCTCGCCCAGCGCCTGGTGCGCCGGCTGGAACCGACCCATGCGGAGAAATATCCCGCTTCGCCCGAGGAAATCGACAAGTTCGGCCTGCGTCGCCTGCAGCCGCACGGCGAAATTTTCCTGTATCACCCGCGATCCTCGGCCATCGCGCCGACCGGCTACCTGGGCCGCACCACGATCATGGAATTCCTGGCGATGGACGACGAGCTGCGCCGCGCGGTGATGCGCCACGCCGGCATGGGCGAGATCGAACAGCTCGCACGGCAGAACGGCATGCGCACCATGTACGAGGACGGCATCGCCAAGGCGCTGGCCGGCGAGACGACGATCGAGGAAGTGATGCGCGTCACCGAGGAGGCATGATTTGCGGATCGTGGGAACCATGAAGGTCGTCATTCCCGCGAAGGCGGGAATCGCTCTTCGTCACGAACACCGCAATCTGGAAAGAGAGCGATTCCCGCCTTCGCGGGAATGACGAGCAAGAGCGATAGCGTTTTCACGAATCACGAATCACGAATCACGAATCACGAATCACGAATGCCCCTCTACCGCTACAAAGCACTGAACGCGCGCGGCGAGCTGCTCGACGGCCAGATGGAAGCCGACAGCGACGGCGAGGTGGTCGTGCGCCTGCAGGAACAGGGGCACCTGCCGGTGGAAGCGCGGTTGGCGTCCGAGGGCGGCGGTACGCGGTGGCTGGACCGGCTGTTCAGGCCGCGGCCGTTCGCCGGGCAGCAGATGGTGCAATTCACCCGGCAGCTGGCCACGCTGCTGGGCGCGGGCCAGCCGCTGGACCGTTCGCTGGGCATCCTGCTGGAACTGCCCGCGGACGAGAAAGCGCGCAACACCATCGTCGACATCCGCGACGCGGTGCATGGCGGCCTGCCGCTTTCGACCGCGCTGGAACGCCAGCACGGCATCTTCGGATCGCTGTACGTGAACATGGTGCGCGCCGGCGAGGCGGGTGGCAGCCTGCACGATGCCCTGCAGCGGCTGGCCGACTACCTGGAGCGCAACCGCGCGCTGAAGAGCCGCGTGGTCAACGCGCTGATCTATCCGGCGATCCTGCTGGTGGTGATCGGATTCGCGCTGATGTTCCTGCTGGGTTACGTGGTGCCGCAGTTCGCGCTGATGTACGAAAGCCTGGACGCGGCCCTGCCGTGGTTCACCCGCGCGGTGCTGGGCGTGGGCCTGTTCGTGCGCGACTGGTGGTTCGCATTGCTGCTGGCGCCGGTACTGGCGGCGGGAGGGTTCGCGTGGCGCCTGCGCGACGCCGGATTCCATGCGAACTTCGACCGCTGGCTGCTCGCGCGTCGCTGGGTCGGCCCGTTGGCGGCGCGGCTGGACACGGCGCGGCTGGCGCGAACGCTGGGCACGCTGCTGCGCAATGGCGTGCCGCTGCTGACGGCGCTGGGCATCGGGCGCCGGGTGCTGAAGAACCGGGCGCTGGCCGCCGATGTCGCCGCCGCCGCCGAAGACGTCAGGAACGGCCACGGCCTGGCGGCTTCGCTGGCGAAGGGCAAGCGTTTCCCGCGGCTGGCGGTGCAGATGATCCAGGTGGGCGAGGAATCCGGCGCGCTGGACGCCATGCTGCTGAAGACCGCCGACACCTTCGAGGCCGAGACCGCGCGGGGGCTGGACCGGATGCTGGCCGCGCTGGTGCCGCTGGTCACGTTGGTACTGGCGGCAGTGGTCGGTGCGGTGATCGTCGCGGTATTGGTCCCGCTGTACGACCTGACCAACGCCATCGGCTGACCCGGCCGCGCCGGGGAGGCGGCGTTAACGCGGATTCGTGGACAATGCCGTCCCGGCCGACAGCCTCCTTACATTCCGGAACAGGATCGCCCCCGATGCCGCACCGCCGCTTTCGCCTTTCGCCGTCGCCTGCCGCGCAGGCCGGCATGAGCCTGCTGGAAATCATCATCGTGCTGGTGCTGATCGGCATGGTCCTGACCTTGGTGGGCAGCCGCGTGCTGGGCGGCGCGGACAAGGGCAAGTTCAAGCTGGCCGAGTCGCAGATCCAGACGCTGGCCGGCAAGATCGAGAACTACCAACTGGACACCGGCGCGCTGCCGGCCAGTCTGGAAGACCTGGTGGCCGCGCCGGCCAATGCCGCGGGCTGGTTGGGGCCATATGCGAAGCCGGCCGAATTGAAGGATCCCTGGGGTCACGCCATCGAGTACCGCGTGCCGGGCGAAGGCAAACCGTTCGACCTGCTCAGCCTGGGCAAGGACGGGCAGCCGGGCGGTACCAGTTACGACGCGGACATCCAGTACGAGTGATGGACGCGCGGTCGCCGGCGTCCAGGCCATCGCCCTGCCGGGCGAAGGCAAGCGGTGTCACCTTGCTGGAAATGCTGCTGGTGCTGGCGCTGATCGCGCTGGCCGCCGCGCTGGCCGCGGCAGCGCTGACCGGCGGCATGGAAGGCGTGCGCCTGCGTTCGTCGGCGAAGGAAATCGCCGGACAGTTGCGCTATACCCGCACCCTGGCCATCGCCAGCGGACAGCCGCAGCGCTTCGTCGTCGATCCACAGCAACACCGCTGGCAGGCGCCGAACCGCAAGCCCGGACGCATTCCCGACACGCTGGGCATGCGCTTCATCGGCGCGCGTGAAGCGCAGCCGCAGCCGGGCGAGGGCGGCATCGTGTTCTTTCCCGATGGCGCTTCCACCGGCGGCCGGGTGCAGCTGCAGGCCGCCCGGAGCGCATGGCGCATCGACGTGGCGTGGCTGACCGGTCGCGTGGAACTGTCGCGGGCGGAGGTCGAGCCGTGATGAAGCCGGGATTTGTGATGACCAGCCTGCGGCTGTTGAAAAACGTCCGTGATTGGGGATTCGTAAAAGCGCACGACAACGCCATCGTCATGCGTGGTTTTCCCAATCTCGAATCACGAATCACGAATCACCGCTCCAGACAATCCGGCTTCACCCTGCTGGAAGTGATCGTCGCCTTTGCCCTGCTGGGGCTGGCGCTGACCCTGCTGCTGGGTTCGCTGTCGGGCGCCGTGCGCCAGGTGCGCGGCGCCGAGGAAGCCGGCCGCGCCGCGCTGCATGCGCAGTCGCTGCTGGCGCAGGCGGGCGTCGGCACGGCCCTGCTGCCCGGTGTCAGCGAAGGCGAATGGGACGGCGGCCGCTACCGCTGGCGGTTGCAGGTGTCGCCCTACGTCGATCCGGAACGGCCGCATCCGGCGGCGGCGACCCTTGGTGCGCCGCGGCTGATGCAACTGCAGCTGGACGTGCGCTGGGGCGAAGCGGCCGGGCAGTCGCTGCAGGTGCGCGGCCTGCGCCGGGTGGCCAGCGGCCAGGCGGTGGTGCGATGAACCGGCGCGTGCGCGGTTTCACCCTGCTCGAGGTGCTGGTGGCGCTGGCCCTGCTGTCGGCGGGGCTGGCGCTGGCGTTCGCCGTGCTGCGTTCGGCCGGCGCGATCGGCACGCGCGGCGAGGCGCTGGCCGAACGCAGCGAAACCCTGCGCACCGCCGAGGGCTTCCTGCGCCAGCGTCTGGCATCGGCGCTGCCCATCAGCTATTCGCAGGATGCCGAAAGCGGCCAGCCGCTGCGCTTCAGCGGCGATGCGCGGCACATGAGCTTCGTCGCCGACCTCCCCGATTACCTCGGCCGCGGCGGTCCGTACCTGCATCGCATCGATTTCACCGACGACCACCGCCTGGTCGTTTCGTTCGCGCTGGTGCAGGCGGGGCAGGTGTTCGAGGAACGCACGCCGCGGTCGCCGGAGGCCCTGGCCGCCGGATTGCGCGCGCTGCGCTTCCGCTACCGCGGCCCCGATGCCGAAGGCCGGCTGGGTCCGTGGCAGGAGGAATGGACGGTCCGCGACCGCCTGCCGCTGATGGTGGCGATGCAGGCGCAGGACGCGCAGGGCCGCGACTGGCCGGAACTGGTGGTGGCGCTGCCGCAGGGATCGACTGCGCCGGTCGCCAACGGCCCGCAGGGCGGGACCGCCCGATGACCGCCGCGACATGTCCCGGACGGCAACGCGGCGCGGCGCTGATGCTGGTGCTGTGGCTGGTGATGCTGATGACCGCGCTGGTCGGCGCATTCGCCGTCACCGCGCGCATCGAGCACCTGCAAGGGCGGGTGCAGCGCGACGGCGCGGTCGCCGGGGAAGCGGCGCGGGCGGGCGTCGAGTACGCGCTGGATCGGGTCGCCGATCCAGATGCGGCATCGCGCTGGCAACCCGATGGGCGCGAATACGACTGGCGTTTCGGTGATGCCGACGTGCGCGTGCACATCGTGGACGAAAGCGGCAAGGTCGATCTGAACCGTTCCGACGCGGTGCTGCTCGCGGCGCTGCTGCGGGGCGCCGGGGCCGAACCCGCGCAGGCCGGGGCGCTGGCCGCGGCGATCCTCGACTGGCGCGATGCCGACGGACTGACCCAGCCGGCCGGTGGTGCGGAAGATCCGGACTACGCCGCCGCCGGCCTGCCCTATGGGGCCAAGGACGCGCCGTTCGAAAGCGTGGCCGAAGTGGAGCAGGTGCTGGGCATGACGCCCGCGCTGTACGCGCGGCTCGCGCCCTTGCTGACCGTGCACGGTACCGGTTCGCCGCGGCGCGAATTCGCCCCGTTCGAGGTGCTGTCGGCGATGGGCCTCGACCCCGAGCAGGAGCGTTTGCGGCGCGAGGCATCCCCCGTCGGCGGCCTGATGGCGGGCAGTGGTACGTATAGTATCGAGAGCCGCGCCACGCTCGGCAGCGGCCGAGGCACGGTTCTGCGCGCGGTGGTCCGTTCCGGCGGGCATGGCGTCGCGGGATCGACGGCGTCGGCTTACGCGGCCTTGCGATGGCAGGAGGGATGGTCAACACCATGACGGACTGGCGCGACAGATTCGGCCGCAGCGGCCTGGGGCCCGGCGTCCGCGGCTTCCTGCGCTGGTGGGGTGGGGCGCTGGCGGCGTGGGTGCCGGTCCGCTGGCGCGGGCTGTTCGGCCTGGCCCACGATCGCCTGCTACTGACGCCGCGGGACGACGAGGCCGGCCTGCAGCGGCAAGCCCTGGACGCGACCTCTGCGCTGGCGACCCTGCCGCTGCCGCTGGACGCCGCCGACCTGGCGCGGCTGCTGCCGCCGTCGCTGGCGGGCCTGCCGCGCTGGCTGTTGCTGCCTGCCGCGCAGGTACTGCGCCGCCCGCTGGGCCTGCCTGCCGCCGCTGCCGACCGCTTGCGCGAGGTGGTCGGCTTCGAGATCGACCGGCAAACGCCGTTCACCGCCGCGCAGGTCCATTACGACGTGCGCCTGCTGGACCGGTACGGCGATCGCATCGAGGTCGAACTGGTCGCGGTGCCGCGCGCCGCACTGGACCGCGCACTGGTGCAGCTGGGCCCCGTGTCCGCAACGCTGGCCGGGGCCGACGTGATCGACGGCGACGACGAACCCCTGGGCGTCAACCTGCTGCCCGCGGTGGCACGCAGCCGTCGCGAAGATCCGATGCGGCGCTGGAATGCGCTGCTGGTCGCTGCCGCGGTGCTGGCGCTGGTGGCCGCCGGCTGGCAATCGCTGCACAACCGCCGCGCCGCGGCCGACGCGCTGGCCCGCAGCATCGACAACCGGATCGGCGAAGCGCGTCGTGCCGCCGCGCAGCGCCAGCAGCTGGCCGACCTGGTCGAGGGACAGGCCTTCCTCGAACAAATGCGCGCATCGCGCCCCGCCGCGATCGAAATCCTGGACGAGGTCACTCGCCGGCTGCCGGACAACAGCTATCTGGAAAAACTGTCCCTGCAAGGCGACAAGATGACGCTGGTCGGCCTCAGTGCCGATGCATCGGCGCTGGTCGGTCAGCTCGAGGGCGCGCAGACCTGGCGCAAGCCCGCGCTGACCGGTGCGCTGCAGACCGATCCGGCCACCCGCCGCGACCGCTTCAGCCTCAGCGCCGACCTGGCGGGTCCCGAACCGGCCCCGGCCCCGGCCCCGGCCACTCCCGCCCGTGCTGCCGACGATGCCGGCCTACTCTGACCGCGACCGCTGGCTGGCGCTGGGCCTGCTGCTGCTGGCCTTGGCGGTGGCCTATGCCGTGCTGGTCCACCCGTGGTGGACCGTGCCGATGCGCGAAGCCGGCCAGCGCATCGAGGAACTGCGCCAGCGCGACCTGCGCGTGCGCACCCAGCTGCGGCAGGCGCCGGAAGTGCAGCGCGGCCTCGCCGCCGCGCGAACCCTGGCCGCGCAGCAGCCCGGGTTCCTCGACGAGTCCAGCGCCGAGCTGGCCACCGCGGGGCTGGTCAAGCGGCTGGAGGCGGTGGTGGCCGAAGCCAGTCCCGGCAACCGCAGCTGCATCATCCAGAACCGCTCGCCGCTGCCGGCGGGCACCACGGAGCGTTTCCGGCGCGTCGCCGTCAACGTGCGCCTGCTGTGCGGCACGCCGCAGCTGGCCGCGGTGCTGCATGCGCTGGAAAGCGGTTCGCCGCGGCTGTTCGTCGACAACCTGGAACTGCTGTCGCAGCGCTATTCCTTCGTCGGCCAGGCCGGCAGCGGCAACAGCGGCCTGACTGTCACCTTCGACCTGTCGGGCTACCTGCAGCCGGCCGTGGCCGCACGGGCCCCCGACGAAAGCGGAGGCGCCGATGCGCGCTGACCTGGCCGCGCCGCGCACCTGGCTGCTGGCAACCGTCGCCGGATGGGCCGTGCTGGTCCTGGTACTGGCACTGTCCGGCATGGGCGGGCGGATCGAGCCGCTGCCGGTGGATCCGGCGCGGCTGGCCGACCTGCCGCGGATGCGTCCCGCCGCCGCATCGCGCATCGGCGCGGCGGACCAGTACATGCAGGTCGCCGTGCGCCCGGCATTCGATCCGGGACGGCGGCCGCGGCCATTCTTCATCGAGAATCCGGATGGTGCGGGCGCGGGCCAGGGATTCGATTTCACCCTGAGCAGCGTGCTGATCTCGCCGGCCCTGCAGATGGCGATCCTGCTGCCGGGCAACGGCGGCGGGGCGCTGCGGGTCAAGCTGGGGGAAGAGCCCGAAGGTGCCCCGGGCTGGCGCCTGGCCGAAGTGAATCCGCGCAGCGCGGCGTTCGATGGCCCCGAGGGCCGGCGTACGCTGGAACTGTCGGTCTACACGGGCAATGGCCAGGGCCCCTTGCCCCCCGTGGCGCCGGCCGTGGCGCAAGGCAATGCGCCTGCGCCGCCGGTTGCCGCGCCCGGTGGCGCGGCCAAGGGGGCACCGGGCGCCGACAATGCGTCCGCCGCGACGTTGATGGCCGCCGCGCAAGCGGTTCTGGCCGAAATGGACGTCACTGCGGCCCCGGAACGGCAGCTGCAGCAGATCCGCGAGCGCATCGAGGCGCGCCGCGCCCAGCTGCGCCAGCAGCAGGAAGCGCCTGCCGCCACGCCCGTTCCCTCGTCCCCACCGCCCCCGCGTTAGAGTGCGGCCATGAAGTCACGCTTTTTTCCCCTGTTCGTCGCGCTGGGCCTGCTGGCCGGATGCGCCACCGCGCCGGTTCCCGAAATGCACCGCGATGCCCGCTCGCGGGCCGATGCAACGCCGCCCGCCGACGGCACGCAGACATCGCCGCTGCAGTCCGCCGAAGCGCCGGAGACCGGGCCGAAGGCGCAGCTGCGCCGTGGCAACGGCCAGATGATCAACCGCGCCGCGGCCAGCGCGCCGCCGCCATCGCTCGCCGGTGCCAGCGGCGGCGGTTCCACCTTCAACTTTGAAGGCACGCCGGTGCAGGCGGTGGTCAAGGCGGTCCTTGGCGACTTCCTCGGCCAGAACTACACCATCGATCCCAGGGTGCAGGGTACGGTGACGTTGTCGACCAGCCGGGCGGTCTCGCCGGCGCAGGCACTGGCCCTGCTCGACCAGGCGCTGGCGCAGAACGGCGCGCGCATGGTCTACGCCGACGGCCGCTACAGCATCGTGCCGGCCGACGCCGCGCTGGCCGGCAACGTCGCTCCGCGCACCGGCCCGGCCGGCAACGCGCGCGGCTACGAGGTGCGGGTGGTGCCGCTGCGCTTCATCTCGGCCAGCGAGATGGAAAAGGTGCTCAAGCCGTACGCGCGGCCGGACGCGATCGTCGGCATCGATTCGACCCGCAACCTGATCACCCTGGCCGGCACCCGCAACGAGCTGGAGAACTACCTGCGCACGGTGGAGGTGTTCGACGTCGACTGGCTGGCCGGCATGTCGGTGGGCGTTTTCCCGCTGCAGAACGGCCGCGCCAGCAAGGTCGTGCAGGACCTGGAAAAGGTGTTCGGCGAGCAGAGCAAGACGCCCGGCGCCGGCATGTTCCGCTTCATGCCGCTGGAGGGCGCCAACGCGGTGCTGGCGATCACCCCGCAGGCCGCCTACCTGGACGACATCCAGGACTGGCTGGAACGCATCGACGGCGCCGGCGAAAGCGCGCGGCTGTTCTCGTACGAACTGAAATACATTCGGGCCAAGGACCTGGCCGCGCGCCTGGCGGAAGTGTTCGGCGGCAGCAGTGGCGGCAGCGCCACAGCTTCGGACAATGCCGCGGTGTCGCTGATGCCGGGCACCGATCCGGTGGAAATCCGCGACGGCGGGCTGAACGCCAGCGGCGCCAGCGTGGATTTCGCGACGGGCAGCGCCGCGAACCTGGCGTCCGGCGGCCTGGGCGGCACGCTGCAGCTGGGCCAGCGCAGTGGCGGCAACGGCCGGGTGACCCTGGACGTGGAAGGCGACAGGGTCGGCGTGGCCGCGGTGGAGGAAACCAATTCGATCCTGGTGCGCGCCAGTCCCGGGGCGTGGAAATCGATCCGGGAAGTGATCGAGAAACTCGACGTGATGCCGCTGCAGGTGCACATCGAAGCGCAGATCGCGCAGGTGTCGCTGACCGGCGACCTGAGCTACGGCATCCAGTGGTTCTTCGACAACGCCGCCTTCGAAATGGGCCTGCCGACCGCGGGCGTGCCGAGGAAGTGGAACCTGTTTTCCGGCGAAGTGGGCACCGGGAATGCGCTGGGCGGCATGGCGTGGACGCTGTTCCGGCGCAATGCCGCGGCGATCATCAGTGCGTTGGACCAGGTCACCGACGTGCGCATGCTCTCGACGCCTTCCATCTACGTGCGCAACAACGGCGAGGGCAACCTGCTGGTCGGCGACCGCATCCCGATCAACTCGGTGACCTTCAATCCGAACACCTCGAACGAAAGCACCTACAGCCAGGTGCAATACCTGGAAACCGGCACCATCCTGAAAGTGCGTCCGCGGGTGGCCAAGGACGGCACGGTGTTCATGGAAATCGTGCAGGAGATCAGCGCGCCGGGCGCGGAAGTGGACCGCAACGGCAACCGCGCCATCCGCACGCAGAAGGTCAAGACCGAAGCGGCCGTGCAGGAGGGCGAGACGATCATGCTGGCGGGATTGATCGACGACGGCGTGACCAGCGGGTCTTCGGGCATTCCGGGTCTGAGCCGGTTGCCGGTCGTCGGCGGCCTGTTCGGCCACAGGACGCAGAACAAGACGCGCCGGGAAACCATCATCCTGATCACCCCGACCATCGTGCGCAACCCGCAGGAAGCGCGCGACCTGACCGACGAATACAGCCGCAAGTTCCGCGCGATGGAACCGCTGTACGCGCCGAAGAAGCAGTGAACCCGACCGCGACGCTGCCCATCGTCCTGCTGCCGGTCGGCGTGGACGACGAAGCCCTCGACGCCTGCCTGGGCGCGCTGGACGCCGGCACGCCGGACGGCACCCGCGTGTGGCTGGCCGACGATGCCCAGTCCGGCCCGCGCGGCGGTGCAATCGTCGAACGCTGGCTGCGGCGCACGCGCCTGCAGGCCGACTACACCCGTCGCCAGCAGCCGATCGGCGAAGTCGCGCACCTCGACGAAATGCTGCAGGCCTGCGCCGGCCTGGACGTGGTCGTGCTGGCGCCGGACGCGCAGCCGCTGCCGGGCTGGCTGCAGCAACTGGTCGCCTGTTTCTCGCGCGATGCCGCCATCGCCACGGCCACGCCATGGTGCAACGCCGGCGAAGCGGCGGCATGGCCGCGGCTGGGCGAGATCAATGCGCTGCCCGGGGATTTCGCGCATACCGCGCAGGCCTGCGCGGCGATGCCGCCGGTGCATCCGGAATTGCCGGCGGCGGTCGCGCACGCGGTGGCGATCCGCGGCAGCGCGCGCCAGCGCGTCGGTGGCCTGGACGCCAGCAGCTATGTTTCCTGGTATGCCGCGCTGATCGACCTGTCGCTGCGCCTCAGCGGCCTGGGCTGGCGCAATGCCTTGTGCGAAACCGCGTTCGTCGCGCGCGGCGGCGAAGGCGGCCCGGCCGAGGGCGACATGGACGCGATCTACGCCCGCTGGCCGGC
>JBDHQQ010000034.1:0-18575 GCA_039807145.1 Pseudoxanthomonas sp. | reverse complement strand
TGCCGGGAAACGCCTTCTTGCCGCTCGTCTCCAGATCTTTGCGCCAACGATGGATCTGGTTGGCTCGGATTCCCAGATCCCGGGCAATCTGGGAGACATTGGCTCCCGGCAACCGCGTCAGGCCGACCGCCTCACGCTTGAACTCTTCGCTGTATCGTTTTCTCTGCTGCATGACACTCCTCCTGCCCCATCATGGGGCTTAACTGAAGTGTCCGTGTTAGCGGGGTAGAACCCAGGGTTGGGGGCGATGATCAGAAGCTGTAACGCAGGTAGATGGTGTCGAACTCGTTGTAGTAGTAGCGGTTCTCGGTCTCGCTGGCGCCGCCGATCTGCGCGTAGCGGTTGCCCCAGGACGTGGCCGAATCCAGCCGCGCCAGCTGGTAGATGCTGGTCTGGCTGATCGGCAGGTCGCTGACCAGGTCGGCGCTGTAGAACGTCGACAGTTCCGGGGTGGTCACGTCGATCGGGTTGATCACGGTGGCGAAGTTGTTGCCGCGCACGACGATGGCATCCAGCTCGGTCGTCTCCGCGGTGCCTGCACCCACCGCGACCGAGGCATTGGCGACCACGGTCACGGTTCGCGTGCTGACGACCTGTCCGTTGCGCACGATGCGCACTTGATACTGGCCCGGGGCCAGCTGATCCAAGCTGTATTGGCCGTTGGCGCCAACCGGGACATTGCGCGAGAAGCCGGTGGCCGGGCGAACGACCTCGACGGTCGCATCCGGTTCGCTGGTGGTGCCGTACAGACCGCCAGTGATCGACTGGGCTTGCACCTGCAGGGCGAAGCCCAGCGCAAGCGACAGGACGCCTACCCGCAAGGCGCCGTGCCTGCGGGTGCCACCACGGCGGTGATCGGAATTCTTCATCATGTTCCCCAAGATTTATGGATACCGCAGATGCCGGGCATTGATGGAAAAGCCTCGAGTGCGACGAGGTTTTCCCGCAAGCCCGGCTAGTGGGGGAATATGGCGAACGGGATGCGATGCGTCTTGATTCCTTGCTGGTGCTCTTTTGACGATTTCGGCACAAACCCCCGGCGCGGACCTGCCGGCAGCGTTGATGCGGCGCGGTTTCGCCTCCGGACAACGACGATTCCGGCGGGTTTCGTACTGTCGCGGCCGGCGTGCGCCGTCGGCACCATGGGCCGCGCAACGATGGCCATTCGGGTACGGTCGCCTGCCCATGGCGGGGCCTGGCGACATGCCGTCGCCGGGAGCCGGGCGACAGGCGCGTGGCCGATCGGGAGGCCGCGACGGAAAGGCGGCGCAGGCGGGCCGGCGGGTGTTGCGCGGACGAGGGGCCGCTAGCCGCTTTTGATCAAGTCCGCCGCGCGCTCCGCGATCATGATCGTCGGCGCGTTGGTGTTGCCGCCGATCAGGGTCGGCATGACCGAGGCGTCGATCACGCGCAGGGCTTCGACGCCGCGCACGCGCAGCCGCGGATCGACCACGGCCTGCGCGTCGCTGCCCATGCGGCAGCTGCCGACCGGGTGGTAGACGGTTTCGGCCTTGGCACGGATGAAGGCGGCCAGACCCGCGTCGTCCAGGTCGCTGCGCGTGGGGAAGATCGGTGCGCCGCGATACGGATCGAACGGCGATTGCGCCAGCAGTTCGCGCGAGATCTTCGCGCATTCGATCATCGCCTTCAGGTCGTGCCCGTCGGCGTCGCCAAGGTAGTTCGCTTCGATCCGCGCCGGCGCGCGCGGGTCGGCGCTGTCCAGCGCGATCCGCCCGCGGCTGCGCGGACGCAGGTAGCAGGCGTGCACGGTGTAGCCGTCGCCGGGCAGGCGGTGGCGGCCATGGTCGTCCAGCATCGCCGGGATGAAGTGGAACTGGATGTCGGCGCGTGCGTCGGACGCCAGCGAAGAGCGCGCGAAGCCGCCGGCTTCGGCGATGTTGCTGGTGCCGGGACCGCGGTGGCCGCGCAGGAAGTAGTCGAACGCGGTCTTCAACTCGCTGGCGCGGTCGTAGGTGATGCGCTGCGTGCAGTGCTGCAGGGTGCAGATATCGAGGTGGTCCTGCAGGTTGCGCCCGACCTGCGGCAGGTCGGCGACCACGTCGATGCCGAGCTGGCGCAGCTCGTCGGCAGGCCCGATGCCGGACAGCATCAGCAGCTGCGGCGAATTGATCGCGCCGCCGCTCAGCAGCACCTCGCGCTGTGCCCGCGCCTGCGCCGCGTGTCCGCTGTGCGCGTACTCGACGCCAACCGCGCGGCCGTTCTCGACGACGACGCGCCGCACCGGCGCGCCGGTGACGACATCGAGATTCGGGCGGTCCTTCGCCGGACCCAGGTAAGCCACCGCGGCCGAGCAACGCGCGCCGTCCTTCTGCGTGACCTGGTAGTAGCCGACGCCCAGTTGTTCGGTTCCGTTGAAGTCGGGGTTGTGGGCCAGGCCGATGCATTGGCCGGCATCGATGAAGGCGGCCGACAGCGGATTGACGTGGCGCAGGTTGGACACGTACAGCGGGCCGTCGGCGCCGTGCAGCGCGTCGGCGCCGCGGCTGTTGTGCTCGGCGCGCCTGAAATAGGGCAGTACGTCGTTCCAGCCCCAACCGTCGGCGCCCTGCGCGGCCCAATCGTCGTAGTCGCCGGGCACGCCGCGGATGTAGCACATCGCGTTGATCGAACTGGAGCCGCCTAGCACCTTGCCGCGCGGCCACCACAGGCGGCGGTTGTCGAGCTGCGGCTCCGGCGCGGTTTCGTAGTTCCAGTTGATGCCCTTGCGGCCGACCAGCTTGGCCAGGCCGGCGGGCATGTGGATGAAGGGATGCCAGTCGCGTCCGCCGGCTTCCAGCAGCAGTACTTTGACGTCGGGATCTTCGCTCAGGCGGTTGGCCAGTACGCAGCCGGCCGAGCCGGCACCGATGATGATGTAGTCGTACACGCGCGGAACCGTGGCGGAAACGGATCGAAGCTATCGGGCCGGGCTAGAGCAAATGCTCTCAGCGGCCGCCATCGCCGGGAAATGGCCCGCGCGGGCATGCGGGCCGGGCGAATTTCCGCTGGCGATGCTGCGGTGCATCGTATACCGTGCGCGGAATCGAGGCCGGACACGGACCCCAATGCAGTCGAACCAGGGACGCATCCACACGGGCGAATGGCGCGCGGTCGCCCTCTGCTTCGTCTATTTCTTCTGCGTGCTGGCCGCGTACTACGTGGTCCGCCCGGTACGCGAACAACTGTCGGCCGCGGTTGGTTCGACCCAGCTGCCGTGGTTCTATGGCGCGACCTTCATCGCCACGCTGGTGCTGACACCGGTGTTCGCCGCGCTGGCTTCGCGCTGGCCGCGCCGGGTGCTGGTGCCGGTGGTGTACGTGTTCTTCATCGCCTGCCTGCTGGCCTTCATTCCCGCGTTCACCAACGTCGGCCTGCTCAGCCCGCGCGCGCTGGGCATGGTGTTCTTCGTCTGGGTCAGCGTGTTCAACCTGATCGTGGTGTCGGTGTTCTGGATTTTCATGTCCGACATCTGGAGCCTGGACCAGTCGAAACGGCTGTTCCCGATCATCGCGGTCGCCGGCACCCTGGGCGCGCTGGCCGGACCGGCGCTGACCCGCTCGCTGGTCGACGTGATCGGCGTGGCGCCGCTGCTGCTGGTGTCGGCCGTGCTGCTGGCCATCGCCGCGGTCGGCCTGGTGCTGCTGGGCCGCTGGGCGCGCGTGCACGGCGCGCGCCGGCACGAAGCCGGCCACGAAGACGCGGTGGGCGGCGGCATGTGGGACGGCCTGAAGCAGATCTTCACCGACCCCTTCATCCGCGGCATGGCGATCCTGCTGCTGCTGGCCGACGGCATCGGCACGGTCAACTACGCGCTGATGATCGATTACTCCGGGACGACCTTCGCCGACGCGGCGCTGCGCACGCGTTTCCACGCCGACGTGGACCTGGTCGCGAACCTGCTGACCGTGATCGTACAGATCGGCTTGACCCGCTGGCTGTTGCCGCGGAAGGGGCCGGGCGCGTTGATCATGCTGTGGGCATTGATCAGCATCGTGGCGCTGCTGGTGGTGGTGGTCTCGCCGGACCCGCACGCGCCGCTGTTCAGCCTGCCGCTGCTGATCGGGCCGATTGCGCCGACCGTGCTGGCGCTGATCGTCAGTCGCGGCCTGGCCTATGGCATGGCCGAGCCGGCGCGGCACAGCCTGTACACCCGGGTACCGCGCAATGTGCGCTACAAGGGCCAGGACGCGGTGGATACGGCGGTATGGCGCTTCGGCGACGTGGCCATCGCCACCGGCATGAACGGGCTCAAGTCGGTCGGCATGACCATTGGCGGTTTCGCCGCGATGAGCGCGCTGGCCGCCTTCGCCGCGGCGGGCATCGGCTGGAAATTGTGGAAGCGGGTGGAGAAGGTGGGGGAAACGACCGCTTCGCGCAGTTGACGGAAGAGTGCAAGCCGCACTCTTGCCTGGCGGTCAGCCGCGCACCGGCTTCGGCGAGACCCACATCGCGATGCGCGCCTTGAACACCGCCTCGCCCTTCGGATCCTTCACGACCACGTCGAACGGCAATTCGTAGCCTTCGGTCGCTGCGTGCGGCGTGAATGCCGGCGTGGCCGTGGCGTGCATCGTGCCGACGGCCTTCTTCAGGTATTCGACGCTCATGCCCCTGGGAATCCAGCGCATCGATCGCGGAATGCTGGCATCGCAGGTCAGGCCGCCGACGAATTCGGCCAGGTTGCACAGGGCGATGGCATGCACCGTGCCGAGGTGGTTGGTGACGCGGCGGCGGTGCCGGATCGTCGCTTCCCCGTGGTTCGGCCGCAGCGCGACGATGCGTGGCCCGATGCTGCCGAAGTACGGCGCCTTGAGGCAGACCAGTCGCGAGAACAGCCAACGCCCGAGCGGCTTGTGTTCGAGCTTGCGGTAGATTCCGAGGATGTCGGCGCTCATCGGGGGTTCCATGCGATGACGGCGAGCCGAAGCTCGCCGTCATGGGGGGTGTCGCGGATCACGCCGCCTCGCGCGGATGCCGCTGGTGCTGCGGCAGGTCGTAGTAGCTCGCCGCGCGCAGTTCGTGCGGCTCGAAGTCGTCCACGGTGATCGTGTCCAGGGTGATCGCGCGCAGTTCTTCCAGCTGCTTGCGCTCGTCCGCGGTGATCCAGCCCTCGCGCACGCCCTCGTCCAGCTGCGAGGCGAAGTCCAGCGCTTCGATGTCGCTGGTCTTCAGCGCCTTCAGGAACTTGCGCTCGACCGGCTCGGCCAGGATCGCCCTGGCCAGGTAGCTGTCGATGCGGCCGCCGGGATTGTGTTCGCACGGGGTCAGGAACGCGCCCTGTCCCAGGCGGTCGCGGGCCTCGTTGGGCGTCATCAGCAGCAGCGCGACGCGGTGGCTCAGGCGATCGCCCGGCGCGACCGCACGGCGGCCCCACGGGAACACCAGCGGCCACAGCAGCCAGCCCAGCGGCTTGATCGGGAAGTTGCGCAAGGCCTGCGACAGCGCCAGTTCGATCTCGTAGGCGCTGTTGTGGAACGCCCAGGCCAGCAACGGCTTGTCCGCTTCCGGGCAGCCTTCGTCGTGGTGGCGCTTGAGCACCGCACCCATCATGTACAGGTGGCTGAGCACGTCGCCCAGGCGGCCGGAAGTGGATTCCTTGAACTTCAGCTTGCCGCCCAGCGCGCCCAGCGACACGTCGGTCAGCAGCGCCAGGTTGGCGGCGTAGCGGTTCAACTTGCGGAAGTACTTCTTCGTGTATGCGTCGCCCGCCGCCGCGCCGGGCTTCGCGCCGGTGACGCCGAACCAGAACGAGCGCACCGCGTTGGAGATGGCGCCGCCGATGTGCGGGTACAGCGCGTCGTCGAGTGCATCCAGGCCGGCCTTCGCATCCGGGTCCTGCGCCGCCTTCATCTCCTTCATGATGTACGGATGGCACAGGATCGAACCCTGGCCGAAGATCAGCAGGCTGCGGGTCATGATGTTGGCGCCTTCCACCGTGATCGCGATCGGGCTGGCCTGCCAGGCGCGACCGGCGAAGTTGCGCGGGCCCAGGATGATGCCCTTGCCGCCGATGATGTCCATCACGTCCTTGCTGACGTCGCGGGCCATCGTCGTGCAGTGGTACTTGGCGATGGCCGACGGCACCGACGGCACGTCGCCGCGGTCCACCGCGGCGGCGGTGGCCTGCGACAGCGCGCTGATCGCGTAGGCCTTGCCGCCGATGCGCGCCAGCGCTTCCTCGACGCCCTCGAAGCGGCCCACCGACAGCCCGAACTGCTTGCGGATGCGCGCATACGCGCCGGTGACGCGCGCGCCGAACTTGGCGCCGCCGCTGGCGGTGGACGGCAGGGTGATCGAACGACCCACCGCCAGGCATTCGTTGAGCATGTTCCAACCCTTGCCGGCCATCTCCACGCCGCCGATCAGCTGGCTCAGCGGGATGAACACTTCCTTGCCGCGGATCGGCCCGTTCTGGAACGGCGAGTTGAGCGGGAAATGGCGACGGCCGACTTCCACGCCTGGCGTTTCGCGCGGCAGCAGCGCCAGGGTGATGCCGATGTCGCGGGTGTCGCCGATCAGGCCATCCGGGTCGTACATGCGGAAGGCCATGCCGATCAGGGTCGAGACCGGCGCCAGCGTGATGTAGCGCTTGTCGAAGGTCAGGCGGATGCCCAGCACGTTGGCGCCGTTCCACTCGCCCTTGCAGACGATGCCGAAGTCGGGGATGGACGTCGCATCGGAACCGGCGAACGGGCCGGTCAGGCCGAAGCACGGCACCTCCAGTCCGGCGGCCAGGCGCGGCAGGTAGTAGTCCTTCTGTTCCTGCGTGCCGTAGTGGTTGAGCAGTTCGCCCGGACCCAGCGAATTGGGCACGCCGACGGTGGAACTGACCACGCTGCTGATCGAGGCGATCTTCTGGATCACCTTGTGGTGCGCCAGCGCGGAGAACCCCAGGCCGCCGTACTGCCTGGGGATGACCATGCCGAAGAAGCGGTGCTGCTTGATGAAATCCCACAGCTCCGGCGGCAGGTCGGCGTGGACGTGGGTGATTTCCCAGTCGTCGATCATCCGGCACAGCTGTTCCACCGGGCCGTCGAGGAAGGCCTGCTCTTCGTCGGTGAGCTGCGGCTTCGGATAGGCCAGCAGCTTGTTCCAGTCGGGCTTGCCGGTGAACAGGTCGCCCTCGAAGCCGACCGAGCCGGTTTCCAGCGCGATGCGTTCGGTCTGCGACAGCGGCGGCAGCGCCTTGCGCAGGAAGCGCATCGCCGGCGCGGTCAGCAGCGGCTTGCGGATCGCCGGGATCAGCAGCGATACCGCGATCGCCGCCACCACCAGCGCCGCGACCAGCGTCGCTGCGGGGCTGGCGCCCAGCAGCCAGCAGGCCACCAGCAGGGCGGCGGTGATCGCGGCCCACCAGGCCAGGCGCAGGCGATGGTAGGCGGCGAAGGCGCCCGCCAGCAGGAAGGCGAGGAAGGGGGCGAGGATGCTCATGGTGCGGCTCCGGGAATCGCTTCGGCAGCGGTGGCGGTGAAAGGGGGTGGGGATTGCGGCGTGGCGGACAGATCGGCGAGGTATTCGCGCACGATCGCGGTGAAGCCGTCGTTGTCGTCGCCGGCCAGCATGTGCGTGGCCTGCGGCAGGTGGGCGTGGCGCGCATGCGGGACCAGCGCCTGGAATTCGGCGATGGTGCGCGCCGACACCAGGTCGCTGCGTCCGCCGCTGACCAGCAGCACCGGGCAGCGCAGCGCGCTTGCGGCTTCGGCAATGGCGTCCTGGTGCTGCGCGCAGTCGCGCACCAGTTCGTCGACCAGGCGCGCGTCCCAATGCCAGCGCCAGCGGCCGTCGCCGTCCTCGCGCAGCAGTTCGCGCAGTTCTTCCGGGGTCTTGCGGCTGCGCCGGTGCGGCAGGTAGGCGGCCACGACGTCCGCCGCGTGTTCCAGCGAATCGAAGCCCTGCGGGAACGCGGTGATG
Organism: Pseudoxanthomonas sp.; assembly: GCA_039807145.1. Taxonomy (GTDB): domain Bacteria; phylum Pseudomonadota; class Gammaproteobacteria; order Xanthomonadales; family Xanthomonadaceae; genus Pseudoxanthomonas_A. The sequence goes on along the minus strand of JBDHQQ010000034.1, from coordinate 10,667 downwards.
AAACCGAGGATGCGTTGCAGGCCGGCTTCTTCCCAGCGCGGGGTGATGTCCACCAGCACCATCGCGCGGAACAGTCCCGGCCAGCGCGCTTCGGCGATCAGGCCGAACAGCCCGCCCATCGACGCGCCGATCAGCACCGGCGGCTGCGCCTGTTCGCCGGCGACGATGATCAGGTCGTCCGTGAACTGGTCGCCGGCGTAGGGCAGATCGGCCGGGTTGCGCGCCGACTCGCCGTGGCCGCGGGCGTCGTAACTCAGCCCGGGGTGGCCTTCGGCGGCCAGCGCCAGCGCGGTCTGTCGCCAGGCGCCGCGGGTCTGGCCGAAGCCGTGGGCGAACAACAGTGCCGCTTCGGCCTGCAGGCCGGGGCCCGTGGCGAAGCGGCTGGCCGCCAGCGTCGATCCGCCGGCGCCGGTTGCGGCTTCATGCTTTTCGCGGACATGGGCGGGTGGGTTCACCATACGCTTTAGTATGGGTTTCGGCATTTAGAGTAGTCAATCGGTTCCGGGGTTCCTGTTCCCGCTAATCGGTTGATTTGCCAAGTATTTCTTGCTGCGTTGCAGCAAACATACCGGCACAAACCGTTGCGTATGGTTAAATGCGTAACATGAACGCCGAACCGAATGTTTCCGTTGCGGCCCCGCCGCGCACCACGCGCCTCAGCGCCGACGATTGGGCGCAGGCCGCGCTGGACGTGATTGCCGAAGCGGGCGTTTCCGCCGTCGCGGTCGAACCGCTGGCGCGCCGGCTGGGCGTCACCAAGGGCAGCTTCTACTGGCATTTCCCGTCGCGCGATGCGTTGCTGCAGGCCGCGCTGGAACGCTGGGAGGCCGTGGAGCAGCAGACCCTGTTCGGCAGCAGCCTGGAAGGCCTGTCCGATCCGCGCGCGCGGCTGCGCGAGCTGTTCATGGTGGTGGCGCGCGAGGTGCAGCCTCACATCATCTACAGCGAGTTGCTGAAGGCGCTGGACCACCCGGTGGTGCAGCCGGTGATCGACCGCATCTCGCAGCGCCGCGTGGAATACCTGGTGGCGATGTTCCGCCAGGCCGGCCTGAGCCGCGCCGACGCGCAGCACCGCGCCCGCCTGGCCTATTCGGCCTACCTGGGGTTCCTGCAGCTCTCGCTGCAGTTGCAGCAGCCGCGCATGCACCAGGAAGAATTCGACGCCTACATGGAACACGTCATCGGCACGCTGATTCCGCGGTAGGCGGGGACGAGTGGCGCGGAACGGGCAGGGGATGCTCGTTCCGCCTTAAACCTTCCCGGCGCCTCCGGCATCCGAAGGACTATGCTGAACGCTGCCGTGAGCGAACCGAGCCTGGACATTGCCGCCGAAGCCGTTGCGGAAGCGGACGCCGCCCTGGTGCGTTCGGCGGCCGGCGGCGACAGCGCGGCCTTCGCATCTATCTACCGCCGCCACGCGGGGCGCGTCCATGGCGTGATCTCGCGGCTGGTCGGCGGACAGGGCGCGCGCGCCGAAGACCTGACCCAGGAGGCCTTCGTCCGCGCCTGGCAGGCGCTGCCGAAATTCCGTTTCGAGAGCGCCTTCTCCACCTGGTTGCACCGGCTTGCGGTCAATACCGCGTTGATGGAGTTGCGCAGCCGCCGCGGCGGCCCGCGTTTCGACGACGACGAGGAAGCGCTGGACGATGTGGGCACGGCCGATTCGGCCGGACAGGGCACGGCGCTGTCGCTGGACCTGGAGCGCGCGGTGGCCACCCTGCCGCCGCGCGCGCGCGCCGTGCTGGTGCTGCACGACGTGGAAGGCTGGAAGCACGAGGAAATCGCCGCCGAACTGGGCATGGCGACAGGCAGCTCGAAAGCGCAGCTGCACCGCGCGCGGCAGCTGCTGCGCGGACGGCTGGGAGGACAGGCATGAAAGAAGCAGGCAGGAAAGAAACGGACATGAACCATACGAACTTCAACGGCGATGCGCTGCGCTGGCAACTGCGCGCGTTGCGCAAGGACGTGCCGCCGCAGCGCGACCTGTGGCCGGACATCGCCACGCGCATCGCGGCGACCGCACAGGAAAGCCCTGCGCCGGTGGCCCGCCGTCCGCGCTGGTTGGCGCCGGCGGCCATGGCGGCCTCGCTGCTGCTCGCCGTCGGCGTGGTCTGGCAAGGGGGCCTGCTGCGCGAAGCGCCGTCGCCGGCCGACCCGGTGATCCGCCAGCAGGCCGACGTCCTGACCCGCGAGTACGAAAACGCGCTGCAGGTCATGCCGCAGGCGCGTTCCAGTTCCGCCTACGCCCCGGCCCTGCGCGACCTCGATCGCGGCGCGGCGCGGATACGGGTCGCGCTGGAACACGATCCCGACGCGCGTTTCCTGCTCGACCAGCTGCGCCGCACCTATGCCCGCCGCCTGGCCTTGACCCAGCGCGCCGCCCTGACCTGAGGAACCCGACCATGAACGCCACCGTTTCGCGTACCGCCCTCGCCATCGCACTGTCCCTGGCCGTTCCCGCGTTCGCCGGGACGCCGATCGACCAGACCCATCCGCTGTCGCCGACCGGCAGCATCGACATCTCCAACGTCAAGGGCAGCATCGTCGTGCGCGCCTGGGACCGGCCGGAAGTGAAGATCGGCGGCACGCTCGGCGATGGCGTCGAGAAGCTGGTCGTCGAAGGCGACCGCGACCACCTGGAAGTGAAGGTGAAGACGCCGCAGGGCAAGGGCTGGGTGGGCGGCCGCAAGTTCGGGCCCACCGACCTGCAACTGATGGTGCCGTTGCGCGCCGACCTGGAGATCGATTCGGTATCCGCCGACGTCCACGTCACCGGCGTTGCGCCTTCCAGCGTGTCCATCGACAGCGTCAGCGGCGAGGTCGTCGTTGCCGGCGCACCGAAGGAGATCGAGGTCGACAGCGTCAGCGGTTCGGTCACCCTGACCGTCAACAGCGCCAGCGTCGAGGTCGACAGCGTCAGCGGAGACATCATCCTGCGCGGACGCATGAACGGTGAAGTCTCCGCGGAGACGGTCAGCGGAGACATCGACATCACGGTCCGGGACGAAAAGCCGCGCGAGCTGTCCGTGACCACCGTCAGCGGCGACGCGACCCTGCGCACCGCATTGGCCGCCAACGGCCGTATCCACCTGGAAACCGTCAGCGGCGACCTGACCCTGATCCTGCCCAGGGATCTGTCCGCCCGGGTCACTGCCGAAACCTTCAGCGGCGACCTCAAGGCCCCCGGCGCCACCATCGAGCGTCCCAGGCACGGCCCCGGCGCCAGCTTCGACACCCGTTACGGCAGCGGTGACGGGGAAATCAGCATCGAGACGTTTTCTGGCAGTGCAACATTGCGGCTGGAATGAGTCAGTGCGCATGCCGCCCCGATGGGAAACGTAGCGGGCGTTTCAGACCCCGCCCGAGCGGTTCGGCCCCCGCCCTGTCCAGCTATCCGGTAGCCGAGCATCGGGTCAGGAATAGTGCGTCTGTCGCCAGAAAATTGTAGCGATTGCAACTACTTAGGCGGCCGAAAATCGTTCCTGGCTGGCTTGGCAGCGGGCCCCGTCTCCCTCATTCATGAATGTAAAAGCGTCAACACTCTGCTTAACCCATTGATATGGCGTGGGTATTGGTCGTTCAGGTTGTATTCGGGACTCTTTCCTGCAGCGTAAAACTTGCGTTATGCTCCCGTGAACAGGTGTTGCGGCGTTTTGCGCCTGTCCAATCGGCTGGGACCAAAGAACCCGGTCTTCGTAGCATCAAGACCTTGCAGAGAGAGAGCATCAAATGACTACCCACAAGGGTTCCCGAGATTTGTCGAAAGGCATCAAGCGCACCGCGCTGAGCATCGCGCTGGGTGTATGCGTGGCTGGCGGCGTGCAGGCACAGAGCACCACCGGTAACATCTTCGGTAAGGCCGAAGCGGGCCAGACCATCACTATCACTAATGCGGATTCGGGCCAGACCCGTAGCGTTACCGCCGATGCCGCCGGCAATTATCGCGCGCTGTCGCTGTTGCCCGGCAATTACAAGGTCACCGTTGGTTCCGACACGCGCGACGTGCTGGTGCGCGTGGCCACCGGTGCGCAGGTCGACTTCTCTTCCGACGCCACCAATCTGGACGCGGTGACTGTCCGCGGCACCAACCTGCCGGCCATCGACGTTTCGCAGACCGACGTGCGCACCGTGTTCACCGCCGAGGAACTGTCGCAGTACGCGGTTGGCCACAGCATCAACGACGTGGCGCTGCTGGCGCCTGGCGTCATTTCGAGCACCAGCTACAGCGGCATCGGCAGCTTCGGCGGTTCGGCCGCTTCCGAGAACGCCTACTACATCAACGGCTTCCCGGTCACCAATCCGCTGACCTCGATCGGCTACACTTCGCTGGGCTTCGACTCCATCGCTCAGGAGCAGGTGCTGCTGGGCGGCTACGGCGCCGAGTACGGCCGTTCCACCGGTGGCGTGGTCAGCATCGTGACCAAGCGCGGCACCAATGAATGGAAGGGTGGCGTATATACCATCTGGACGCCGGACTCGCTGCGGGGCAAGTCGGAGAACATCTATTATCCGCAAACCGGTTACTGGAACGCGCAAAACCATTACCCTGCCGAAAACACCAGGCCGCAGAACTGGACCGACGGCAAGCTGTACGATCTGAATAGGAAGAACGAAAACGACACCCTGACGTACGGCGTCTGGGCTGGCGGCCCCATCATCAAGGATCGCCTGTTCATCTACGCCAACGCCGAGCGCAGGGAGACCGACCGTGAATCTTCCCGCTACTCCGGCAACATCCAGGGCAGGAACCCCAACACCGGCGCCACCGTGATCACCGCGGCGCAGGCTGCCCAAGCTTGGGGTGTCTACAAAGACACCTATCCGCGCTGGACCGCGAAAATCGACTGGAACATTACCGACAACCACATCCTCGAGTTTACCGGCGTCCAGGACAACACCAAGACGGAGTGGGCCTATTACGGCTTTGACTATTTCGGCCTGGAACGAAACAACGTGAAGTATCAGGATGCCGACCATGTCACCGAGGACAACGCTCGCCTGTACGTGGGTAAGTACACCGGCTACCTGACCGACAACCTGTCGATCAGTGCCACGTACGGTCAGCAGAAGGTGGATCACATCCCCGATCCGCTGGAGGGTTACGACCCGACCAAGACCTATATCAGCGGCTTGGGTGCGGGGTCTGTGCCGGCGGCATTCGGCGGCATCAGCAACCCGCAGCCGTACCAGACCATCACCGATCCCAGCACCGACGAAACCAAGGGCTACCGCTTCGACATTACCTACACCTGGGGCAAGCACGAGCTGCGCGCCGGTGTGGACCACTTCGAGGCCGATTCCTACATCGGTGACCGCTATACCGGTCCCGGCTACATCTGGGTTTATGGGCGCCAGACCACCGCGACCGAAAACATCAACGCCAGTGCGGGCGTGGGTTCGCCGGCCAGCGGTGGTGGCTTTGGTACTGACGGGTACTACGTGTACAAGGGCTATTCGGCCCATGGCGGCACGGTGAGTACCGAACAGGAAGCCTGGTATCTGGAAGACCGCTGGCAGGTGACCGACAACTTCATGTTGTCGCTGGGCCTGCGCAACGACAGCTTCACTAACTACAACGGCGATCACAAGCCTTACGTCGAGCAGGATAACAACTGGGCGCCGCGCGTGGGCTTCGCCTGGGACGTCAGGGGTGACTCCACCCTGAAGCTGTTCGGCAACGTCGGCCGCTACCATCTGGCACTGCCGAACAACGTCGCCATCCGCGGCGCCAATGCTTCGCTGAGCACCCAGCAGTACTACACCTACACCGGCATCGCCGCCGATGGCACGCCGACCGGCCTGAACCCGATCCCAATGCTGAACGACAGCCGTCTGTGCCCGAATGGCGGCATTTCGACGAACCTGGAATGCGGCGAAGCTCCCGATCCGGCCACCGTGGCGATCGTCGGCCTGAAGGCGCACTATCAGGACGAGTACATCTTCGGCATGGAAAAGCAGGAGAGCGATACCTTCTCGTGGGGCGCCAAGGCGACCTATCGTGATCTGAAGAGTGCGATCGACGACACCTGCCCGGATGAATGCCGCATCTTCAACCCGGGCGAAGCCGCGACCTTCCTGATTCCGAATGGCGACGGTACCTACGAGACGATCTCGTATTCCGCCGAAGACCTCGGTTTCCCGAAGCTGAAGCGTCGTTATGCCGCGTTGGACCTGTTCGGCGAGTACAACGACGGCACCCTGCGTGCCAAGTTGGAGTACACGCTGTCGCACAACTGGGGTAACGCCGAAGGCCAGCTGAACTCCTCGGTCGATACCGGTAGCGGCGGTCAGTCGGACGTGTCGGTTACCCAGGACTGGGACTTGCCGGAACTCATGGAAGGCGCCGGTGGCAAGCTGCCGAACAACCGTACCCACCAGCTCAAGGCGTTCGGCTCGCTCAAACTGAACGAGGAGTGGCGCGTTGGCGGTTCGATGATCGTCCAGAGCGGGCGTCCGCGTAGCTGCACCAGCTACTACCCGTATGCCAAGGCCGGTCTCTACAACGGCGCGTACTACTACTACTGTGGTTTGCCGGGTGCAGCATCCGGTACGACCAACCCCGCCGATGCGGCGCCGGAAAGCGCGAGCTACTACTTCGCTCCGCGTGGCAGCTATGGCGATACCCCGTGGACTGCGACCTTCAACTTCAACGTGACCTACAAGCCGAATTGGCTGGATGGTCTGACCGTCGCGGTGGACGTTCTGAATGCGTTCGACAGGCAGACCCCGACTGCGTACTACGATCGCTATGCCAGCAGCCGTTCCGCGGTCAACTCGTCGTACGGTCGGGTGCTGTACTACAGCGCTCCGCGTTCCGTCCGCTTCACCGTTCGTTACGACTTCTGATCGCGTAGTCGTTGCAAGAAGATGTTGTTACCGACCGGCCCCGCAAGGGGCCGGTTTTTTTTTGGTTCTTCTTCGCTCTGAAGACCGAATGGACACGAATATGCGTGCCGAGATGACCGCCACGCGGTATTTGTGAAATCTCGCCATACATCCGGACAAGAGCCTGCTCGAACATTTTCCGGAATGCCGAGAGCAGATTGGTCGCTTGCTTCACGAAAATAAATGAACGTGTAGTGACTGCCTGCAGATTGTCGTTTCTCAGTGGGTGTTGATGAAGACGCTGTGCCCCATCGTCGTAAAGTTTGCGTTATGCTTCGGTCGTCAGGTGCTTGTCGAAATGCGCCTGCCAGAAACGACGAGAGACGTCTGATTTCATTGCGTCTCATAGAGACTTAAATTTTCCAGAGAGAATATTAATGACTTCCCACAAGGGTTCTCGTTACTTGTCGAAAGGCATAAAGCGCACCACGCTGAGCATCGCGCTTGGCATGTGCTTTGCGGGTGTGGTGCAGGCGCAATCGAACACATCGGGCGCCATCAGCGGCCGCGCATCGGCTGGCGACACGATTCAGATCGAGAATCCGGCAACGGGTTTCAAGCGCGAGATAACGGCTGGTTCCGACGGATCGTTCCGCCTGAGCGCTTTGCCGGTCGGCACCTATACGGTGACCCGCAACGGCGAACAGCGCACGGTCAGCGTCAGCGTGGGTACCGCGAGCTCGGTCGCCTTCGTGAATGCGACGGATGCCTCCACGCTGGAAACGGTCACCGTGGTCGGCAGCAACTTCGTCAATCCCATCGACTTCGGCTCGGTGGAATCCACCACGATCCTTACCGAATCGGTGATCGATGCGTTGCCCGTGCAGCGCAACATCACCGATGTCGCGCTGCTGGCGCCGGGTACCACCAAGGGCGACACCGCCTTCGGCAACCTGGCTTCGTTCGGCGGCGCCACGGTCGGTGAGAACGCGTACTACCTCAATGGTTTCAATATCACCAATTTCCGCAATGGGCTTGGCGGCAGCACCGTGCCGTTCGAGTTCTACCGCGAATTCCAGGTCAAGACGGGTGGTTACGGCGCCGAATTCGGGCGGTCGACGGGCGGCGTCATCAACTCCGTCAGCAAGTCCGGTTCGAACGAATGGCACTTCGGCGGCAACGTCATCTGGGAGCCGGATTCCCTGCGCAAGAATGCACCCAACAGCTATACCAGCGAGGGCGAACTGGCCGTCTACAACCAGAAGGACACGGAAGACGATCTGCGGGTCAACGCATATGCCAGCGGTCCCATCGTCAAGGACAAGCTGTTCTTCTATGCAATGGCCGAATTCCGCAAGAACGAGCAGGATATCTACGGGTTGAGCACGGCCAGCGATTACAGCGCCGATACGCCGTTCTGGGGCCTGAAGCTGGACTGGTACATCACCGACAACCATCACCTGGAATACACCGGGTTTTCCGACAAGAACGACACGGACGTGGTCCGTACCCCGTTCAGCCCGACCGGCGCAGCGCTGGCCAACGATTACGTCGACAGGTTGACGCAGAGGACCGGTGGCAACACCAACATCCTGCGTTATACCGGCTATTTCGGCGACAACTTCACGGCGTCGCTGCTGTATGGCAAGGGTGAGCTCGAGTCCTCGCAGCAGGTCAACGACCCTGCGTGCGCCTACGTCCTCGACCAGCGTTCCTCGCCGAACATCATCCGGGGTTGCACCTCGACCGCGTCGAGCTTCACCGGCAAGGACGAGCGGGATGCCTATCGCGCGGATTTCGAGTGGACGCTCGGCAGCCATCGCCTGCGTTTCGGCTATGACCGCGAGGACAACAAGTCCATCGACGACACCCGTTACAACGGCCCGGCGCCGGTGATCGACGTGTTCCCGACCAGCCGGGGCGCCTTCCCGGGCGGCGCGTATTACATGCTGCGCAACGGCTACGTGCTCGAGTACGCCTATTACAACCTGGGCGAATACGAGACGATCTCCAATGCCTATTACCTGGAAGACAACTGGAACATCACCGACAACTTCCTGTTGACCCTCGGCATCCGCAACGAGACCTTCGACAACAAGAACAAGGTTGGCGAAAGCTTCATCAAGGTGGACGACCAGTGGGCGCCGCGCGTGGGCTTCAGCTGGGATGTCGGTGGCGAAGGCAGGATCAAGGTGTTCGGCAATTACGGCCGCTACCACCTGCCGGTGGCCAGCAATACCAACATCCGCATGGCGGGCGACGAGTACTACGCCCTTTACGTGTACGACTGGGACGGAACGCTCGATCCGACCACCGGCGTGCCGGTTATCGATCCGGCCGATGCCTGGTACGGCGATGAGCCGTATGCCCTCTACGGCGACGGCCAGTTGAAGGACACCCGGAGCCTGGTGAACCAGGACATCAAGCCGATGTACCAGGACGAGTTCATTCTCGGCACCCAGTTCCAGCTGACCGACAGCCTGTCGGCAGGCGTGCGCATGATCAAGCGCGACCTGAAGAGCACCCTGGAGGACGTCGCGATCGATGCCGCATTGAATGAATATGCGGCCGCCAACGGCTATGAGGATTTCGAGGCGGGTGGTTTCGACTACTACGTGCTGACCAATCCGGGCTCTGGCATGAAGGTGGACATCGACATGGATGGCGATGGGGTGCCGGAAACCGTGGAGCTTACCGCCGAGCAGCTTGGCTATCCGAAGTCGACCCGCAAATACAGCGCGGTCGAATTCTTCTTCGAACGCGCCTGGGACGGCGTCTGGTTCCTGCAAGGTTCGTACACCTGGTCGAGAAGCCACGGCAACAACGAAGGCTACGTGCGTTCCGACAACGGCCAGACGGATGCGGGGTTGACCACGCTGTTCGATCAGCCGGGCTTGCTGGACGGAGCCAGCGGCTTCCTGCCCAACGACCGTCGCCATACCGTCAAGGTCTTCGGCGCCTGGCAGTTCGCCCAGGAGTGGAAGGCGAGCGCGAACGCGTCCTGGTCCACCGGTCGCCCGATCAACTGCTTCGGCAATCATCCGACCGATGAATTTGCGGCGGAATACGGCTCCGAATCGTTCTATTGCGGTGGCGTGCTGGTGCCGCGTGGCACGGTCGGCAGGACCGACAACGTGTTCAATCTGGACCTGGGACTGGAGTACCGGCCGCAGTGGGCGAGCAAGCGGCTCGCTCTTGGCTTCAAGGCGAACAACGTGCTGAACAGGCATTCGGTCGTGGAGGTCAACGAGATCGGCGAGGACGACTTCGATCCGTCGAGCTATCCATTGCCGACCTATCGCATGCCGACCAGCTACCAGTCTCCCCGTTCCGTTTCGATCTACGCATCGTACGACTGGTAATCAGTCGGCATCGATTGCATTGTTGTGCGGCCCGGACCTCAGGTCCGGGCCGTTTTTGTATGGATGCTTCCCTCTGCAAGCGGTCATGCCCTGTTCCTGCGGCAGCGGATCCCTGCGGTGTGCGGGAAACGGGTGACCGGCTTACAGGAACCTTGCCGATGCCCGGTTCCGCCACGCATGCCCGGGATGGCATTTCCCCCGATGCGAGAACCGGCACTTGCCGCTTGAATCCGCCGCGGAATCAGCGCAAGGACGAAAAAGGGGGTAGCCGATTTTGTCTGCAGGAAAGCGGCCGCAAAGTGGAAGGGGCGCCATCGGGGAGGAAATGCACGTGCGTGCAAGAGCGCCACGAAATGCTCGCGACGAGCCAGAAAGCTGGTCAGGGATGGGGACTTACAGATCCTGCTCGTAGCGCACGTACGGCACGGTGCCTTCGTCGCTGGCGGCGTTGCCGGGCAAGAAGGGGTTCTTGCCGCGAGT
>JBDHQQ010000209.1:0-3709 GCA_039807145.1 Pseudoxanthomonas sp. | reverse complement strand
TGCGACTGCGGAAGTTGAAGTATTGCTTGTCGTCGCGACGATTCTCGATCGGCTCGCCGGCGAACAATTGCTCGTCGTCTTTCAGCACGTGCGACCAGCTCAACCCGAACTCGAAATCGCCCAGCCGGTCGGTGTCCAGCTGATACTTGACGGAGGCATCGAGGCCGCTGGTGCGGAGCATCGCCTGGTTGACGGGGTAGGTCGAGAACTGGTCCACGATGCCGTCTTCATCGCGATGCACCATGTCCGTGTAGTGGGCGCACGACGCGGAATCCGGATCTACGGCGTTGCCGTTGCGGTCGGTGCCCAGCAGGCAGGCCGCTTCTTCGCGGAACAGGTAGCCGCGCAGGTCGGCGATGCTGCCTTCCAGCTCGATCTTGTACCAGTCCAGCGTGAACGACAGCTTCTCCGTCGCGTCCCACACGATGCCGATGGTCGTGGTCTTGCCTTCTTCCTCGCGCAGGTCCGGGTCGCCCTTGCGCGTACCGTAGACCTGATAGGTGAAGTCGTTGCGCACGTCGCTCGCTTCGGGCGAGGTGTCGTTGGGGTCGTATCCGGCGAGGCGATAGTTGTACTCGTCGAAGATGCTGGTATAGAAACCGGACTCGGCGGCATAGACATAGTGCATGTCGGGAGCGCGGAAGCTGGTGGCATAGGTGCCGCGCAGCAACAGGCTGTCGACCGGACGGAATTCCAGACCGGCGCTCCAGGTGAATGCGTTGCCGATGTTGGTGATGTCGTCGTACTTGTCCAGACGCGCCGCCAGGCTGCCCTTCAGCGAGTTGGTGATCGGGATGCTGGTTTCGACGCCGAAGGCGTAACGGTCGCGGCTGCCGCCGCCGCCGGTGGCGGTCAGGTTCCAGAAGGCATCAGCGCCGGTGTAGGTGGGCAGCAGGCGCTCGTCAGGGGTCAGCGAGTATTTCTGGGTCACGCCTTCCAGCACGGCGGCAAAGCCGAGCGGGCCGGCCGGCAGTTCGAACAGGTCGCCGCTGATCACGAACTGGGCCTGGGAAGCTTGCGAGTCGCCCCGGGTCAGCGCATCACCGATCAGGCTCTGGTAGGTCGCCGGTGTGAGCGGGTTGAAATAGCGATCCAGGTCAAAGCCGTTTTCCGTGAAGAAGTAGCCCAACAACTTGTCGGACAGGAACCAAGGCTGATGCGAATCGGACTTGTAACGGGTGTGCGACAGAGTAAAGTCCCAGTCGAACTTTCCGTCGAACACCGTGCCGCGCAGACCTGCGGCCACGTCGATGTTCTTTTCCTTGTATACCCCGGCCTGCGCATCGGGGCCGCCCAGTTCGTCCTGGGTAAAGATGCGCTGTATGCTGTATCCGCCGCCGATGCCGCCGCTGATGTACTGCGTGCCCATGGCCGCCACGACTTCGGACTGGACGTAGTTCAATTGCGCCCAGGCCTGCGTGTTGTCGGTCACGTCGTAGGTGCCGTACAGGTATGCAGAGTAGTTCTGGTCCTGATTGCGGATGGTCTGGGTGGCGGGGTAGCCGTAATAGAAGCAGCGGTCCACGTTACCCGTGACCGGGCTGGCGACAGCCTCGAAGTCCTTGAAGCGATTGCAGACCTCGGTTGCGTTGGTGCCCGGCCATACGCGGGCGCCGCCATACACAAGCCGGACGCCATCCACTGCCGGCACGTAGCCGCTGGGATCCACCGTCGGGTCATCGCGGTAGGAATCCATGAAGTCGCGCTGCCCCGCCCAGATGGTGTCGCGGTGCAGGTATTCGAATGCGTAATTCAGTCCCCAGCGCTCGCCGGTCTTGCCGCCGACCCACTGGAAGCGCCCCGAATCGCCGCCGCCGTCGGTGGTGGTGCCGCCACGGAGGCTGATCTGGTCGCCCTCGTAGTTCGTTTTCAGAATGACGTTGACCACGCCGGCGACTGCATCCGAACCGTAGATGGCGGACGCACCGCCCGTCAGCACTTCGATCCGGTCGATGGCCGCGGAAGGAATGCTGCCGATGTTGACCGCATTGGATTGACCGTTGTACGGATGCGGGTATTCAGCGGTGCGACGGCCGTTGATCAGCACGAGCTGGTAGCCCGGACCGAGGCCGCGGAGGTTGAGGAACTGCGCGCCCTGGGTGAACGAGCCAGCGACCAGCTCGTTCTGGGTCAGGCCCGTATTGTTCTGGCTCAGCGTGTTCAGTGCTTCGTACACCGTGCTGAAACCCTGCTTTTCGATATCGGCGGCGGTGATCACGGTCACTGGAGCCGGGCCTTCCAATTCGACCTTCTTGATGCGCGAGCCGGTTACCGTGACCTTGTCCAGCAAGGTGGTATCGGAAGACGCGGTTTGCTCCTGGCTGTCACTCGACTGGGATGAGCCGGCGTCCTGGGCCATTGCGAAGCCCGGTGCGATCAGAGCGGTCAGCAGTGCTGCGCTCAGCAGATTGGGGGTAAGGCGGGTATTGCGAATAGCCATGCACTAGGTCTCCAGTATTGTCTTCAAAACATGCCATGCCGATGTGATGGGCACAGACAAGGGCATAAATGCGAGGATAAAGTTAACATGAAATTAACAGTCAGTGAAGGCGGTGGTGGGGCGTGAGCCCGGAAAACCGGGCATCTGCGACGGTCGTTTCCGGTGCCGGCCATCTGCGGGAACGAGGGCAGGCGGTTTACGCCACGCTGGCCGTGTGTGTGGTTCGCGCGGCGCGCCCCCGCGGCCACGACGGGCAACGGCGGCGATGTGAGCGGCCTGTAAACTAAACTGAATGAAGATGCATCCGCATCGCTGATCTCTCGACCATGATTCCTGCCCACGCCCCTCAATCCAGCCTTACCCCCCATCCCCGCATCCGCAACGTCATCGCCGTGGGCTCCGGCAAGGGCGGGGTGGGGAAGTCGACCACGGCGGTGAACCTGGCGCTGGCGCTGGCGGCCGGGGGGGCGCGGGTCGGGGTGTTGGACGCGGACGTGTACGGCCCCAGCGTACCGGCCATGCTGGGGCTGTCGGGGCGGCCCGACAGCCCCGACAACAAGTCCATCGAGCCGCTGCGCGCATTCGGGGTGGAGGCCATGTCCATCGGGCTGCTGGTGGATACGGACACGCCGATGATCTGGCGTGGGCCGATGGCGACTTCGGCGCTGACCCAGTTGTTCAACGACACGCTGTGGGGCGACCTGGATTACCTGCTGGTCGACCTGCCGCCGGGCACCGGCGACATCCAGCTGACCCTGGCGCAGAAGATCCCGGTCGCCGGCGCGGTCATCGTCACCACGCCGCAGGACATCGCCACGCTGGACGCGCGCAAGGCGTTGAAGATGTTCGAGAAAGTCGGCGTGGCCGTGCTCGGCGTCGTCGAGAACATGGCCGTGCACGTGTGTTCGAATTGCGGCCACGCCGAGCACCTGTTCGGTGAAGGCGGCGGCCAGCGCATGTCGGAACAATACGGCGTGCCGCTGTTGGGCGCATTGCCCCTAGACATCGCGATCCGCGAACAGGGCGACGCGGGCCAGCCGGTGGTCGTGGCCGCGCCGGAATCGGCGGCGGCGCAGGCCTACCGGGCCGCGGCGCGTGCGCTCGAGGACGAACTGGCCAAGCGCCCGCGCGCGCCGATGTCGATCGCTTCGTCGCTGGTGTAGCCGAGACGGCGGGCCGGGGCCGCCCTACAATGCATCGTTCTCTCACGTCGGGATTTGCATGAGCATCAAGAGCGACCGCTGGATTCGGCGCATGGTCGAGCAGCAC
>JBDHQQ010000208.1:0-3735 GCA_039807145.1 Pseudoxanthomonas sp. | reverse complement strand
GGTTTTGCCGGGAAGGCTGCATGCGGGGCAGGCCCCGCATTACAGGTGCCGCGTAGGTGCCGGGCTTGCCCGGCACGGGGCATCGCCGGGAAGGCCGCATGCGGGGCAAGCCCCGCATCCACAGGGTGCCGCGTAGGTGCCGGGCTCGCCCGGCACGGGGTTTGGCCGGGCAGGCCGCATGCGGGGCAGGCCCGCATCCACGTGCGATTGCCGGTTGGTTGGAAACGAAAGCATCCCCCACATCTGCCGCGCGGCAGTGCAACATCCGCGACGGGACTTCGTGTCATGGAGAACAACGTGAAGCTGTACCTGGTGATGGCCCTGCGCAAGCCGACGTTCGACGCGGGCGTGATCGAACCGCACAAGGCGTTCCTCGATGCGCTGCGCGCGCAGGGGCGGCTGCACCTGACCGGCGGCTTCGGCGACGGCAGCGGCGGCGCCTACGTGTTGTGCAACGTCGACGACCTGGCGCAGGCACGTGCCATCGTCGCCACCGATCCGCTGGTCCTGCAGGACTGCTCGGACCTGACCGTCCATGAATGGAACACGCGTTGAGCCCATGAACGACACCGCGCCTTCGCCGTTCGCCGAGCAGCCGCTGCCGCCGTGGCGGCGCGCGGTGCTCAAGGTCGGCAGCAGTCTGCTGGCCGCCGATGGCGGCGGCCTGACCCCGCGCTTCGCGCTGGGGCTGGCGCAGTTCGTCTCGGCCAACCTGGTGGCCGGCCGCGAGGTGGTGATCGTCTCCTCGGGCGCGGTCGCCGCCGGCCGCGCGATCGTGCCGAAGGTGGCCGAGGCCGGCGCGACCATGGCCGCGCGGCAGGCGCTTGCCGCGCTCGGCCAGGCGCAGCTGATCGCCCTGTGGCAACGCTTCTTCGAGCGCCCGGTGGCGCAGGTGCTGCTCACCCACGACGACCTGCGCAACCGCCGCCGCTACCTCAACGCGCGCGCCACCCTCAACGAGCTGCTGGCGCTGGGCGCGTTGCCGGTGGTCAACGAGAACGACACCGTTTCGGTGGACGAGCTGAAGCTGGGCGACAACGACAACCTGGCGGCCATCGTCGCCGCGCTGGTCGATGCCGACGCGCTGTTCATCGCCACCGATATCGACGGGCTGTACACCGCCGATCCGCGCCGCGACCCGCAGGCGCAGCCAATCGACGAGGTCGTCGAACTGAACGCCGCGGTGATGGCGATGGCCGGCGGCAGCGGCAGCGCGGTCGGCACCGGCGGCATGTTGACCAAGCTGCAGGCCGCGGCCAAGGCCGGCGCCGCCGGCATCGATACCTTCCTGTTCAACGGCCGCAGTGGCGAGGTGGTACGCGGCCTCGCGCAGGGCCGGCTGCGCGGCACCCGGCTGCACGCGGGGCGCTCGCGTATCGCCGCGCGCAAGTACTGGCTGCGGCATGCGCCGGTCGAGCCGGGGGCGATCCTGGTCGACGCGGGTGCGGCGCGTGCGCTGCGCGAGAACGGCGCCTCGCTGCTGCCCGGCGGCGTGGTCGATGCGCTGGGCGAGTTCCGCCGCGGCGACATGATCGAAGTACGGGTGGACGGCGAGGGCGGTGCGTCCTGCGTGGCGCGTGGCATCAGCCAGTACTCGGCACTGGACCTGCGCCGCATCGGCCGCCGCCACACCCGCGACATCGAGGCCATCCTCGGCTACACCTATGGCGACAACGTGATCCACCGCGACGACCTGGTGCTGCTGCCATGACCGCGCCGGCCTACGCCCGCGGCAGCCGGCACCGGTCCGCATCCTCCCGGGAGCAGTACGCATGACCGACATCAAGACCCTCGCCGAGCAGTGCCGCGACGCCTCGCAGGTGCTGGCGCGCCTTTCCAGCGATGCACGGTGCGCACTGCTGGCGTCGATGGCCGATGCGCTCGATGCCGATGCCGGCGCCATCCTCGCCGCCAATGCGCGCGACCTGCAGGCCGCGCGCGACAAGGGCGTGGGCGCGGCGATGCTCGACCGGCTCGCCCTGGACCGGCAGCGCCTGGCCGGCGTGGCCAACGCCCTGCGCGAGGTTGCCGCGCTGCCGGATCCGGTCGGCCAGGTGACCCGCGACGACACGCGGCCCAACGGCATCCGCGTGCAGAAGGTGCGCGTGCCGCTGGGGGTGATCGCGATGATCTACGAGGCGCGCCCGAACGTGACCGCCGACGCCGCGGCGCTGTGCATCAAGGCCGGCAACGGCGTGATCCTGCGCGGCGGCTCGGAGGCGATCCATTCCAATACCGCGATCGCCGCCGCGCTCAAGCGTGCGCTGCGCGAGGCCGGGGTACCCGATGCCGCGCTGACCCTGGTGGAGGACCTGCGCCGCGAGACCATGCTGGAACTGCTGCAGCTCAACGACATCGTCGACCTGGCGATCCCGCGCGGTGGCGAGGGCCTGATCCGCTTCGTCGCCGAACATGCGCGGGTACCGGTGATCAAGCACTACAAGGGCGTGTGCCACCTGTACGTGGACGACAGCGCCGACCTGCAACTGGCGCTGGGCCTGCTGGTCGACGGCAAGGTGTCGCGTCCGGCGGCGTGCAATTCGCTGGAGACCCTGCTGGTGCACGCCGACATCGCGCCGCGCTTCCTGCCGCTGGCGGCCGACGCGTTGCGCGCACGCGGGGTCGAACTGCGCGGCGATGCCGCCACCCGCGCGCTGGTCGCCGGCGTGGCGCCGGCGGACGAGGCCGACTACGCGGCCGAGTACCTGGACCTGATCCTGGCGATACGGGTGGTCGATTCGCTGGATGCGGCGATCGCCCATGTCCGCCGGCATACTTCCGACCACACCGAAGTCATCGCCACCGGCGACCCGGCCCACGCCGACGCCTTCGTGCACGCGCTGCGCTCGGCGGTGGTGATGGTCAACGCCTCGTCGCGCTTCTCCGACGGCGGCGAACTGGGGCTGGGCGCGGAAATCGGCATCTCCACCACGCGCCTGCACGCCTACGGCCCGATGGGCCTGGAGGCACTTACCGTGGAGCGTTTCGTGGTGCGTGGCGACGGCCAGGTCAGGGGATGAAAGCCAGGAACCCGTGAGGCGCAGCCAGGAACGAGGCAGGGTCCGTCCCTGCTTCTGCGTCCTCTCGTTCCCTGTTCCCCCAACCGGTTCCTAGCTCCAATGGTCCTCGAGCTGCTGTGGCTTGCACGCGAACCATGCCGCGACCAGCAGCACCAGTGAACACAGCATCAGGAAGGCGAACGACCCGGCCCAGCCGCCGCTGAGGCCATGCAGCCAGCCGAACAGCAGTGGCCCGAGGCAGGCCAGGCTGTAGCCCACGCCCTGCATGAAGCCCGACAACGCGGCCGAGCCGGCGGGGGTGCGCGTGCGCAGGTTGATCAGGGTCAGCCCCAGCGGGAACGTCGACGGGCCCAGCCCGGCGATCACCACCCACAGCCACGGCGCCTGCATTGGCGCCCACAGCAGGCCGGCGAAGGCGACGGCATTGAGGCCGACCACCAGCATCGCGATCGGGAACGGATTGCGCATGCGCACCGCCAGCGCCGGCACCAGCAGCGACGGCAGCAGGCCGATGGCCGAATACAGCGCGACCATGACCCCGCCAAAGGCCTCGCTCGCGCCGGCCTCGACCATCACCTTGGGCAGCCAGGTGAACAGCGAATAGGTGCCCAGCGACGTCATGCCGAACATCAGCGCCATGCCCCAGCCCAGCGGGGTCTTCCACACCCGTCCCGGCGCGTGCGCCACGGCGGCGTCCGCGGTGTGCCGGGGCCGC
>JBDHQQ010000207.1:0-3769 GCA_039807145.1 Pseudoxanthomonas sp. | reverse complement strand
GCTCAATGCCGCGCGCCCGACCGCGGTCAACCTGGCGTGGGCGCTGGCGCGCATGCGCCGCGCACTGGCCGCGGCCGGCAGCGACTGGCGGCAGGTGCTGGCGCTGGAGGCGCAGGCGATCGCCGACGAGGACCTGGCCGCCAACCGGCACATGGGCGAGCGCGGGGCGGCCCTGATCGCGCCCGGCAGCGGCGTGCTGACCCACTGCAACACCGGCTCGCTGGCCACCGCCGGCTTCGGCACCGCGTTGGGCGTGATCCGCGCGGGCGTGGCCCAGGGGCGCATCGCCCGGGTGTTCGCCGGCGAGACCCGGCCGTGGCTGCAGGGCGCGCGCCTGACGGTGTGGGAGCTGCAGCAGGACGGCATCGATGCCACCCTGGTCGCCGACTCGGCGGCGTCGCACCTGATGAAGACCGGCGCGGTGCAGTGGGTGGTGGTCGGCGCCGACCGCATCTGCGCCAACGGCGACACCGCCAACAAGATCGGCACCTACCAGCTGGCCATCGCCGCGCGCCACCACGGGGTCAAGTTCATGGTGGTGGCGCCGTCCTCGACCGTGGACATGGGCACCGCCCATGGCGATGCGATCGAGATCGAGCAGCGCGACCCGGGCGAACTGTTCGGGGTCGGCGGCGTGCGCACCGTGGCCGAGGGCATCCAGGCCTGGAACCCGGTGTTCGACGTGACCCCGGGCAGCCTGATCGACGCCATCGTGACCGAGAAGGGCGTGATCCTGGACCCCGACAGCGCGGCCATGCGCGCGGCGTTCG
This sequence comes from Pseudoxanthomonas sp., assembly GCA_039807145.1. Lineage (GTDB taxonomy): Bacteria > Pseudomonadota > Gammaproteobacteria > Xanthomonadales > Xanthomonadaceae > Pseudoxanthomonas_A. Next base: position 2,999 of record JBDHQQ010000207.1, on the reverse strand, counting down.
GCGGCTGAACCCGGGGCTGGCGCGGGCGCCGGCGGCGGGCTGCCGGCGGCGGTGCGGTAAAACCGCTGCTGACGCCGCCGCGCAGCAGCTAAGTCCCTGATTTATTCCGTTAAAAGTGCTGCCGCCCGAGGCGGCAGACGGCGCCGTGTGGTAAACTCGGCCACTTGAATCGGGCTTGTGCCGGGACCGCCCACAAGGGCCGTCGGCGCTGCTCCGGACCGCTACCAGAATACGGAATCCGAATGGCAGAAACCGCCAAGGAAATCATCCAGGTCAACCTGGAAGACGAGATGCGCAAGAGCTACCTCGATTACGCCATGAGCGTGATCGTGGGCCGCGCGCTCCCCGACGCCCGCGACGGCCTCAAGCCGGTCCATCGCCGCGTCCTCTACGCGATGCAGGAGCTTGGCGCGCACGCCAACAAGCCGTACTACAAGTCGGCGCGTATCGTCGGTGACGTCATCGGCAAGTACCACCCGCACGGCGACAGCGCGGTCTACGACACGCTGGTGCGCATGGCGCAGCCGTTCTCGCTGCGCTACATGCAGATCGACGGCCAGGGCAACTTCGGCTCGGTCGACGGCGACAGCCCGGCGGCGATGCGTTACACCGAATCGCGCCTGTCGCGGATCAGCCACGAGATGCTGGCCGACATCGACAAGGAAACCGTCGATTTCCAGCCCAACTACGACGAGAAGGAACTGGAGCCGACGGTCCTGCCGACGCGCTTCCCGAACCTGCTGGTCAACGGCTCGGCCGGCATCGCGGTGGGCATGGCCACCAACATCCCGCCGCACAACCTCACCGAATCCATCAACGCCTGCATCGCGCTGATCGACAACCCGTCGATCGACGTGGACGGGCTGATGGAGTACATCCCGGGGCCTGATTTCCCGACCGCCGGCATCATCAACGGTACCGCCGGCATCATCGCCGGCTACCGCACCGGCCGTGGCCGCGTGCGCATCCGCGCCAAGGCCGACATCGAAGTGGCCGACAACGGCCGCGAGTCGATCATCGTCACCGAGATTCCCTACCAGGTGAACAAGGCGCGGCTGATCGAGAAGATCGCCGAGCTGGTCAAGGAAAAGAAGCTCGAGGGCATCAGCGAGCTGCGCGACGAGTCCGACAAGGACGGCATGCGCATCTACATCGAGGTCAAGCGCGGCGAATCGGCCGAGGTGGTGCTGAACAACCTGTACCAGCAGACCCAGATGGAGTCGGTGTTCGGCATCAACATGGTGGCGCTGGTCGACGGCCGCCCGAAGCTGCTGAACCTCAAGGAGATGCTGGAGGCGTTCGTCCGCCACCGCCGCGAGGTGGTCACCCGCCGCACCATCTTCGAACTGCGCAAGGCGCGCGCCCGCGCGCACGTGCTGGAAGGCCTGACCGTCGCGCTGGCCAACATCGACGAGATGATCGAGCTGATCAAGACCTCGTCCAACCCCGCCGAGGCCAAGGAGCGCATGCTCGCCAAGGTGTGGGAGCCGGGCCTGGTCGGCGCGCTGCTGGGTGCCGCCGGCGCCGAGGCCTCGCGTCCGGAAGACCTGCCCAGGGGCATTGGCCTGGTCGACGGCCACTACCAGCTGTCCGACGTGCAGGCCACCCAGATCCTGGAAATGCGCCTGCACCGCCTCACCGGCCTGGAGCAGGACAAGCTCACCGAGGAATACAGGCAGCTGCTGGACGTGATCGCCGGGCTGATCCACATCCTGGAAAATCCCGATCGCCTGCTGCAGGTGATCCGCGAGGAGCTGGAGAGCGTGCGCGCCGAGTACGGCGACGAGCGCCGCACCGAGATCCGCCACAGCGAGGAAGACCTGGACATCCTCGACCTGATCGCGCCGGAGGACGTGGTGGTGACGCTGTCGCGCGCCGGCTACGTCAAGCGCCAGCCGGTGTCGGCCTACCGTGCGCAGAAGCGCGGCGGCCGCGGCCGCAGCGCGGCGGCGACCAAGGACGAGGATTCGATCGAACAGCTGTGGCTGGTCAACACCCATGACACGCTGCTGACATTCACCAGTTCCGGCAAGGTGTTCTGGCTGCCGGTGTACCAGCTGCCGGAGGCCGGCTCCAACGCGCGTGGCCGCCCGATCATCAACTGGATCGCGCTGGAGAACGGCGAGCGCGTGCAGGCGGTGCTGCCGGTGCGCGAGTACGACGACAACCACTTCGTGTTCTTCGCCACCCGCAACGGCACGGTCAAGAAGACCCCGCTGAGCGAGTTCGCGTTCCGCCTGGCGCGCGGCAAGATCGCCATCAACCTCGACGAGGGCGATGCGCTGGTCGGCGTCGGCCTGACCGATGGCGGGCGCGACATCCTGCTGTTCGCCTCCAACGGCAAGACCGTGCGCTTCGGCGAGGACCGGGTGCGTTCGATGGGCCGTACCGCCACCGGCGTGCGCGGCATCAAGATGGCCAAGGGCGAGGAAGTGGTCAGCCTGATCGTGGCCGAAAGCGCCGGCGGCGCCGAGGACGAGAACGAGGACGACAACGGCGTCGAGGAGATCGCGGCCGAGGGCGGCGAGATCATCGAGTCGGCCGACGATGCCGGCGTGCAGTACATCCTCACCGCCACCGAGAACGGTTACGGCAAGCGCACGCCGCTGGCCGACTACCCGCGCAAGGGGCGTGGCACGCAGGGCGTGATCGGCATCCAGACCAGCGAGCGCAACGGCAGGCTGGTCAGCGCGGTGCTGCTGGGCACGGGCGACGAGGTGCTGCTGATCTCCGATGGTGGCACCCTGGTGCGCACCCGCGGTTCGGAAATCTCGCGCGTGGGCCGCAACACCCAGGGCGTGACCCTGATCCGCCTGTCCAAGGGCGAGAAGCTGCAGGCGGTCGAACGCCTGGATGCGTCGCTGCAGTCGGGCGACGACGCCGACGAGGATCCGGTGTCCGACGGGGCGGAGCAGGGCGTGCCGGTATCGGAGGGCTGAAAAGCCACCGTCCGCGTTGAATGAAAGCGCCGGCGCAAGCCGGCGTTTTTTTTGCCGCCC
>JBDHQQ010000033.1:0-19097 GCA_039807145.1 Pseudoxanthomonas sp. | reverse complement strand
CGTTGCGCCCCCCCTGGCTGGCCGCCTGGGCGGCGCCCAGCGCCTGCCGGGCGGAGGCCAGCAGGTCGGGCGCATACTGGTCGGCGTCGGCGCGGTCGGCGCGGTCCACCGCCTGCTGCGCCGCCTGCACTTCCGGCACCGTGGCGACCTGGGCCGCGGCGGTGCCGGCCAGGGGGGCGGCAAGCAGGGCAGCGACGGCCACCCTGCGCCGCCAGTTCGGGTTTTGTGCGAAGCTCGTTAACATTGTTCGGAACGGCCTGGCCCGGAAGCGGACGGGTTATTGTCTGAAGCCACCGGCGCGCTTGCAACGTCGCCGGTCACCAAAGGGGATCATCGCGCATGGATATCGGCTACTTCCTGAAGCTGATGGCGGAGAAATCCGCTTCCGACCTGTTCCTGAGCACGGGCGCGCCGGTCTACATCAAGATCGAGGGCAAGCACCTGCCGCTGGGCAACACGCCGCTGCCGCCGGGCACGGTGCAGAAGATCGCCTACTCGCTGATGAACTCGGAGCAGATCACCGCGTTCGAGCGCGAGCTGGAGATGAACATGGCGGTGGCCCTGCCCGACGTCGGCCGCTTCCGCGTCAACGTGTTCAAGCAGCGCGGCGAAGTGGCGATGGTGATCCGCGCGATCCGCCAGATCATCCCGACCATCGAGGAACTAAACCTGCCGCAGGTGCTGAAGGACATCATCATGACCCCGCGCGGTCTGGTGCTGCTGGTCGGCTCCACCGGCTCGGGCAAGTCGACCACGCTGGCGTCGATGATCGACCACCGCAACCGCAACGCTTCCGGCCACATCCTCACCATCGAGGACCCGATCGAATACATGCACCGGCACCGCCGCTCGCTGGTCAACCAGCGCGAGGTCGGGCTGGACACCCACGCCTTCCACAACGCGCTGAAGAACGCCATGCGCGAGGCGCCGGACGTGATCCTGATCGGCGAGATCCTCGACGCGACGACCATGGAAGCGGCGATCTCCTTCGCCGAAACCGGACACCTGTGCCTGGCCACGCTGCACTCCAACAACGCCGACCAGGCCATCGAGCGCATCCTCAACTTCTTCCCCGAGGCCGCGCACAAGAACATCCTGATGAACGTGGCGCTGAACCTGCGCGCGGTGATCTCGCAGCGGCTGGTGCTGGGCATGGACGGCAACCGCCTGCCCGCCGCCGAGGTGCTGATCAACACGCCGGTAATCCGCGACCTGCTGCGCCGCGGCCAGGTGCACGAGCTGAAGCGGGCGATGGAGGATTCGCTGGAGGAAGGCATGGAGAGCTTCGACCAGTGCCTGTTCCGGCTGGTCAAGCAGGGCAAGGTCGAAATGGAGGAGGCGCTGCGCGCCGCCGACTCGCGCGACGGCCTGGCGCTGAAGTTCCGCCTGTCCGAAGGCCACTCCGGCGAGCACGACCCCTACGCGCTGCCGACCCTGCCGCGGTTCACCCAGGGACTGGGCTGAAAAAAGCGCCGGGTAGCCGGTAGCCGGCGGCATCCGTTCCGCCCTGCCCGCGGCAACCCCGCTTATGTTCCCTGCGGCGCGTCCGGCTGCGCCTCGGGGCGCGCATCGGCGAATGCGGGCAGCGCCAGGCAGGCGGCTTCGATGCGCGCGATGCGCGGGTACTCCGACAGATCCATGCCGAAGCGGCGGGCGTTGTAGGCCTGCGGCACCAGGCAGCAATCGGCCATGCCGGGTTCGTCGCCGTGGCAATAGCGGCCTGCGACCGGATCGTCCAGCAGTTGCTCCAGCGCGTCGAAACCCTGCGCGATCCAGTGCCGCACCCAAGCGTCGCGCTCGCTCTGCGGCACGTGCCAAGTGTCTTCGAAAAAGCGCAGCACGCGCAGGTTGTTCAGCGGATGGATGTCGCAGGCGATCAGTTGCGACAGCGACCGCACCCGGGCACGGTCGCGCGCCGAAACCGGCAGCAGCGGTGCGTCCTGCCACGCCTCGTCGAGGTATTCGAGGATCGCCAGCGACTGCCGGATCGTGCGGGCGCCGTGGCGCAGCGCGGGCACCAGTTCCTGCGGATTGACCGACCGGTACTCGTCCGAGTGCTGCCAACCGCCGTCGCGCACCAGGTGGACCGGCACGGTTTCGTAGCGCAGCCCCTTCAGGTTCAGGCCGATGCGCACGCGGTAGGCGGCACTGGAACGCCAGTATGAATAGAGCTGCAGCGAATCCTGCGTCATGCGGCCGTTTCCCCAACCTGCCCCCGGACCCGCCCACGATAGCGCTTCGGCCGCCTGCGTTCCCGCCTTCCGTCGCCGCGGCCGCGCCGCTGGGCGGCTCAGCCCGCCTGCGCGGGCTCGATGCGCTGCTCGATGGCGCCGAAAATCGACGCGCCGGAGGCATCCAGCATCTCGATCCGCACGGTGTCGCCGAACTTCATGAAAGGCGTGCTCGGCTTGCCGTCGCGCAGGGTTTCGACGGTGCGCCTTTCGGCGAAGCAGGATGCGCCCTTCGATGTGTCCTCGTTGGCGATGGTGCCGCTGCCGACGATCGTGCCCGCCGACAGCGGCCGGGTCTTCGCCGCGTGCGCGACCAGCTGGGCGAAATCGAACTGCATGTCCACGCCCGCTTCCGGCGCGCCGAACCACTCGCCGTTGATGTGGGTCAGCAGCGGCAGGTGCAGCTTGTTGCCGCGCCACGCCGCGCCCAGTTCGTCGGGCGTGACGAACACCGGGCCCAGCGCGCTGCGCGGCTTGGACTGCAGGAAGCCGAAGCCCTTGGCCAGTTCCGGCGGGATCAGGTTGCGCAGGCTGACGTCGTTGACCAGGCCGACCAGCTGGATGCGTTCGGCCGCCTGTTCCGGGGTGACCGCCATCGGCACGTCGTCGGTGACCACGACGATCTCGGCCTCCAGGTCGATGCCGTAATCCTCGCTGACCACCTTGACCGCGTCGCGCGGGCCGTAGAAGCCGGCGCTGGTCGCCTGGTACATCAGCGGGTCGGTGTAGAACGACTCCGGCACCTCGGCGCCGCGGGCGCGGCGCACGCGCTCCACGTGCGGCAGGTAGGCGCTGCCATCGACGAATTCGTAGGCTCGCGGCAACGGCGCGGCCAGCGCGCGGAAATCCAGCGCGAATTCGCCATCGACGCTGCCGCCGTTCAGCGCATCGGACAACGCGTTGAGCCGTGGCGCGACGTTCGACCAGTCCTCCAGCGCGCGCTGCAGGGTCGGCGCAACACCGGCGGCGCGGACGGCGCGGGACAGGTCGCGGGAAACGACGACCAGGGTGCCGTCGCGCCCACCTTCCTTCAGCGAACCCAGTTTCATCGGAATCTCCCGTGCGGCCTGCGATACCGTTTCAATTGTAACGAAATCCGCCCGCAGGAGCGCTCTCGAGCGCGCGCCTACGAAGCTTCGCCCTGGAAGCCGTTCGCCCGGTAGGTCAGCACCAGCGTATCGCGGTGGCCGCCGCCGTCCAGCGGCTGGATCGGCGTGGATTCGTGGATCATCCGCTGGTCGTCGAGGAACAGCAGCGACCACGGCTCGGTCAGGGTGAAGCGCTGGCCGCTGGGACCGTCGGCTTCGAACACCCGCGTTTCGCCACCCTTGATGCCATCGCGTCCGACCAGCAGCACGGCGACGAAATCGACGCCGTCGCGGTGCGCGCCTTCCGGCGTGGGCCGGCCGATGCCATCGCGGGTGTCGATGCGGAACGTGTGCGCCTCCACCCACCACGGCTGTACGCCCTTCAGCGCCGAACAGGCCTTGCCCAGCGCCAGCAGCAGCTTCGGCCAGGCGGGATTGGCCACCAGCGTCGGATCGACGGGCTCGAACCAGCGGTGCATGCCACCGTGCAGCGCGTTGTATTCCAGCGACTGCCAGTGCGCACGATGCGGCGTCTGCCGCAATTCGCCGCCGTCGGCGACGAAGCAGGAATGGCGGCGCTGGCGGTAGCGTCCGCCGTCCTTCAGGTACGGATCGGGCCGCAGGTCGTCCCAGTAAGGATGCAGGGCCAGCAGCCCGGCCACGTCCAGTCCGGCCCACGCGCCCACCTGGTCGGGCGGAAGCGCCGCGTAGCCATGTTCGCGCACTTGCGCGATCAACTGGCCGGCGGCGACATAGGGCGGCGGGAAGCTGGCGGTCACGGTTCTGCCTCGATGCGCCGGAAACACGACCGGCCTGCGGGCATTCATTGTCGCCGTTCGCGCGTGGCGCGGGAAGCGCGACCCACGAAATGCAAGAACCCGCGCGAGGCGGGTTCTTGCATGGAACTCAAAGATGGCAGCCCCGGATGGATTCGAACCACCGAATGCCTGAGTCAGAGTCAGGTGCCTTACCGCTTGGCGACGGGGCTATGCGGCGGATTGTAGCGCCGGAAACGCGTTCCGGCGCAAGCAAACCATTAACGCTTGGAGAACTGGGTGGCGCGACGCGCCTTGTGCAGGCCGACCTTCTTGCGCTCGACCTCGCGGGCGTCGCGGGTCACGAAGCCGGCCTTGCGCAGCTCGGACTTCAGCGATTCGTCGTACTCGACCAGCGCGCGGGCGATGCCCAGGCGGATGGCGCCGGCCTGGCCGGTGGTGCCGCCGCCGCTGGCGGTGACGACGATGTCGAAGTTCTCGGTGTTCTTGGTCAGCTCCAGCGGCTGGCGCACGATCATGCGCGCGGTCTCGCGGCCGAAGAATTCGTCCAGCGGACGATCGTTGACCGTGATCTTGCCGGTGCCCTTGCGCAGGAACACGCGGGCGGTGGAGGACTTGCGACGGCCGGTGCCGTAGTTTTGAGTGATGGCCATGACTTAGATATCCAAAACCTGGGGCTGCTGGGCGGCGTGCGGGTGCTCGGCACCCTTGTAGACCTTGAGCTTGCGGTACATGTCGCGGCCCAGCGGGCCCTTCGGCAGCATGCCCTTGACGGCGATCTCGATGACCCGCTCCGGATGGCGCTCCAGCGCCTGGGCCAAGGTCTCGGTCTTCAGGTTGCCGATGTAGCCGGTGAAGCGGTGGTACAGCTTGTCGTTCAACTTGTTGCCGGTGACGTGGATCTTCTCGGCGTTGATCACGACTAGGTAGTCGCCGGTGTCGACGTGCGGGGTGTACACGGGCTTGTGCTTGCCGCGCAGGCGGCGGGCCAGCTCGCTGGACAGGCGGCCCAGGGTCTTGCCGGTGGCGTCGACGAGGTACCAGTCACGCTGGACGGTCTCGTTCTTGGCGGTAAAGGTGGTCATGGCGAAACTCGCAGCTTGTGGTGACTGGTCGGGCGGATTCCGGGAACCGGAACTTTGCCTCGCATTGGGTTGGAGCGGGACAGCAAAGAGGCGGGATTCTAGCCCGCCGTCCCGCCGGCCGCAAGTCGGGACATCCCGGCGGGACGGGAGCCGCGGGCCGCGGCACAATGGCGGCCATGAACGCCACCCGCAGCCTGTCGTCGCCCGATCGCCTCTTCGTCGAAGCCCAGCGCGCCCTGGAAACCGTGTTCGGCAACCCACCGGCCCAGCGGCAGAACCCGGCCGGGGACACGCCCGACGTCGAACTGGCGCCCGCCGAGCGCCGCCACGCCGCCGGGCTGATGCGGATCAACCACGTCGGCGAGGTCTGTGCGCAGGGGCTGTATTTCGGCCAGGCCGCGGTGGCCCGCGACCCGCGCACCCGCGGCCAGCTGCTGGATGCGGCGCAGGAGGAAACCGACCACCTGGCTTGGTGCGCCGACCGCCTGCGCGAGCTGCACAGCCGCCCCAGCCTGTTCAATCCGCTGTGGTACGGCGGCAGCTACGCGCTGGGCGCCGTCGCCGGCCTGCGCGGAGACGGCTGGAGCCTGGGTTTCGTGGTCGAGACCGAGCGCCAGGTCGAGGCCCATCTCGACGAACACCTGCAGACCCTGCCCGAGGCCGATCTGCGCAGCCGCGAAATCCTGCAGGTGATGAAAGTCGACGAGGCCCGCCACGCCGAGCACGCGGAGCATGCCGGCGCGCGCGTCCTGCCACAGCCGATTCCCACGCTGATGGCGGCCGCCGCGAAGCTGATGAAGGCCGTCGCCTACCGCCTGTAGGAGCGCTCTCGCGCACGGCCCGGCTTCCCGACAAAGGCCACGTCGCGCGCGCTCCTGCGACTGCGACGGTTTTTCGCGGCCAAGGGCCCCCAGCTCACGACGACACCACCTTCAGGCCGATCACGCCGGCCACGATCAGGCCGATGCACCCCAACCGCGCCGGCGACATGCTTTCGCCGAACAGCAGCACGCCCAGCGTCACCACGCCGAGCGCGCCGATCCCGGTCCAGATCGCATAGGCGGTGCCGACCGGCAGGGTCTTCAACGACTGGGTCAACAGCCACAGGCTGATCGCCGCGGCGACCAGGGTGCCGACGCTGGGCCACAACCGGGTGAAGCCCTGCGTGTACTTCAGGCCCACGGCGAAGCCGATCTCGAACAGGCCGGCCAACAGCAGATGAATCCAGGGCATGGGGATCTCCGTCATTCGAAAAGGAAAACGGCCCGGAACCTGCGTTCCGGGCCGCCGTCGGCGATGTTGCGCGGCGCGTGCCGCGGGCGGGCCGTCCCGCCATGATGCGAAGTCCAGCCTGGCAAACGCCGGCCGAACCGGATGCAACCGTCACTCGACCAGGTTGCGGCCGTGGTACAGCTCCTCGATCTCGCGCTTCAGCCGGGCCTCGATCTTCATGCGTTCCTTGAACGAAAGGTTCTTGGCCTTTTCCTCGAACAGGTAGGTATCCAGGTCGAAATCCTTCACGTGCATCTTGGTATGGAAGATGTTCTCCTGGTACACGTTGACGTCGATCATCTCGTAGCGGGAACGGATGTTCTTGGCCAGGTAGTCCTGGATCGAATTGATCTTGTGGTCGATGTAGTGCTTCTTGCCCTTCACGTCGCGGGTGAAGCCGCGCACGCGATAGTCCATGATGACGATGTCGGACTCGAAACTCTCGATCAGGTAGTTCAGCGCCTTCAGCGGCGAGATCACCCCGCAGGTGGCCACGTCGATGTCGGCGCGGAAGGTCGCGATGCCGTTGTCGGGGTGGGTTTCCGGATAGGTGTGCACGGTGATGTGCGACTTGTCCAGGTGCGCCACGACGGCGTCGGAAATGATCTCCTTGCCGGCGTCCTTCTTGTCGATCACCGGCTCCTCGGAGATGAGGATCGTCACCGACGCGCCCTGCGGGTCGTAGTCCTGGCGGGCGACGTTGAGGATGTTGGCGCCGATGATCTCGGCCACGTCGGTCAGGATCTGGGTCAGCCGGTCGGCGTTGTATTCCTCATCGATGTACGCGATGTAGCGCTGGCGCTCCTCTTCGGTCACCGCGTAGCAGACGTCGTAGATGTTGAAGCTCAGCGCCTTGGTGAGGTTGTTGAAGCCCTGCAGGCGCAGGCGCGGCAGCGGTTTGACCACGGCGGAAGTCCCTCGGAGGGGGTCGGGTGAAGGGACCAATTATGGGGCAATCGGCTCGGCAGCGGTACGTCCGGCGTCCTGTGTTTGCCGCGGGGGCCGTATTGGTCTTAAGCTCCAACGCTTTCCCGAGCACATGTCAGCCAACCCAAGCATGACCACCGCACCCATTCGTCAGGCCATCACGCCGCTCACGCCCGATGCCGCGACGATCGAACGCTTCCTGCTCAGCAGCCACCGCCGCCGCTACCCGGCGCGGGCCGACGTGTTCCGTCCCGGCGACCCGGCGGGCACGCTGTACTACGTGATCAGCGGCTCGGTCAGCATCATCGCCGAGGAAGACGACGACCGCGAGCTGGTGCTGGGCTACTTCGGCCCGGGCGAATTCGTCGGCGAGATGGGCCTTTTCATCGAATCCGACCGGCGCGAGGTGATCCTGCGCACCCGCACCCAGTGCGAACTGGCGGAAATCGGCTACGAGCGCGTCCACCAGTTGTTCACCGGTCCGCTGGCGAGCGATGCACCGAAGCTGCTGTATGCGATCGGCGGCCAGCTTTCCCGCCGCCTGCTGGACACCAGCCGCAAGGCCAGCCGGCTGGCCTTCCTCGACGTTTCCGACCGCATCGTGCGCACCTTGCATGATCTGGCCCATGAGCCGGAAGCGATGAGCCACCCGCAGGGCACCCAGTTGCGCGTCTCGCGCCAGGAGCTGGCCCGCCTGGTCGGCTGCTCGCGCGAGATGGCCGGGCGCGTGCTGAAGAAGCTGCAGGCCGACGGCGCCCTGCACGCACGCGGCAAGACCGTCGTGCTGTACGGCACCCGCTGATCCGGGGCATCCCGGCGCCCGGGCGGTTATCCTGCAGCCCTGCCGGGCCTGCGGGCCCCCGTGGAAGCACTGGATGGAGTTCGGCGCCGAGTTCTACTGGTTCATCGTCATCGGCCTGGCCGCGCAGCTGGTCGATGGCGCGCTGGGCATGGCCTTCGGCCTGGTGTCCTCGTCCGTGCTGTTGAGCATGGGCCTGCCGCCGGCGGCGGTCAGCGCCAGCGTGCACGCGGCTGAAGTAGTCACCACCGGTGTTTCGGGTGCATCGCACGCCTATTTCCGCAACGTCGACAGGCGGCTGTTCTGGCAGCTGACCCTGTCCGGGGCCGTGGGCGGGGTGATCGGCGCCTATGTATTGACCCGCCTGCCCGGCGAAGCGCTGCGGCCGTTCGTCTACGTCTACCTGCTGGTGCTGGCGCTGCTGATCCTGCTGCGCGCGGCCGGCCGCCTGATTCCGAAGCGGCAGATCCGCCGCGTGCCGGTGCTGGGCTTCTTCGCCGGCCTGCTGGACGCCAGCGGCGGCGGCGGATGGGGGCCGCTGGCCACTTCCACCCTGCTGGCCGGCGGTGGCCCGGCCCGCACCACCATCGGCACCGTCAACGCCGCCGAATTCGTCGTCACCCTGGCCATTTCCACGACCTTCCTGCTGACTATCGGCCTGCAGCACCTGGAGATCGTGCTGGGCCTGCTGATCGGCGGCGCGCTGGCCGCGCCGCTGGCCGCGTGGCTGGTGCGCCACGTGCGCGAGCGCACGGTGCTGGTCGCGGTGGGCCTGCTGGTGCTGTGCATCAGCACCTACCACATCGCGCGCGCCTGGCTGTTCTGAGGCCCGGCTGGGCAAGCGCGCCAGCGCGCGCTAACGTGGCGCCTTCGCCTGCCGGAGACGGTTTCCCATGCAATGCCCGAAATGCGCCCACGCCATGTCGCCGGTCGAGGACGTGCCCGCCGACGCCTTCCGCTGCGGCCACTGCGGCGGCCTGTGGTTCCGGATGATGGCGCACGAGCACCTCAAGTCCCACGCCGACAGCATCGACACGGGCGACGCCGAACAAGGTCGCGAATACAACCGCATCGACCGCATCCATTGCCCGGTCTGCGCCGGCGAGCAGGACCTGATCCGCATGGTCGATCCGCAGCAGCCGCACATCTGGTTCGAAAGCTGCCAGTCCTGCTTCGGCCGCTTCTACGACGCCGGCGAGTTCGCCGACTTCAGCGAGCGCACCCTGGCCGAATGGATCCGCGACCTGGATGCGCCGCCGCGGCCGCTGTGACCGGCGCTAGGCCGCGTCGCCGCCGCGCTTCGCGCAGCCCCAGTTGAGGATCGGCGTGCCCGCAGGCAGCGTCCGGCGGAAGAATTCGACCCGCTTCACGCCCGGGTTCACCACCACCGGCCGCTTCGCCGCCAGCAGCAGGGGCAGGTCGGCGGTGGAATCCGAATACGCCGCGTCGATGTCGCCGTAACCGCGCTCGCGCAGCAGGCGCAGCTTCTCGGCGCTGTGGCAGTGGCGCACCGCCATCATCGCGCCGAAACGCGGGCCGACCAGGCTGCCGACCACCGGCACGTCGTGGTGGGCGACGAAGGCCAGCATCGCCCGCGCCAGTTCCGGCGGCGCGCCGGTGGCGACGACCACGCGGTCGCCGGCGGCGCGGTGGCGCGCGAACACCTGCAGCGCCAGCGGCAGCAGGCGCGCGCGGATCACGGCTTCGTGCTCGCGCACGTAGCGGTCGATCCAGCGGTCGAACTCGCGCGCGCGGTGCAAACCGAAGGTGGCGATCCAGACGTAGCCGGAAATGCCGTGACGGCGCGTGCGCAGCCACGCCACCATCGGCCCCAGCAGCGGCGTCGCCAGCAGCGCGGCGGCCATGCGCAGCGGGTTGCGCCTGATCAGCCACGCGAACAGGTGGCTGCCGGAGTCGCCGTCGTACAGGGTATGGTCGAAGTCGAAGACCACCAGCGGCGCGTCGGCGCGCGGCTCGGGAAACGTGTCGGTCATGCGTCGAAGAATAGCCTGCGCAGCGCTTCGCCCGGCTCATCGGCGCGCATGAAGGTCTCGCCGACCAGGAACGCATGCACGCCGGCGTTGCGCATCGTCGCCACGTCGGCCGGGGCCAGGATGCCGCTTTCGGTGACCAGCAGGCGGTCCCTCGGAACCGCGTCCTTCATCGACAGCGTCGTGTCGAGCGTGACGTCGAAGGTGCGCAGGTTGCGGTTGTTGATCCCCAGCAGCGGCGCCGGCACCTGCAGCGCGCGCTCCAGCTCGTCGATGTCGTGCACTTCCACCAGCACGTCCATGTCCAGTTCCATCGCCAGCCCGGCCAGGTCGGCCAGCTGCACGTCGTCCAGCGCGGCGACGATCAGCAGGATGCAGTCGGCGCCCAGCGCGCGCGCCTCGACCACCTGGTACGGATCGATGGTGAAGTCCTTGCGCAGCACCGGCAGGGTGCAGGCCTCGCGCGCCTGCCGCAGGTACTCGTCCGCGCCCTGGAAGAAATCCGCGTCGGTCAGCACCGACAGGCAGCTCGCGCCGCCGAATTCGTAGCTGACCGCGATGTCGGCGGGACGGAAATCCGGGCGGATCACGCCCCTGGACGGACTGGCCTTCTTGACCTCGGCGATCACCGCCGGCTCGCCGCGCGCCACCGTGGCGCGCAGGGCCCGGGCGAAGCCGCGCACCGGCGAAGCGTCGCGCGCGCGCGCGCGCATCTCGGCCAACGGGACCTGCGCGCTGCGCGCGGCGATTTCCTCGGCCTTGCGCGCGAGGATGGTGTCGAGGATGTCGCTCATGGAACAGTCGTGGGATGGAAGGCGTGGGGAACGGGAAAGAACGGTCGCGTCATGATCGCACACTCACTCCCCGCCCCTTGCCCCTCATCCCTCGCTTGCATAGGCGCGCTCGACCCGGGACACGCGCACTTCGAAATGTTCGTACCACTCGCGCCGGCCCTGCGCGCGTACCGCGGCGTGCTCGGCATGCTGCCGCCAGCGACGGATCGCGTCTTCGCTTTCCCAGTAGGACACGGTGATGCCGAAACCGTCCTCGCCGCGCGCCGATTCCACGCCGAGGAAGCCCGGCTGGGCGGCGGCCAGTTCGAGCATGCGTTGCGCCGCGGCCGCGTAGCCGTCCTCATCGCGCCCGTTGCGGCGCGAGGAGAAGACCACCGCGTAATACGGCGGCCGCGGCAACCCGGCGAAACCGCCCATCGACATTCAGCCCGCCCCGCCCTGCCTCGCCAGCGCCTGCGTGCCGGCGACGAACGCGTTGAGCTTGTCCATCGCCAAGCCGCGCGAAATCGCGTCGCGGGCGCGCTCGATGCCATCCTCGATGCTTTCGGCCACGCCGGCCACGTACAGCGCCGCGCCCGCGTTCAGGGCGACGATCTCGCGCGCCGGACCCGGACGGTTCTCCAGCACGCCCAGCAGCATCGCCCTCGATTCGGTCGCATCGCCGACCCGCAGGTTGCGGCTGGCCGACATCGCGATGCCGAAATCCTCGGGATGCACTTCGTATTCGCGCACCGCGCCGTCGCGCAGCTCGCCGACCAGGGTGGCCGCACCCAGCGACAGCTCGTCCATGCCGTCGCGGCCCCAGACCACCAGCGCGCGCTGCGCGCCCAGCTCCTGCAGCGCGCGCGCCTGGATGCCGACCAGGTCGGGATGGAACACGCCCATCAGGATGTTCGGCGCGCCGGCCGGATTGGTCAGCGGACCGAGGATGTTGAACAGGGTGCGCACGCCCATCTCGCGGCGCACCGGCGCGACCACCTTCATCGCCGGATGGTGCACCGGCGCGAACATGAAGCCGATGCCGGTGCGTGCGATCGACTGCGCCACCTGCTCGGGCTGCAGCTCGATCGCCGCGCCCAGCGCTTCCAGCACGTCGGCGCTGCCGGAGCTGGACGACACGCTGCGGTTGCCGTGCTTGGCCACCTTGGCCCCGGCCGCGGCGACCACGAACATCGAGCAGGTCGAGATGTTGAAGGTGTGCGAGCCATCGCCTCCGGTGCCGACGATGTCGACCAGGTTCGACCGGTCGGCCACGTCCACCGCGCGCGAAAACTCGCGCATCACCGTCGCCGCGCCGGCGATCTCGCCGATGGTCTCCTTCTTCACGCGCAGCCCGGTGAGGATGGCGGCGGTCATCGCCGGCGACACGTCGCCGCGCATGACCTGGCGCATCAGGTCGACCATCTCGTCGTGGAATATCTCGCGGTGCTCGATGGTGCGCTGCAGGGCTTCTTGCGGGGTGATGGACATGGGGTTTCCGTGGACGAATCAGGAAATGACGAGGTAATCGCTGCCGCAGGCGATGCCGGCGTGCGGTCCTTCGACCAGCACGACGTGGCGGCCACCGGCCGAATCGACCGGAATGCATTCGTCGACATCGTACAGCGCGTCCTTGTGCGGCAGCATCCAGCGGGCGTCGGCTTGCGCCTTGGCCTTGCGCTTGGCCTCGGCCGCGTCCGCGGCCACGACCAGCACATAGTCGTGCGATTCGCCGAACACGCCCGCCAGGTAGCCACCGAGGTTGACGAAGAACAATCGCGGCGCGCCCGCCGGCGCAGGCGTCGCGGAGAACCGCACCTGCCAGCCTTCGACGCCGTCCACTTCCATCCACGAATCGACGTGCGCGCCGCGCGGTTCGCCGAACCACTGCTCGCGCAGTTGCGGATAGGTCGATTCCAGCGTATCGCCCAGGGCGAACACAACGTCGTGCAGTTCGATCTTCGCCCGCGGATGGGTGCCGCCCAGCATCACCACGAAGAGCTTCCCGGCGCCCGGCATCTCAGCGCTCCAGGAAGTTCTTCAGCAACGCGTGACCATGCTCGGTCAGGATCGACTCGGGATGGAACTGCACGCCTTCCACCGGGAATTCTCGGTGGCGCAGGCCCATGATCTCCTCGAAGCTGCCGTCGTCGTTCTCGGTCCACGCGGTCACTTCCAGCGCGTCGGGCAGCGATTCGCGCTCGACCACCAGCGAGTGGTAGCGGGTAGCTTCGTAGCCGTCCGGCAGGCCGGCGAACACGCCGCGGCCCTGGTGGCGGATATACGAGGTCTTGCCGTGCATGATCCGCCCGGCGCGAATCACCTTGCCGCCATAGGCCTGGCCGATGCTCTGGTGGCCGAGGCAGACGCCGAGGATCGGCGTGGTGCGGCCGAGCCGCTCGATCACTTCCAGCGACACGCCCGCTTCGTTCGGCGTGCACGGGCCGGGCGAAACGACGATGCGCTCCGGTGCGAGCTTCTCGATCTGGTCCACCGTCAGCGCATCGTTGCGCTCCACCCGCACGTCTGCACCCAATGCCTGCAGGTACTGGACCAGGTTGTAGGTGAAACTGTCGTAGTTGTCGATCATCAGCAGCATGGATGAATTCCTTACAGGCCCTTGGCCGCCTCGGCCACCGCGCGAAACAGCGCGCGCCCCTTGTTCATCGTCTCGTCCCATTCCTTTTCCGGATCGGAGTCGTAGACGATGCCGGCGCCGGCCTGCACGTGCAGCTTGCCGTCCTTGATGACGGCGGTGCGGATGGCGATGGCGGTGTCGGCGTCGCCGTGCCAGCCGATGTAGCCGATGCTGCCGGCGTAGACGTTGCGCTTGATCGGTTCCAGCTCGCGGATCACTTGCAGCGCCCGGATCTTCGGCGCACCGCTGACCGTTCCGGCCGGGAAGGTCGCGCGCAGCACGTCCGCATAACTCAGCCCCGGCAAGAGCTTGCCGGTGACCTCGCTGACGATGTGCATGACGTGGCTGTAGCGCTCGATCACGAAGCTGTCGCCGACCTTGACGCTGCCCGCCTTGGACACGCGCCCGGTGTCGTTGCGGCCCAGGTCGATCAGCATCAGGTGTTCGGCGCGTTCCTTCGGGTCGGCCAGCAGTTCGGCTTCCAGCGCCAGGTCTTCCTCGTGCGTTTTCCCGCGCGGCCGCGTCCCGGCGATGGGCCGCACCGTGACTTCGCCGTCCTGCAGGCGCACCAGGATTTCCGGCGACGAACCGACCACCTGCATGTCGCCGACGTCGAGGAAATACATGTACGGCGACGGGTTCAGCGCGCGCAGGGCGCGGTAAACGTCCACCGGGCGCGCGTTGAACGGCACGCTGAGTCGCTGGCTCAGCACCACCTGAAACACGTCGCCGGCGCGGATGTATTGCTTCGATTTCTCCACCGCATCGATGAAGCCCTCGCGGGTGAAGCCGGAGACGAAATGGCTTTCGTCCAGCACATCGCGGGCGATCGGCGCGGGGTAGCCGGCGCCGTGGCGCAGCTTGGCGGTCAGCGCGTCGAGGCGCGCCTGCGCGGCTTCCCATGCGTCCGGCTCGCGCGGGTCGGCGTGCACGACCAGGTACAGCCGGCCCTTGAGGTTGTCGAACACCGCCAGCTCTTCCGACAGCATCAGCAGGATGTCGGGCGTGCCGAGCTGGTCGGGATTGGCGTTGGCGGCGAGTTTCTTCTCGATGTACTCGATGCACTCGAAGCCGAACCAGCCGACCAGGCCGCCGGCGAAGCCCGGCAGGCCTTCCAGTTTCGGCACCGAGTGCGCGGCGCGCAGCGCCTCGACCTCGGCGAACGGATCGACGACCTCGCGGGTTTCGACCAGGGCGCCGCGGTCGCGGATTTCCAGCGTGTGGCCGCGGAAGGTGATCACCCGCTTCGCCGGCAGGCCGATGATCGAGTAGCGGCCGAAGCGCTCGCCGCCTTCGACCGATTCGAACAGGTAGGTGTGCGGTGCGTCGGCGAGCTTCAGGTAGACCGACAGCGGCGTGTCCAGGTCGGACAGCACTTCGCGGACGACGGGGATGCGGTTGTAGAGGCCCTCAGCGGCGTGGCGCTGGAACTGTTCTTGCGTGATCAAGCGGGTAATCCTTCCGGTTCTCGTGGACATGGCAGGCAGCGGCAACGGGCCACCATCGCCAGGACCGGCGAGCGGAAGGGAGTTCGCGGGAGAGCGCCTGCGGGTTCACCAGCCCACTTTAACCGATTCGCCGGGCGGTTTTCCCCCTCCTTCCGGAAAGGCGAAGAAGCGTCATCCGCCTGTCATCCGGCAGGGGTAGCTTGGAAGGCCATAGCAGGGACGACGGGCGGAGGCAGGATGGCCTCCATTCTTCCGGGCGGCGGCGTGGGCCGCCGCCCTTTCCATTCGCAAATCCGCCTTAGCCGCGATCCGGTGCCTGGGCCGTCCCGCGCCGGACCAGGGCGTAGTACAGCAGCGGGATCACCAGCAGGGTCAGCACCGTGCTGACCAGGATGCCGAACACCAGCGAGATCGCCAGCCCGTTGAAGATCGGGTCGTCGAGGATGAAGAACGCGCCGGCCATGGCCGCCAGCGCGGTCAGCGCGATCGGCTGGGCGCGCACCGCGCAGGCGTCGATCACCGCCCGCTCCGCGCTCTCGCCCTGAGCCATCAGGTGGTTGATGAAGTCAACCAGCAGGATCGAGTTGCGCACGATGATCCCAGCAAGCGCGATCATGCCGATCATCGAGGTGGCGGTGAACTGCGCGCCGAACAGTGCGTGTCCCGGCATCACCCCTATCACGGTCAGCGGGATCGGCGCCATGATCACCAGCGGCACCACGTAGTTGCGGAAGTAGGCCACCACCAGCAGGTAGATCAGCACCATGCCCGCGGCGTAGGCAATGCCCATGTCGCGGAAGGTCTCGTAGGTGATCTGCCATTCGCCGTCCCACTTGACCGCGAAGCCGGCGGTATCCGGCGGTTGGCGGATGAAGAACTGCGCGAGTTTCTGGCCGACGACAGGATTGTCCGCGACCTGTCCGACGATATCGAACATGCCGTAAAGCGGGCTGTCGGCGGCACCGCTCTCGTCGCCCATCACGTACACCACGGGCAACAGGTCCTTGTGCTGGATCGCGCCATCCCAGCCGCTGCGCTGCACACCGACCAGTTCCGACAGCGGCACCAGTTGTCCGTCGCCGCCGCGCACCCGCAGCGCAAGCAGGCGCTCGAGTTCGGCCTGGTCCGCCGGCGGCAGGCGCAGGCGGATCGGTCGCGGGTATTTCGAGCTGCCGTCGATCACATAAGTCGCGTCCTGGCCTTGCAACCCCGCAGCGATGGTCTCGGCGATCGCCGATTGCGCAACGCCCAGCCGCGCCGCGCGCACGCGGTCGATGGCCAGCACCTCGCGCGGCGCGTCGGCTTCGACGCTGGTGTCGACGTCTACGATGCCTTCGGTGGCTAGGAAGCGCCGTTCCAGCGCGCGGCCGATCTCGCGGCTGCGCGCGTAGTCGGGGCCGTAGACCTCAGCGACGATGGGCGACAGCACCGGAGGGCCCGGCGGCACTTCCACCAGCTTGACCGACGCGCCGTGGCTGCGGCCGACCGCCGCGAGCTTCGGCCGCAGCGCCGTCGCGATCTCGTGGCTCTTGCGGCTGCGTTCGTGGCGACCGACCAGGTTGACCTGCAGGTCGCCGACGTTGGCGCCTTCGCGCAGGTAGTACTGCCTGACCAGGCCGTTGAAATTGATCGGCGCGGCGGTGCCGGCGTAGCCCTGATAATCACGCACTTCCGGCACCGCATCAAGTACCGCGACCAGTTCCGCCAGCAGCGCATTGGTGTCTTCCAGCGTGCGGCCTTCCGGCAGGTCGACGACGATCTGCAGTTCCGACTTGTTGTCGAACGGCAGCATCTTCAGCACCACCAGCTTGAACACGGCCAGACTCGCGGCCAACACGACCAGCGCCGCCATGCCCGCGAACAGCCTGCGGCGCCGTTTCGCACCGCCTTCCTCGGCGAGGAACGGCGACATGATCCGGCCGAACAGGCGCTGCAGCCGCGCGGCCATCGTTCCCGGCGCATGGCCGTCGGCCGCGTCATCGTGCGCGGGCGCGTGCCGCGACAGCAGCTTCAGCGACAGCCACGGCGTGACCACCAGCGCGATCATCAGCGACAGCAGCATGCCGACCGATGCGTTGATCGGGATCGGCCGCATGTACGGCCCCATCAAGCCGCTGACGAAAGCCATCGGCATCAGCGCTGCGATCACGGTGAAGGTGGCAAGGATGGTCGGGCCGCCGACCTCGTCCACCGCCGGCGGGATCGCTTCGCGCAGCGACTTGCCGCCTTGTGCCATGTGTCGGTGGATGTTCTCGACCACGACGATGGCGTCGTCGACGAGGATGCCGATGGAGAAGATCAGCGCGAACAGCGAGACGCGGTTGAGGGTGAAGCCCATCGCCAGCGACGCGAAAAGGGTGGCAGCGAGGGTCAGGACCACCGCCGAACCGATCACCACGGCTTCGCGGCGGCCCAGCGCGAACAGCACCAGCAGCACCACCGATCCGGTGGCGAACACCAGCTTCTTGATCAGCGTCTGCGCCTTGTCGCTGGCGGTCAGGCCATAGTCGCGGGTGACCTCGACGTGCACGCCCTCGGGGACGACCTGCCCGCGCAGCGCGGCGATCCGCTGCGACACGGCGCGGGTGACGTCCGACGCGTTGCTGCCGGGCTTCTTGGCGATGGCCAGGGTCACCGCGGGCGCGACCCCGCTGGCGGGGCCGTCGCGACCGGCCGGCGCGCCGTGCCAGACATAGGTGGTGGGTGCGTCCGCCGCGTCACGGATTTCGGCCACGTCGGACAGCCGCACCGGATGGCCGTCCCGCAGGCCGAGCACGAGTCCGGCGACGTCGTCGCGATCGGCGAGGAACTGTCCCGACACGACTTGCGACACGCCGTCGGCGCCGACGCGTTCGCCGGCCTGGCGCGCGAGGTTCGCCGACTGCAGCGCGCCGGCCAGGTCGGCCACCACCAGGCCGTGGCTGGCCAGCCGCGCCGGATCCAGTTCCACCATCACCGCGCGTTCCGGCGCGCCGATGGTGTAGATGTCGCGCGTGCCCGGAATGCGCTTGAGCTCGCTCTCCAGCGTGTGCGCGACTTCGGCCAGATCCGTAGCGCCGCGCTGCGGATCGTCGGTCCACAGGGTCAGCGCCATCACCGGCACGTCGTCGATGCCCTTGGGCTTGACCACCGGCTGGCCGACGCCGAGGTTCTGCGGCATCCAGTCCTGGTTGGAAAACACCTTGTCGTACAGCCGCACCAGTGCCGGCTGGCGCTCGACGCCGACTTCGAACTCGACCGTCAACACCGCCATGCCCGGCCGGCTCACCGAGTAGGTGTGCTTGACCTGCTCGATTTCCGACAGCTTCTGTTCCAGCGGAAAGGCGACCATCTGCTCGACCTGGCGCGCGTCCGCGCCGGGGAACGGCACGATCACGTTGGCCATGGTCACGTCGATCTGCGGCTCTTCTTCGCGCGGCGTAACCGCGATCGCGAGCGCGCCCAGCAGCAGGCCCAGCAGCGCCAGGATCGGCGTCAGCGGATTGTCCTGGAAGATGCGCGCGATGCGCCCGGAGATACCGAGGCGCGGCGCGTCGTCCGTATCGGCCATGTCAGGCCCCGCCTTCGCGCGCCTTCGCCAGCGCCCGCGCAGCGGCGACCGGATTGGCCGCGATCTTCTCGCCCGGCTTCAGGCCGGAAATCACTTCGACCTGGTCGCCGGACTGCCCGCCGATACGCAGTTGGCGCAACACCACGCGACCGTCCGAAACCACGTAGGCCGCGTTGATTTCGCCACGGCGCACCAGCGCCGACACCGGCACGCGGGGGAAAGCCGCGCCCTGCGTCGCCGGAAACGATACCTTCGCGGTGCTGCCCGGCAGCGGCGCCGGATCCAGCGACGGCAGCTGCACGCGCACGTTGACGCTGTGCGTGGCGGCATCGGCGCTCGGGAACACGATCACCTGCGCCGCGTGGGCCGTGCGGCCATCGTCGAACGCGATCTTCGCCGCCGCATTCGTGCGGATCGCCGCCGCGTCGGACTGCGGCACGCTCACCTCGATGCGCAGCGCGTCGGGCGCGAACACGGTCATCAGCGGCTGGCCGGGCGCGACGCTTTCGCCCGGTTCGA
>JBDHQQ010000206.1:0-3799 GCA_039807145.1 Pseudoxanthomonas sp. | reverse complement strand
TGATGCCGTCCAGGTAGGCGTGCATCTCGGTCATCAGCGGCTTGCGGAAGCAGGGGCGCACGCCGGGGCCGGCGTCGGCGTGCATGTGCAGCCAATGCACGTCGCCGACGGCGTCGTCGTGCACGCGGATGGTGGAGTAGGGGGTGGCGTAGTCGGTGGCGGGGGTGCCGACGGGCAACAGTTCGATCGCGTTCATGGGCTGGGTCCTTGCAGGAGGCCCGCAGAATCGGAAGCGTGGGCGGCGGGCCGGACGCTGGCACTCCGCGATCCTACACGCGCCATGGTCCGGCGCATGCGCAAAGGCCCCGCCGGGGGCCGGCGGGGCCTTCAGGGGCACGGCTGGACAGGCGGGCTTCAGCCGGCCGGCGGGGCGTCGCGCAGTTCGCGGCGCAGGATCTTGCCGACGTTGGTCTTGGGCAGCTCCTTGCGGAACTCGACGATGCGCGGGTGCTTGTAGCCGGTCAGGTTGGCGCGGGCGAACTCCTTGACCTGCTCCTCGGTCAGGTTCGGGTCCTTCTTGACGATGACCACCTTGACCACCTCGCCGGATTTCTCGTTCGGCACGCCGACCGCGGCCACTTCCAGCACGCCGGGCATCATCGCGATGACGTCCTCGACCTCGTTCGGGTACACGTTGAAGCCGGACACCAGGATCATGTCCTTCTTGCGGTCGACGATGTAGAAGAAGCCCTTCTCGTCCATGCGCGCCATGTCGCCGGTATGCAGCCAGCCGCCGGCGTCCATCGCCTTGGCGGTCTCGTCAGGGCGGTGCCAGTAGCCCTTCATCACCTGCGGGCCGCGGATGCACAGCTCGCCGACCTCGCCGACCGCGAGCATGTTGCCGTCATCGTCCTTCACGCAGGCGTCGGTGGACGGAATCGGCAGGCCGATGGCGCCGTTGTACTCGGCCAGGTCCAGCGGGTTGATGCAGGCCGCCGGCGAGGTCTCGGTCAGGCCGTAGGCCTCCACCAGGGTGGTGCCGGTGATCTTCTTCCAGCGTTCGGCCACCGCCCGCTGCACCGCCATGCCGCCGCCCAGGGTGACCTTGAGCGAGGAGAAGTCCACGTCCTCGAAGCCGGGCGTGTTGAGCAGGCCGTTGAACAGCGTGTTGACGCCGGTGATGGCGGTGAAGCGGTTGTTGCGCAGCTCCTTGACGAAGCCCTTCATGTCGCGCGGGTTGGTGATCAGGTGGTTCAGGCCGCCCAGCTTCATGAAGACCAGGCCGTTGGCCGTCAGCGCGAAGATGTGGTACAGCGGCAGCGCGGTGATGATCACCTCCTCGCCGGGCTTGACCCCCGAGGCGGAGATCCATGCCGACGCCTGCTGCATGTTCGCCACCAGGTTGCGGTGGGTCAGCATGGCGCCCTTGGCCACCCCGGTGGTGCCGCCGGTGTACTGCAGGAAGGCGATGTCGTCGTGGCTGATCTCCACCGGCGGCATGGGGTGGCGCGCACCCAGGCGCAGCGCCTCGCGGAAGCGGATCGTGCCCTTGATGCGGTAGTCGGGCACCATCTTCTTGACGTACTTGAGCACGAAATTGACGATCGCGCCCTTGGGGAAGCCGAGCATGTCGCCCAGCCCGGTGGTGATCACCTGCCTGACCGGCGTGTCGGCGATCACCTGCTGCACCGTGTCGCCGAAATTGTCCACCACCACCAGCGCCGAGGCGCCGGAATCGACCAGCTGGTGCTTCAGCTCGCGCGGGGTGTACAGCGGGTTGACGTTCACCACCGTCAGGCCCGCGCGCAGGATGCCGAAGGTGGCGATCGGGTACTGCAGGCAGTTGGGCATCATCACCGCCACGCGGTCGCCCTTCTTCAGCTGCAGCTCGCCCAGCAGGTAGGCGGCAAACTGGGTCACCAGGGCATCGGCCTGCCCGTAGGTCAGCACCTTGCCGAAGTTGGAGTAGGCGGGACGGTCACGGAACTTGGCTACGGAGGCATCGAACACCGCGGCCACGGAGCGGAATTCATCGACGTCGATCTCGGCCGGCACGCCGGCGGGATAACTCTGCAGCCAGGGACGTTCCTGATTCATCTTCCCCTCCAGGAAATGGTTGTGGTCTAGTTGGTATGGCGGCCATGCGCCGACGGTGGCCGTTGCCGCAGCATACCGTCCAGAATGGAAAAGGCGAAGGGAGCGATGATCCGAACGGTCTTCAACTGCGTGCGTATTGCGCTGATCGTGCTGGTGCTGTGCGCCTGCGCGCGGCAGGCGCCGGAGCAGCGC
This sequence comes from Pseudoxanthomonas sp., assembly GCA_039807145.1. Lineage (GTDB taxonomy): Bacteria > Pseudomonadota > Gammaproteobacteria > Xanthomonadales > Xanthomonadaceae > Pseudoxanthomonas_A. The sequence goes on along the minus strand of JBDHQQ010000206.1, from coordinate 1,570 downwards.
CTGCGCGACACCGTGGCGCGGATGCAGGCCGCGGTGGAGCAGGGCGAACCGCGCGATTTCATGGCGGGTGTCGCCACCGACTTCATCGGCAATGACACCCTGGACCGCGCTGGCCTGGACCGGTTGCTGCGCGCGCAACTGCTGCTCAACGCCCGGGTCGGCGCACGCACCGGCCCGCTGCGGGTCGAGATGGGGCAGGGGGCTACCGCGACCGTCCGCTTCAGCGTGCTGCTCACCGGGGGCGACGGCCGCTTCCTGCCCGAGCGCGGGCAGCTGCAGCAGGTCACCAGCCACTGGCGGCAGGTCGACGGGCAGTGGCAGCTCTACGGCGCCAGCTGGTCGCCGGCGGTGGACTAGCATCGGCGGGCGTCGCCGCTCGGCCGCGTCGCCCGCCGCCGGAGCACTCGCGGGGGCACCCGCATGCTCGGTGCCTGCCGGCGACGCCCGCGCATGGGCGCGGGGAAGGCCCCGGTCGCTACAAGTGCAATCCTGGACAGGTACCTGAATGGAGCCCGGTGGCCGCATGGTTTCGTCATGCGCCACTCGCGCCTGGCTGTTTATGCTGCCCGCGCAATCCACGCCGGCACGGCCGGCACCAGACGGAGATTCCCCGATGACCACCCGCACCGTTATCCGCAACCTTTCCATCGGCCTGGTGACCGCCGCCGTGCTGTCGGCCTGCGCCACCGGCGGCTCCTATGTGCAGAGTGATCCGTACGGCAACCCCACCCAGCAGCAGAACCGCACCGGCAAGGGCGCGCTGATCGGTACCGCCATCGGCGTGGCCGCGGGCCTGCTCAGCGGCGACAACGCCACCGAGCGCCGCCAGCGCGCCATGGTCGGCGCCGGCATCGGCGCGCTGTCCGGTGCCGCCATCGGCAACTACCAGGACCGCCAGGAGCGCGCCCTGCGCGAGCGCACCGCCAACACCGGCATCGACGTGCAGCGGCAGGGCGACAACATCACCCTGAACCTGCCCGACGGCATCACCTTCGATTTCAACAAGACCACGCTCAAGCCGCAGTTCTACGGCGCCCTCAACGGTGTCGCGGCGACCCTGGCCGAATACAACCAGACCATGATCGAAGTGGTCGGCCACACCGACAGCATCGGCAGCGACGCGGTCAACAACCGCATTTCCAAGGAACGTGCCGACGCCGTGGCCGCCTACCTCGCCGCGCAGGGCGTGCAGCGCGAGCGCATCGAGACCCTGGGCGCCGGCAAGAACTACCCGATCGCCAGCAACGACACCGATGCCGGCCGCGCGCAGAACCGCCGCGTCGAGATCCGCGTCATTCCGCTGCGCTCGTGAGCGGCGCGTAGTACCCCCCCGGAAGCGCCGCACACGCGGCGCTTCCGCTTTTCGCGGTTCGCGTCGCCGGTTCCACCTCCGGCCCTCGCCGGGAATCATCCTGCGGTCAACGCCACCGCTGCAGGCCGTGCACGGGAGCGCCACGTCGGGAGCCGGGTCATTCCACTGTGGTCGTGACCGGCGCGTAGTACCCACCCCGGAAGCGCCGCACATGCGGCGCTTCCGCTTTTCGCGGTTCGCGCCGCCGGTTCCACCTCC
>JBDHQQ010000205.1:0-3847 GCA_039807145.1 Pseudoxanthomonas sp. | reverse complement strand
GCGAACCGGCCATGCCGCGCAGCAGGATCGACGGCGATTCCACCACCTCCAGCAGCGCGGTGCGGGCCTCGAACTGCTCGCTGCGGTTGCGCAGGAAGGTCGGCCAGTGCTCCGCGCCGGGAATGATGGCCTTGAGCTGGCTGATCATCTGGCAGCCGTTGCAAACGCCCAGGGCAAAGGTGTCCGGGCGCGCGAAGAACGCGGCAAAGGCTTCGCGCAACGCCGGGCGTTCCAGGATCGAGGTGGCCCAGCCGCGGCCCGCGCCCAGCACGTCGCCGTAGCTGAAGCCGCCGCAGGCGGCCAGGCCGCGGAAGTCCGCCAGCCGCACGCGGCCTTCGATCAGGTCGCTCATGTGCACGTCGAAGGCGTCGAAGCCGGCGCGCTCGAAGATGTTGGCCATTTCGATCTGGCCGTTGACGCCCTGCTCGCGCAGGATCGCCACCTTCGGCCGCGCCCCGGTGGCGACGAACGGCGCGGCGACGTCCTCGGCCGGGTCGAACGCCAGCTTCGGCTTCAGCCCGGGGGCGTTGAAGCTGCGCGCGACCGCGCGCTCCTGGTCGGCCGCCTCGGGGTTGTCGCGCAACTTCTGCATGGCGTGGGTCACCGACCACCAGGCGTCGAACAGTTCCTCCCAGCGCCATTCGGCCAGGCTCTGCCCGCCGAGCTGCACGCGCACCACCGGCGCGGTGGTCGGGCGCGCGATGCGCTGCGCGCACTCGGTCAGCGCATGCCGTTCGACCAGGTCGGCGAACGCGGCGCGGTCTTCCCGGGCGATCTGCACCACCGCGCCGAGCTCCTCGTTGAACAGGCTGCGGAACGGGTCATCGCCCCAGGCATCGAGCACGATGTCCAGGCCCAGCCGCGAGGCGAACGACATTTCGCACAGTGCGGCGAAGGCGCCGCCATCGCTGCGGTCGTGGTAGGCCAGCAGCAGCCCGGCTTCACGTGCATCGCGGATCAGTTCGAAGAAGCCGCGCAGGCGCTGCGGGTCGTCCAGGTCCGGCACTTCACCGGCGAACGCCGGCAGGGCGCTGTGGTCGGCCTGGGTCTGCGCCAGGATCGAGCCGCCCAGGCGCTGCTTGCCCGCGCCCAGCCCGATCAGCCACAGCTCGCTTTCGCCCTCGCGCTCGAGCAGCGGGGTCAGCTGCTGGCGCGCGTCGACCACCGGCGCGAACGCCGAGATCACCAGCGACACCGGCGACACCGACTTCTCGGTGCGGCCATCGGCCTGCCACTGCGCCTGCATCGACAGCGAGTCCTTGCCCACCGGGATGCTGATGTCCAGCTGCGGGCACAGTTCCATGCCCACCGCGCGGACCGCGTCGTACAGCAGCGCGTCCTCGCCGTCGTGGCCGCAGGCGGCCATCCAGTTGGCCGACAGCTTGACCGTGTCCAGCGAGGTCAGCGGCGCGGCGCACAGGTTGGTGATCGCCTCGCCCACCGCCATGCGCGCCGACGCGGCGGCGTTGAGCAGCGCCAGCGGGGTGCGCTCGCCCACCGCCATCGCCTCGCCGGCGTAGGTGTCGAACCCGGCCAGGGTGATGGCGACATCGGCCATCGGCAGCTGCCACGGGCCGATCATCTGCTCGCGCGCGGTCAGGCCGCCGACGCTGCGGTCGCCGATGGTGACCAGGAAGTTCTTGGCCGCCACGGTCGGGTGCGACAGCACCCGCAGGCCGGCGTCGTGCAGGTCGATGCCGGCGGTCTTCAGCTGCGGCCAGCGCGGCGCGGGCGGGTGCGCGGTGTCGCGGTGCATCTTCGGCGCCTTGCCGAACAGCACGTCCATCGGCAGGTCGATCGGGTGAGCGGCACTGCCGCGCGGCTCGTCCGAACGCCCGGCGCGCTGCGCCGGGCCGGGGCTATCCGTCGCGGCAGCGCTGCCATAGACACTTTCAACCGTTGCGCCATACCCCACCACCAGCCGCTCCTCGGCGGTGGCCACGCCGACCGCGGCGAACGGGCAGCGCTCGCGCGCGCAGATCGCGGCGAACTCGGCCAGGCGGTCGGCCGGGATGCCCAGCACGTAGCGCTCCTGCGACTCGTTGCACCACAGTTCCAGCGGCGACAGCGAGGGATCGTCGGTCGGCACCTTGCCCAGGTCGATCACGCCGCCGACCCCGGAATCGTGCAGCAGTTCGGGAATGGCGTTGGACAGGCCACCGGCGCCGACGTCATGGAAGAACTTGATCGGGTTGCCCGCGCCCATGGCCACGCAGCGGTCGATCACTTCCTGGCAGCGGCGCTCCATTTCCGGGTTGTCGCGCTGCACGCTGGCGAAGTCCAGGTCCTCGGCGCTCTCGCCCGAGGCCACCGACGAAGCGGCGCCGCCGCCCAGGCCGATCAGCATCGCCGGGCCGCCCAGCACGATGACGATGTCGCCATCCTGCAGCTTCAGCTTGTCCACCTGCACGCGGTCGATCGCGCCCAGGCCGCCGGCCAGCATGATCGGCTTGTCGTAGGCGCGGGTGATGCCGTCCTCGGGCAGCTCGAAGCTGCGGAAGTAGCCCAGCAGGTTCGGGCGCCCGAACTCGTTGTTGAACGCGGCGCCGCCGAGCGGGCCGTCGAGCATGATGTCCAGCGCCGGCGCCATCCGCGGGTTCAGCGCGCGCGGCGCCTCCCACGGCTGCGGCAGGGTCGGGATGCGCAGGTGCGAGACCGAGAAGCCGGTCAGGCCGGCCTTGGGCTTGCCGCCGCGGCCGGTCGCGCCCTCGTCGCGGATCTCGCCGCCGGCACCGGTGGAGGCCCCCGGGAACGGCGCGATCGCGGTGGGGTGGTTGTGCGTCTCCACCTTGATCTGGAACGCACTGGGCACCACCGCTTCGCTGCGGTAGCGGCCGGTGGCCGGGTCCGGGCGGTAGCGCGCGGCCGGCTCGCCCTCGATCACCGCGGCGTTGTCGCTGTAGGCGCTGAGCGTGTGCTGCGGGGTCTGCTGGTGGGTGTGCTTGATCATCCGGAACAGCGAGCGCTCCTGCGCCTGTCCGTCGATGGTCCAGCTGGCATTGAAGATCTTGTGCCGGCAATGCTCGGAATTGGCCTGCGCGAACATCATCAATTCGACGTCGGACGGGTCGCGGCCGAGTTCGCCGTAGCGCTGGCGCAGGTACTCGATCTCGTCGTCGGCCAGGGCCAGGCCCAGGCGCTTGTTGGCGCCTTCCAGGTCGGCCAGCGCGATGCGCTGCAGCGGCTTGCGCGCCGGGCTGTCGAACAGCGCCCGCGCCTGCGCGATGTCGGCCAGCAGCGACTGCGTCATCGGGTCGTGCAGCAACCGGGCCACGGCCGCCTGCTGCGCCGGATCGGACGGCCAGCCGGTCAGGTCGATGCGGGTACCACGCTCGACGCGCTGGATCGCCAGGCCGGCGCCGCGCACCAGTTCGGTGGCCTTGCTCGACCACGGCGACAGCGTGCCCAGGCGCGGCACCACGTAACGCGAGACCGTGCCCGCGGCCGCCTCGGCCGGGTGCGGCTGGGCCTGCAGGATGCGGCCCAGGGTGGCCTGGTCGACGGCCGCGGCATCGGCGGCCTGGGTGAAATAGACGTGCCAGGCACCGGTGATGCGCAGATCGGCGGCGATGGACTGCAGGCGGGATTCAAGACGTTCGCGGCGGAACGGCGAAAGGGCGGCTGCGCCCTCGAGGACGATCATGTCCGGGAGACCATGGTGGGAGTCGGGCCGGCCATTGTACCGGAGCCGGCTTTGGGCCGGGCCCGGCGGCGGCGGGCGCGGTCTGGCCGCGGAGTCGGCCAGGGCCTAGTCTGCGGGCGCCGGCCCGACCTCGCGCCCAACCCGGCGCCACCGCGCCCCGTCCCAGACCAGGTAATCGACGATGTCCGGGGAGCGGGCCCCCTC
>JBDHQQ010000001.1:0-70748 GCA_039807145.1 Pseudoxanthomonas sp. | reverse complement strand
GCGCGCCGTAACGGGCGGGCTCGCCAGCATGGGCGAAGCCGGCGAAGGCCAGCAGCATGGCGGGCAGGAGGATACGCATGGAGTAACTCCGGGGGGTTGGGTTGGGAAAGGATACGCCGGCATGCTGACACCCTGCCAGCCGGACGGACACCGACGTCGCCCACCTCGCTGTCGGCATGGACAAGCCCACGCTTGGGCAGCATTCAGTGTTCAATCGGGCTGAAGAGAAGTTGACCGTCGGGTAGTAGGTACGCACCTTGGCAGTGCATGGCGAGGTAGGTCAAAACGCTGGTAACCTGGTCATCAGTTGGGCCTGAGACCGATAATTGTGATTGAAGAAGGGATTACCGGCGAGTCGTGGACCCAGGCCGAAGTGGATGCCACGGTGGCAGCCTATTTCCACATGCTGAAGATGCAGGAACTCAACCAGAATTTTGTAAAGGCCGACATCATTCGCAAACTCGAAGCGCAGGTATCAGCCAGAAGTTACGGTGCGATTGAGTACAAGTTTCGCAATATCAGCGCCATCCTGCACCGTATCGGCGTACAGACCGTGACCGGTTACAAACCCTTGCAGAACGTACAGAAGCTACTGATCACCACGGTCAGCGACGCACTCCTGAATGACACAACATTTGACGAAGTCGCGGTTCGCAGTGTCGAGACGGCTGCAGAGAAACCACTTGTCCCCGATTTCAACAGCTTCGTAATAGATGTACCAAAGCCCAAGTATCGAATCAACGAAAGCACCATTGAAGCTATCCAGCAAATCGCAATCAAGCGCGATTACCTCGAACGCGAATCGCGTAACCGCTCGCTTGGTCAGGCTGGCGAGCTACTTGTCATGGAATACGAAGAACGACGCCTTGTTGACGAGGGCGAAAAGAAGCTGGCTAGCCGTATCGAACACGTTTCCCACACCAAAGGCGATGGCCTTGGCTATGACATCCTTTCTTTTGATTCCGGGGGTCGAGAGCGTTTCATTGAGGTAAAGACTACGTCCTATGATGCGGAAACGCCTTTCTTCATCAGCCCAAACGAAGTCGACTTCTCCGCCGATAACCCGGAGCAATTCCACCTGTATCGCCTGTTTGCGTTTCGCAGGAGACCGCAGATGTTCACCCTGCCTGGGCCGGTAGCGGCCAACTGCCTACTTGATCCGGCGAGTTTCCGGGCAACGTTGCTTGGCAAATGAAAAAGCGGCCTTTCGGCCGCTTTTCTCTTGTTACAACCATGCTCAGATCAAACCCCAACCGGGTTCGCCTTCTCCGGGTCGATCTTGTACTGCTTGATCGCGCGGGCCACGTCCTTGGCGGTCATCTTGCCGTCCTTCGCCAGCGCGGCGATGGCGGCGTGGGCGATGTAGTAGCGGTCCACTTCGAAGAAGCGGCGCAGGTTGGCGCGGGTGTCGCTGCGGCCGAAGCCGTCGGTGCCCAGCACGGTGTAGCTCATCGGCACGAAGGCGCGGATCTGGTCGGCGAAGGCGCGCACGTAGTCGGTGGCGGCGATGGCCGGGCCCTGGCGGCCTTCCAACAGCTCGGTGACGTAGGCCTTGCGCGGCGACTTCGCTTCCGGATGCAGGCGATTCCAGCGCTCGGCGTCGAAGCCGTCGCGGCGCAGCTCGTTGAAGCTGGGGCAGGACCAGATGTCGGCGCTGACGCCGAAGTCCTTGTCCAGCAATTCGGCCGCGGCGATGACCTCGCGCAGGATGGTGCCGCTGCCCAGCAGCTGCACGCGCAGCTCGCCCTTCTTCGGCTTGCCGGCGTCCTTCAGCAGGTACATGCCCTTGATGATCCCGTCCTCGGCGCCCTTCGGCATTTCCGGATGGGTGTAGTTCTCGTTCATCAGGGTGACGTAGTAGTACTCGTCGATCTGGTCCTCCAGCATCGACTTCATGCCGTGCTGCAGGACCACGATCACCTCGTAGCCGAAGGTCGGGTCGTAGCTGCGCACGTTGGGGATGCCGCCGGCGACGATCTGGCTGAAGCCGTCCTCGTGCTGCAGGCCCTCGCCGTTGAGCGTGGTGCGCCCGGCGGTGCCGCCCAGCAGGAAGCCGCGCGTGCGCATGTCCGCGGCCTGCCAGGCGATGTCGCCGATGCGCTGGAAGCCGAACATCGAGTAGTAGATGTAGAACGGCAGCATCGGCACGTCGCTGACCGAGTAGCTGGTGCCGGCGGCCATCCATGACGCCATCGCGCCGGGCTCGCTGATGCCCTGCTGCAGCACCTGGCCTGCCTGGTCCTCGCGGTAGTACATCAGCTGGTCCGAATCGACCGGCTTGTACTTCTGCCCGAACGGCGCGTAGATGCCGATCTGGCGGAACATGCCTTCCATGCCGAAGGTGCGCGCCTCGTCCGCGACGATCGGCACCAGGCGCGGGCCGATTTCCTTGTCGCGCATGGCGATATTCAAGCCCTGCACGAAGGCCATGGTGGTGCTGTAGGTGCGCTCGCCGCTGTCCTTGAGCAGGCGTTCGTAGGCCGGCAGGGCCGGCACCACGAACGACTTGCTGGCCTTGCGGCGGCGCTGCGGCAGGTAGCCGCCCAGCGCGGCGCGGCGTTCCTTCAGGTACTGGATTTCCGGCGAGTCCTCGCCGGGGTGGAAGAACGGGATCTGCTCGGCTTCTTCCAGCTGCTTGTCGCTGACCGGGATGTTGAAGCGGTCGCGGAACGCGCGCACCGATTCGTCGTCCAGCTTCTTGGTCTGGTGGGTCGGGTTGAGCGCCTCGCCGGCGCTGCCCATGCCGTAGCCCTTGACGGTCTTGGCCAGGATCACCGTCGGCATGCCCCGGGTGTTCACCGCCGCGTTGTAAGCGGCATAGACCTTGTGCGGGTCGTGGCCGCCGCGGTTGAGGCGCCAGATGTCGTCGTCGGACAGGCTGGCGACCATTGCCGCGGTTTCCGGGTACTTGCCGAAGAAGTTGGCGCGGGTGTACGCGCCGCCGAAGGCCTTGCAGTTCTGGTACTCGCCGTCGACGGTTTCCATCATCAGCTTCTTCAGCACGCCGTCGGTGTCGCGCGCAAGGAGCGGATCCCAGTAGCTGCCCCACAGCAGCTTGATGACGTTCCAGCCGCCGCCGCGGAACACGCCTTCCAGTTCCTGGATGATCTTGCCGTTGCCGCGCACCGGGCCGTCGAGGCGCTGCAGGTTGCAGTTGACGACGAAGATCAGGTTGTCCAGCCCCTCGCGGCCGGCCAGCGCGATCGCGCCGAGGGTTTCCGGCTCGTCGCTCTCGCCGTCGCCGATGAAGCACCAGACCTTGCGGTCGGACTTCTCGATCAGCCCGCGGTGCTCCAAGTACTTCATGAACTGCGCCTGGTAGATCGCGCCCAGCGGGCCCAGGCCCATCGACACGGTCGGGGTCTGCCAGAAGTCCGGCATCAGCCACGGGTGCGGGTACGAGGAGATGCCGCGGCCGTCGACTTCCATGCGGAAGTTGTCCAGCTGCGATTCGCTGATGCGGCCCTCGAGGAAGGCGCGCGCGTAGATGCCCGGCGAGCTGTGGCCCTGGATGAACAGCAGGTCGCCCGGATGCTGCTCGCTGGGCGCGCGCCAGAAGTGGTTGAAGCCGACGTCGTACAGCGTGGCCGACGAGGCGAACGAGGCGATGTGGCCGCCGAGGTCGCCGGGCTTGCGGTTGGCGCGGACCACCGTGGCCATCGCGTTCCAGCGGATGATCGAACGCAGCTTCCATTCCAGCGCGGCATCGCCCGGCGACTTGGCCTCGAGGTGCGGCGGGATGGTGTTGACGTATTCGGTGGTGGACGAGAACGGCAGGAACGCGCCGGAACGGCGGGTCACCTCGACCATGCCTTCCAGCAGCTGGTGGGCGCGCTGCGGGCCATCGGCGTCGATCACCGCCTTGATCGATTCGACCCATTCGCGGGTTTCGACCGGATCGGGATCGTTCTGCAGCAGCTCGTTCAACCAGTTCATCGCCGTTCTCCCATTTGCTCGCGGCCAGTCGTTTCGGAATGCATGCGAGTTTAGCGCAGCGCACGCCGGTCCGAGCCGGCTACGCAGGCGTATGGCCCGGCGGAATCGCTGCATTGCGGCGCAACAACCCGATGCGTCGCCGCCAACGGCAGACCAATGGCAGGCCAGAGGAGCGCCGGGAGCGAAGCCGGTGGCCTTGCCGCCGCTTCGTGGCGTCGGATTCAGCCGGCTGCTTTCTTGCCGGCCCGACGAAGATCGACCGCAATCCCTCTCCCCTCGCGGGAGAGGATGTCCCGCAGGGACAGGAGAGGGGCGCGAGCATGGCGAACGTGCCCTTGCGTTTCGAGCGAAGCGAAAAGCCGACCCCATTCCGGCCCGGCGCAGCGCGCACGTTTCCCTCTCCCACAAGGGGAGAGGGATGCAGCGACGCGTGGCCCGCCTATGCCGGGGAGAAAGCCGAAGATCAGGACTTGCCTTCGGCCTCGCGCTGCTTGCGGATCTGCGCATCGACCGCGGCGATGGCGGTCATGTTGACGATGCGGCGCGGGGTGGCGCTGCTGGTCAGGATGTGCACCGGCCTGGAGATGCCCATCAGGATCGGGCCGATGGCCACGCCGTCGGTCATCACCCGCACCATGTTGTAGGTGATGTTGGCCGCGTCGATGTTGGGCAGCACGAACAGGTTGGCCCGGCCCTTCAGCGTGCTCTCGGGCAGGAACTTGTGCCGCAGCGCCTCGTCCCACGCGGTGTCGCCCTGCATCTCGCCGTCGACGTTGAGGTCGGGCCGGCGCTTGAGCAGCAGCTCGCGCACCTGGCGCATCTTGCGCGCGCCGGGGGTGTCGTGGCTGCCGAAGTTGGAATGCGACAGCAGCGCGATGCGCGGCTCGATGCCGAACAGCTTCAGCCGGTACGCCGCCTGCAGGGTGGCCTCGGCCACCTGCTCGGCGGTCGGGTCGTCCTGCACGTGGGTGTCGAGGAAGAACCACGCGCCCTGCGCGTTGATCACCCCGGTCATCGCCGAGGTCGATTCCACCCCGCGATCCAGCGGGATCACGCTGCGCACGTAGCCCAGCTTCTTGTGGAAGCGGCCGACGATGCCGCTGAGCAGCGCGTCGGCCTCGCCGCGCGCGACCATCACCGCGCCGATCAGGGTCGGGCGCGAGCGCATCAGGTTCTTCGCCGCCGCCGGGGTCACGCCGCGGCGCGCGGTCAGCTGGTGGTAGTGCTGCCAGTAGTCGTTGAAGCGCGGGTCGTCGTCCTGGTTGGTGATCTCGAAATCCGCGCCCGGCTTCATGCGCAGGCCCAGGCGCGCGATGCGCGCCATGATCACGTCCGGGCGACCGATCAGGATCGGGAAGGCCAGGCCTTCGTCGATCACCGTCTGCACGCCGCGCAGCACCACTTCCTCCTCGCCCTCGGCGAACACCACGCGCTGGCGCTCGACGCGCGCGCGGTCGTACACCGGCTTCATCATCAGGCTGGTGCGGTACACGAACTGGCCCAGCTTTTCCCGGTACGCGGCCATGTCGTCGATCGGGCGCAGGGCCACGCCCGAGTCCATCGCCGCCTGCGCCACCGCCGGGGCCAGCTCGACCAGCAGGCGCGGGTCCAGCGGGCGCGGGATGATGTATTCGGGGCCGAAGCACGGCGCGTCGTCGCCGTAGGCGGCGCCGAGGTCCGAGGCCTCGCGCTTGGCCAGCGCGGCGATGGCGCGCACGCAGGCCAGCTTCATCGCCTCGTTGATCACCGTCGCGCCCACGTCCAGCGCGCCGCGGAAGATGTAGGGGAAGCACACCGCGTTGTTGACCTGGTTCGGGTAGTCCGAACGGCCGGTGGCGATGATGCAGTCCGGGCGCACCGCCCTGGCGGCTTCCGGGATGATTTCCGGGTTGGGGTTGGCCAGCGCCAGGATGATCGGCTGGTCGGCCATGGTCGCGACCATCTCCGGCTTCAGCACGCCGGCCGCGGACAGGCCCAGGAACACGTCGGCGCCGGCGACGATCTCGGCCAGCGTGCGCTTGTCGGTGTCGCGCGCGTAGCGCTGCTTGTCCGGGTCCATGTGCGCGCGGCCGGTGTACAGCACGCCCTCGCGGTCCACCGCCAGGATGTTCTCCGGCTTCATGCCCAGCGCCACCAGCATGTCCAGGCAGGCGATGCCGGCCGCGCCGGCGCCGGAGGTCGCCAGCCGCACGTCTTCGATCTTCTTGCCCGCCACTTCCAGCGCGTTGAGCACCGCCGCGCCGACGATGATCGCGGTGCCGTGCTGGTCGTCGTGGAACACCGGGATGTTCATCCGCTCGCGCAGCTTGCGCTCGACGATGAAGCATTCCGGGGCCTTGATGTCTTCCAGGTTGATGCCGCCGAAAGTCGGCTCCATGGCCGCGATGATCTCGACCAGCTTGTCCGGGTCCTTCTCGTCCAGCTCGATGTCGAACACGTCGATGCCGGCGAACTTCTGGAACAGCACGCCCTTGCCTTCCATCACCGGCTTGCCGGCCAGCGGGCCGATGTCGCCCAGGCCCAGCACCGCGGTGCCGTTGCTGACCACCGCGACCAGGTTGCCGCGCGCGGTCATCTCGCTGGCCGCGTTCGGGTCCTCGACGATCGCCTCGCAGGCGTAGGCCACGCCCGGCGAATACGCCAGCGACAGATCGCGCTGGGTCAGCATCGGCTTGGTCGGCGCGATGCGGATCTTCCCCGGCGGCGAAATGCGGTGGTATTCCAGCGCGGCCTGCTTCAGTTCGGCGTTCTTGTCTTCTTCGTGTGACATCGCATGGTTTCCGTGGCCCCCGACGATTCTAGCCGGTTCATCCGCAGGCCGTCGCTGCGGTGCAAGGGGAAACCCGCGACTGTTCCCGCCGTTCGCGCCGCAGTCGCGGGCGTTTCCGGCGATTCATCCGTGGAAATGCGCTCGACGAACGCCGGAATCCCGGCCACGCTCAGTCGATGGTCAGCCGGGTCGGATCGCCGGGCCCGGCGGCCGGGTCCGGCGGCGCGCTCAGCGGTCCGGCGCGACCGTCCAGGGCGCGACCCAGCGCGTCGCGGTCGAGTGCGCCTTCCCAGCGCGCGACGACCACGGTGGCCACGGCGTTGCCGATGAAATTGGTCAACGAACGGCATTCGCTCATGAAGCGATCCACGCCAAGGATCAGCGCCATGCCCGCGACGGGCACCTCCGGCACCACCGCCAGCGTCGCCGCGAGGGTGATGAAGCCGGCGCCGGTGACGCCGGCGGCGCCCTTCGAGCTGAGCATCGCCACCAGCAGCAGCGCGACCTGGTGGCCTAGGGTAAGGTGCGTGTCGGTGGCCTGGGCGATGAACAGCGCCGCAAGGGTCATGTAGATGTTGGTGCCGTCCAGGTTGAACGAGTAGCCGGTCGGCACCACCAGTCCGACCACCGGCTTGGCGCAGCCGGCCCGCTCCATCTTCTCCATCAGCGACGGCAGCGCCGACTCGGACGACGAGGTGCCCAGCACCAGCAGCAGTTCGGCCTTCAGGTAGCGGATCAGCTTCAGCACCGAGAAGCCGCACACGCGCGCGACCGTGCCCAGCACCACCAGCACGAACAGCAGCGAGGTCAGGTAGAACGAACCGACCAGCCAGGCCAGGTTCGACAGCGCTGCGATCCCGTACTTGCCGATGGTGAAGGCGATCGCGCCGAACGCGCCGATCGGCGCGGCCATCATCAGGATGTGCACGAGGCGGAACACCGGCGCGACCAGCGCGTTGAGCAGATCGGCGACCGGCCGGCCGCGTTCGCCGGTCAGCGCAAGCGCGATGCCGAACAGCACCGCGACCAGCAGCACCTGCAGGATGTTGTCGCCGACCAGCGGGCTGAGCAGGGTTTTCGGGATGATGTCCATCGCGAAACCGACCAGGGTCAGCTCGTGCGATTTGCTGACGTAGTCGTTCACCGCGCCCTGGTCCAGGTCGGCGGCGTTCACGTGCATGCCGGCGCCCGGCTGCACCGCGTGCGCGACCAGCAGGCCGACGACCAGCGCCAGCGTGGAGAAGAACAGGAAGTACGCCATCGCCTTGACGAACACCCGGCCGACCGTGCGCAGCTGGGTCATGCCGGAAATGCCGGTGACGATGGTCAGGAAGATCACCGGGCCGATGATCATCTTCACCAGTTTGATGAAGGCGTCGCCCAGCGGCTTCAGCGATTCGCCCAGCGCCGGCTGGAAGTGGCCCAGCAGCGCGCCCAACACGATCGCGGCCAGCACCTGGAAGTACAGGTGGCGGTAGAACGGTCGTGCAGGCGGCATCGACATCCCTTCGCCGGCTGTTGGCTGCATGCAGACTCCGGTTGCGCCGATACGCCGCTGGGTTCCGGCGACGACAATACCCTAAGCAGGCCGGGGCACCGCCCGCAATCGACCCGTGCCGTGACCGCCACGCTATCGCGCCGGCCCATAGCCTGCAGTTATGCGTGGCCGGCGTCTTTTCAATGGCGCCGGCTCCGGGCAGGCACCAAGATGTCCCGGAACCCTTTCCCACATGCCCTCGCCCACCCATGAATCCGCTTCCCCAGCCCGCCACCCTTGACGACTCGACCTGGCCCCCGCCGTTCCTGCTGTACCTGGGCAATGCGCCCGACGATCTCTCGGCCAAGACCGCGCGCGGCCTGGCGCAGTTCCGGCCCGACTGGTGCGTGGGCCAGTTTCGCGGCCCCGAGTGCAAGACCAGCGTGCCGGTACCGGACATGGGCTTCGCCGAGGCGCGCGCGGCCGGCGCCAATACCATGATCGTCGGCGTGGCCAACGCCGGCGGCCGTCTCGGCCCCGAGTCGGTGACGGACATCGTCGCCGCACTCGACGCCGGCATGAACGTGGCCTCCGGCCTGCACGAACGCCTGAGCATGCACCCGGAAATCGTCGAGGCCGCACGCCGCAACGGCAAGCACCTGTTCGATGCCCGCACTCCCCCGCACACGCCGGTCGGCAATGGCCTCAAGCGCGCCGGGCGGCGCCTGTTGACCGTCGGCACCGATTGTTCGACGGGCAAGATGTACACCACGCTGTCGCTGGAAACGGAAATGCGCGCACGCGGCCTGAAGGCCGATTTCCGCGCCACCGGACAGACCGGCATCTTCGTGGCCGGACGCGGCATTCCGATCGATGCGGTGGTCGCCGACTTCATCTCCGGCGGCATCGAATGGCTATCGCCCGACCGCCACGACGACGGCTGGGACCTGATCGAAGGCCAGGGTTCGCTGTTCCATCCCTCCTTCGCGGGCGTGTCGACCGGCCTGCTGCACGGGGCCCAGCCCGACGCGCTGGTGCTGTGCCACGAGCCGGGCCGCCCGCACATGCGCGGGCTGAAGCATTACCCGGTACCGGATCTGAAGACCACGCTGGAAGCGAACCTGGCCACCGCGCGCCTCACCAATCCCGCAGTGGTCGCGGTCGGCGTGGCCCTCAATACCGCAAAGCTGTCCGCGGAAGAGGCACGGCGCGCCTGTCGCGAAGCCGAAGACCTGCTCGGCCTGCCCGCGCAGGACCCGGTACGCGACGGCACCGAACGCATCATCGACCGGCTGCAGGAACTGTTCCCGTGCTGAAACTGGCGCACGTCAGCCATCCGCTCGCCACGCCGTTCCGCATCTCGCGCGGCGTACGCACCTCCACCGAGGTGGTGGAGGCGACGATCCGCAGCGGCGAATTCACCGGCCGCGGCGAGTCGTTGCCCTATGCGCGCTATGGCGAGAGCGTGGAATCGGTGCTCGACGAGGCGAACACGCTGTCGAATGCCATCGCCAACGGCCTCGACCGCCGCCAGCTGGGCGAATTGCTTCCCCCGGGCGCCGCGCGCAATGCGCTCGATTGCGCCCTGTGGGACCTGGAATCGCAGCGGCAATCCGTCTCCGTCGCCGCGATGCTCGGCCAGTCCGGGACGCTGCCGCCGCTGGTCAGCGCCCAGACCGTGGGCCTGGATTCGCCCGAACGCATGGCCGCCGCCGCACGCGCGCTGGCCCATCTGGACCTGGTCAAGATCAAGGTCGATGCCACCGATCCGGCCACGCAGATCCGCGCCGTGCGCAGTGCGTTGCCGAAGGCGCGCCTGATCGTCGATCCGAACGAGAGCTGGAACCTCGAACTGCTGCAGTCGCTGCAGCCGGCGCTGGCCGAAACCCGCATCGACCTGATCGAGCAGCCGCTGCCCGCCGATGAAGACGAAGCCCTGTCCGGTTTCGACTCGGTCGCACGCCTGTGCGCCGACGAATCCTGCCATGTCGCCGCCGACCTGCCGCGCCTGCGCGGACGCTACCAGGTGGTCAACATCAAGCTGGACAAGACCGGCGGCCTGACCGGCGCACTGGAACTGCTGGACGCAGCGCGCGCGCAGGGTTTCGGCATCATGGTCGGCTGCATGATCAGCTCGTCGCTGGCGATCGCGCCGGCATGGCACGTCGCCCGCCACGCCGAATTCGTCGACCTCGACGGCCCGCTGTGGCTGAAACACGACCATCCCGGCGGCGCGGTGATGCGCGACGGCCTGCTGCAACCACCGGACGCAACACTTTGGGGCGGCGGCAAACGCCCGCACGGAACCAGCCACGCATGACCGATCGCCAGCCCTCCCGCACGCCGAAGACCCTATCGCCGCAGCGCGGATTGGCACGATCGCTCTCCGCCGCCCTGTTGCTGCTCGCCGGCTGCGCCAGCCCGCGCGTGGCGCAGGACACGGCAACCCGCCCCGCCGAGGCCGACACGCTGATCTTCGGCGGCCTGCTGTTCGATGGCGGCGAAACCGGAGGCCGGATCGCCGACATCGCCCTCCGTGGCGACCGCATCCTCGAAGTGGGCCCCGGGCTGCGCCAGCGCTATCACGCCAGGCGCGAGATCGACGCCAGCGGCCTGGTCGTGTCGCCCGGCCTCATCGATCCGCATACCCATCCCGAGACCTACCTGCGCTCGCAGGATCCGGCGATGCGGCGCGTCCTGCCGTGGCTGCACCAGGGCGTGACCACGATCTTCATCGGCATCGACGGCAACGGCAAACCCGATATCGCCGCCGATCGCGCGCAATTGCAGACCCAAGGCATCGGCCCCAACGTTGCCGCCTACGTGGGCCTGGGCCCCGTGCGCACGCAGGTGCTTGGCCAGGATGCGCGCGCGCCCGACGCAGAGGAACTGCGGACGATGCGCGGCCTGGTCGCCACCGCGATGTGCGAAGGCGCATTGGGCCTGTCCACCGGCCTGTTCTATGCGCCGCAGAGTTTCGCCACGACCGACGAAGTGGTCGCACTGGCCCGCGAGGCCGCGGTGCGCGGCGGCGTGTACGACACCCACCAGCGCGACGAATCCAGCTACACGATAGGCCTGATGGGTTCCGTCGAGGAAACGCTGGAGATCGGCAGGCGCGCCGGCATTCCGGTGCACTTCGCCCACATCAAGGCGCTGGGCGCGGACGTGCACGGCCGATCCGGCGACGTGATCGCGCGCATCGAACGCGCGCGCGCCGAAGGACAACAGGTGACCGCCGACCAGTATCCGTGGCTCGCGTCCTCGACCGGCCTGGGCGCGGCGCTGTTGCCGCGCTGGGCCGTGGACGGAGGACGCCCGGCGCTGTTCAGGCGCCTCGCCGACCCCGCCACCGCCGCACGCATCCGCGACGAGATGCGCGACAACCTCAAGCGCCGCGGCGGCGCCGATTCGATCCTGATGACCGGCAGCGGCTGGCCATGGAGCGCGCTCACCCTGCAGCGCCATGCCGACCAATCGGGGATCGATCCCATCGAGGCCGCGGTGCGCATCATCAGCGAAGGCGGCACCGGACCGACCGGCTCGGCACAGCGAATCGCTTCGTTCAACATGCGCCGCGACGATGTCGACCGTTTCATGCGCCAGCCGTGGGTGATGACCGCGTCGGACGGCGGCGACGGCCATCCGCGCCAGTACGCGACCTTCCCCGAGAAGTACGCGCGATTCGTGAAGACCGACCACGTGATCGACCTGGCCGCGTTCATCCACCGCTCTTCCGGCCTGGCAGCGACTACCTTCGGCCTCGAGGATCGCGGCTTCCTGCGTGCGGGACAGTTCGCCGACGTGCTGGTCTTCGATCCGGATGCCTACGCACCCAGGGCCGACTACGTGCATCCGCACGTGCTTTCGCAAGGCGTCGTCCATTTGTTCGTCAATGGCACGCCAACCATCGTCGACGGCCGTGCAACGGACGCGCTGCCGGGCAAGGTGTTGCAACATCGACCGCCCGCCGGCAGCTGTCCGTAACAGTCGCATCCCGTATGCAGGTACCATCCGGGTAAAACCGAGGAAGCCCAATGCTGCAACTCGACGCCGTCCAGACCCTGGCTTTCGCCGGACTTGCCCTGTTCCTGGGTTACGCACTGTGTCGCGTCATTCCGGTGCTCGGTCGCTACAACCTGCCGCCGCCGGTCATCGGCGGCCTGGTCTTCGCATTGGCGGCATGGTTCGCGCACGGCCGCGGCACCACGCTGTTCGTGCTCGATACCAGCCTGCAGAACCCGCTGATGATCGCGTTCTTCACCACCATCGGCGTCAACGCCAGCCTGCGCCTGCTGAAGATCAGCGGCAAACAGGTGCTGGTCTTCCTGGCCCTGGCCACCGTGTTCGCGGTGGCGCAGAACCTGCTGGGCATGGCGGTGGCGGCCGGCTTCGACCTGCCGCCCTTGTTTGGCGTGCTGGCAGGTTCGACCACGCTGACCGGCGGACCCGCCACCGGGCTGGCATTCGCACCGCTGTTCGAAGCGGCAGGGGTGAAGGGCGCCGAATCGATCGCGGTGGCCTCGGCGATGGCGGGCATCGTTCTCGGCGGGCTGGTCGGCGGCCCCGCGATCACCGTGATGATCCGCCGCTTCCAGCTGGTATCCACGCGGCCGCAGGACCACACCGCGCCCGGCGAAGAAACCACGCTGCCCGTGCAGACCGATGCGCAACGCGAATTCGGCGCGCTGAAGAGCATCGTCGTCATCCTCGTCGCGATGTGGGCGGGCAGCTGGGTCAGCAACCTGATCTCCGCCACCGGGATCACGCTACCCGCCTACGTCGGCGCAATGCTGGTCGGCGCGGTGATCCGCAACATCGACGACCAGACCGGCTGGATCGGCATGTCGGTACCGACCACCGACCTGATCGGCAACGTCTGCCTGGCGCTGTTCCTGTCGGTGGCGCTGATGAACCTGAAGCTGTGGGAACTGGCCGGACTGGCGCTGCCGCTGATGGTCAACCTGGGCCTGCAGGTGGTGATGGTGGTCGCGTTCTGCGGGGTGATCTTCCGGATGATGGGCCGCGATTACGACGCAGCGGTGATGGGCGGCGGCTTCATCGGCTTCATGCTCGGCACCACCGCGAATGCGATGGCGGTGATGCGTACCCTGGTCGAACGCTACGGCGCCGCCCCGCGCGCCTTCCTCGTCGCGCCGCTGGTGGGCGCGTTCTTCATCGACTTCACCAACGCGATCATCATCACCGGGTTCATCAACTTCTGGAAGTGATCGGCGGCGGCGGGCCCGAAGCTCCCGCCCGCCGGAGGAACCCATGGATGGATCGGCCGACGAAGGCCTGGTCCGCTCCGACAGGCATCCGGCATTCGCCGGCATGAGGCGCCTTACTTCGACACCTGCGCCCGCTGTCCCGCCGCATCGACGATGAAATGCTGGTACAGGGCCCGGTTGACCTCGGTGCGCACCTGCACGTCGCGGGTCCCGTTGGTGATCACCACGAAGCCGTACTTCTTTTCCGGATTGAAGTACATCGAACTGAACAGGCCGTAGGCCGAGCCGGTGTGCCCGATCATTTCCACGCCGGGGATCAGCGCCCGCTCCAAACGGATGGCCAAGCCGTAGTCGCCGTTTTCATCGACGGAGGTCGAGCGCGTCTGCATCCGCTTCGCATGTTCGACCGAGAGCAGGCGCACGCCGTTCCACTCGCCGCGGTTCATGTGCATCAGCATCCAGGTGGCCAGGTCGGGCGCGGAGATCTTGAGCCCGCCGGTCGGGGAGAACATCGGCGTGTCGTAGCCCATGCGGTAGCCGTCCAGGCGCTTGCCCAGCGGCGCATAGGCCGCCTCGGAACGCACGTAATCCTGTCGCGCCTCGTTCCACGAATAGATCTGCGCGAAACGGCCCGCATCCAGCGCATCGGGCAGGTAGCCGGCCCGCAGCCCGAGCGGATCCAGCACGTGCTGCCCGACGTAGGCGTCGTAACGCTGCCCCGACACGCGCTCGACGATGGTGCCGACCATGTTGTAGCCGAGGTTGGAGTATTCGTAGCTTTCGCCCGGCGCGCGGCCGGCATAGCTGCCCCGCCAGTTTTCGTTGGTGGCCGGGTTGATGATGTCCAGGCTCTTGTACTGCTGCGCATCGGTGATCGACGAAGTGTGGTTCAGCAACATCCGCAGGGTGATCGGCGTGTCCGGGAACGCGGGGTTGCGCACCGGGAACCCGACCAGCTTGCCGGCGTCATCGTCCAGCGACAGCCGGCCCTGCTCGACCAGCTGCATGATCGAAACCGCCGCGAACGACTTGGAGATCGATGCGATCCGGAACAGGTCGTCCTGTTCGAGCGGGATCTTCGCATCGCGATCCTTCCAGCCGAAGCTGTTGCGGTACACGACGCCGTTGTCGCGGACCACCACCACCGCCAGGCCGACGGTGTCGTATTCCTTCATCAGCGACTGCAGCCGATCCTCGATCTCGCCGGCCAGCGCCGGCAGGCTGAGCAGGAGCAACAAAAAAGCCGCGCAGAGCGAGAGTGTGCGGTGACGGCGGATGCATCGGTTCATGGTTGCCTCCGGTGAGGTGGACGGTTGACGCGCCGACCGGCCCGTGCCGTGCGGCAAGAAAAACGCCCGCGCCGCCAACCGGATACCGGGCGACGGCGCGGGCGACGGGGAGCCGGTCAATCGAAGTTCTTGGTCACCGTCAGGTAGTAACCGCGGCCCAGGGCATTGTGCAACGAGGAATTGAAGCCCAGCGCACTCGGGGTCAGCGGTGGATCGCGGTCGGCGATGTTGCGCACCGTCAGGCGGATGCGGGTGCCATCGAAGATGGTTTTGGTATCGTCGAAACGATGCTCCACCCATAGGTTGGCCGTGGTCCAACTGGGCACCTGGAAGTAGTTGCCCGTGTTGGACACCGCGCCGGTGGATTCGAACTTGCCGATGTAGTTGATGAAGGTGCCCAGGCTCCAGTCGCCCTTGCGCCACGAGCTGCTGAGGGTCGCGCGCCAGGTCGGCCTGCCGTCGACGCCCAGCAGGTTGCCCGCGTTGCGGATATCGAAGTTGTCGTCGATCAGCCCGGACTGCTGCGCCTCGATGATGCGCAGTTCGTCCGCGGTCGCGTTCTGGGTCATCTCGATCAGGCGCGTCGCGTTCAGGCTGGTGTTGAAGGTACCGGCGTTCTCGGTGCGCTGGCGCCAGTCGATGCCGAAGTCGATGCCACGCGTGGTGCGCGGCAGGCGGTTGATGTAGGTGTCTTCCACGTGGTCGACCGTGCCCACCGGCGCCAGCCCGGTGCCTTCGAACAGCGCGATGCGCGCTTCGTCCGGATCCAGTCGCACCACGGCCGGGTTGTACGAACCTTGCATGCGCAGCAGGTAGTCCAGCGCCAGCTGGGTCGCTTCGCCGAGGATGCCGATCACGTCTTCCTGCTGGATCTTGAAGTAGTCCGCCGAGAAGGTCAGGCGGGTGGACTTGGGCAGGAAGGTGGGCTTGAACACGAAGCCGGCGGACCAGGTCTCGGCGGTTTCCGGCTTCAGGTCGCGGTTGCCGCTACGGATCGCCGTCGTGCTGTAGCTGCGGGTGCAGCGATGCACGCCGTCGATGGTGCCTTTGCGGATGTCTGCTTCGCACACGTAGTAGTCGGTGCGGGTGTTGCTGACCGTGGTGCCTTCCGAATACATCTGCAGGATGTTCGGCGCGAGGAAGCTCTGCGACCAGCTGGCGCGCGCCATCAGCCCTTCGGCGATGTCCCAGGCCAGCGCGACCTTCGGTTTGGTGACGCCGCCGAAGTCGGAGTAGCGTTCGTAGCGGCCGGCGACCTGCAGTTCCAGCGAACGCACCAGCGGGATGCCCATCGATGGCGATACCAGCGGCACCGCGAATTCGGCGTACAGCGACCCCACGTTGCGGTCGCCGGAATTGTCGCCCGACGGGCTGGCGCCCAGCACGTCGCTGGTGATCGCGCCGGTCAACGGGTTGGTGTAGGTGATGGTGCCGTCGAGGCGCGCGTCACGATCGTCGTCCAGCGATTCGCGACGCCACTCGGCGCCGAAGGCGACGCCGACGTTGCCGGCAGGCAGGCTGAACAGGTCTTCGCGGATGAAGCGCGTATCGACCTGGAACAGGGTGGCCTTGCTCTTGCGCACCACCGGCACGGTGAAATAGTCGATCGCCGCCTGGTTCTGGCCGGAGTCCTTCGGCGCCCTCCAGTCCTCGAGGTTGCCGCCGTAGAACGGGTTGTAGGCGTCGGGCGTATTCCAGCCCAGCGCCTCGGCGAACAGCGAGTTGCTGATCGAACCGTACTGGGTGTCCTCGGTAGTCGCGGCGGAGTACAGCACCGCGCTTTCCCAGTCGAAGCCACCGAGCGTGCCGCGCACGCCGGCGAGCACGCGGTACTGCTCGTCGTCGACGGTGTAGGGACGCGAGGTATCGGTCGCACGATAAGTGCTGAGGCGCACATCGAGGCCTTCCTGGGGCGCATTGATGCCTGCCAGGCGATACGGATTCAACGAGCCATCGGCGCGGTACATGGCGCCGAACGGGTTGTAGTAGTTGTTCCTGGACACGATCATCGGCGCCGCGGCCAACGACGCGGCCTGCTCGCGCATGCCCTCGTATCGCGACTGATAGTACGAAACCTCGCCGAAGGCGACGAAGTTGTCGTCGATATCCTGCTCGAGCGTGCCGAACAGGTTCATGCGGTCCAGTCCGCCCAGGATCCGGCGCTGGTGGTTGGGACTGAACCGCAGCGGACGATCGATCGTGGTGCTCTGCGTACCGGACATGATGCAGACGTCGTCGTTCAACCCGGCGGTGCAGTTATGCAGGCCGACCGGATCGACGTGGAACTGGCCGCTGCTGTTGGTGATCAGCGTATTGTTCGCGTTGCGCACCGCCACGTTGCCGATGGTCTGGAACACGCCCCAAGCGGTGCCGGTGATGGTGTCGTCGAACGCGGTCACGCCTTCGAAATCGGTGCCGTCCATCTGTTCGCGACGGTCCATGTTGCGACTGTAGTCGCGCGCATCGGCCGGCAGGTCGCTGCGATGGGTCCAGCCGCCGACGAGGGTCGCGCGGGTGCGGCCGTCGTTGAACCACTTGCCGGCCTTGAAGTTGAGGTTGCCCTGGCGGAAGTCGATGCCTTCCGAACCGCCGTACTGGCCCTGCACCTGCAGGCCCTGGAACGTGGTGTCGAGCACCACGTTGACCACGCCGGCGACCGCATCGGAGCCGTACAGCGCGGACGCGCCGCCCAGCAGGGTTTCGACGCGACGCGTGCCGAACAGCGGGATCGCGTTCATGTTCGCGGTCTGGCGCGGCACCAGCGATTCGGTCTGGGTACCGGGGTGCGGCACCATGCGCCGGCCGTTGACCATCAACAGGGTGTTGCCGGTGCCGAGGTTGCGCAGGTTGATCGATCCCACGTCGCCGCGCGCCGCATTGATGTTGGCCGCGGTGTCGGTGTTGTTGAACATCATGTCGCCGACCTGCGGGATGGCCTGCAGCAGCTCGTCGCCGGAAATCGCGCCGGTGGCCTCGATCGCCGCTTCGTCCATCACCAGGACCGGGGACGGGCCTTCCTCGCGGCTGCTCGCAAGGTGGCTGCCCACCACGACCACGCCATCCAGGTCCTGTGCGGTCGCGGGCTTGGCCTGCCCGGATTCCTCCGTGGCCGGCTTCTGTTGTGCGAATGCCATGCCCTGCACCATGGCCCCGAGGACCACGCTGAGCAGGGTTTGCTTGATGAGACGTCGATGCATGCGTGGACTCCCTCTCCGATCCATTTGATGCACGGCAACATGCCGAGTTGTTTTTTCGTTATCCGACTTTAGCGGCCTTGACGCAGTGCGAGCGCTCGTTTTTTTATGTCATGCCATAGCGCAAGGTTATGCCGGCGCGATCACTCGGCGACGGCCGCCGCTCCGGGCCGGCGCGGATCGGCCGCACCTTCCACGTGGCCGTCGGCCAGCAGCAGTGTCTGCGTGCTGCCGATGGTCTGGCCCTGCCTGGTGTGGTGGCCGCGCGCGTGCAGGATGCGCAGCGTGTCCGGGCTGAACCCGCGTTCTATCTGCAGTTCGCCGTTCCCGTCCAGGTTCTGGTGGATGCGCGGGAAGCTGGTGGCTTCGGCGATGTTCATGCCGAAGTCCACCACGTTCACGATCATCTGCACGACCGTGCCCGGGATGGTGTTGCCGCCCGGACTGCCGGTCACCAGCCACGGCTTGCCACCGCGCAGCAGCATGGTCGGCGACATGCTGGACACCGGGCGTGCGCCGGCACGCAGCGCGTTCGCCGGCGCCTCGCGCCCCGCACGGGCGGCGTCGATCTGGGCTTGCAGCGAAAAATTGCCGATCAGGTTGCCGAGCAGGAAGCCGGTGCCCTCCATCATCACCCCGGAACCGAAGTCCGCGCCGAGCGTGTAGGTCGCGCTGACCGCATTGCCTTCGCGGTCGGTCGTCGAAAACTGCGTGGTCTCGTGGCTTTCCCGGCCCCAGATGTCGCCGGCGCGCACGTCATTGGCCGGAGTCGCGCGATCCATGCGGATTTCCTTCGCCCGCGACGCACCATAGGCCTTGGAAACGATGCCCTCCATCGGTATCCGCCCCGTCACTGGATCGCGTACATGGGCCTGCCGGTCACGCCAGGAACGCTTGCTGGCCTCGGCAATCAGGTGCAGCTCGTCGGCCGAACCGGCGCCCATCGATGCCAGGTCGAAGTTCTCCAGGATGTTCAGGGCCATCGCCACGCCGGGTCCGCCACCGCTGGAAGGCGGCATGGTCAGCAGTTCATGGCCACGGTAGCTCGAACGCAGCGGCTCGCGCTCGATCGCGCGATACGCGGCAAGGTCTTCCTTGCGCACCAGTCCACCGTGCGCGCGCATGCCCGCATCGAGGCGATCGGCGATCTCGCCGCGATAGAACGCATCGGCGCCGTGTTCGGCGATCTGCCGCAGCGACCACGCCAGGTCCGGTTGCACCAATCGCTCGCCGGCACGCAGCGCGGAGCCGTCTCCATGCAGGAACACCTTCGCACCCGCCTTGCTGCGTGCGAGCCGCTGCTTGCCCCAGTCCAGCGCGAAGGCCTCGTCGCGGGTCAGCACCATGCCTTCTGCGGCCAGCCGGATCGCCGGCGCCAGCAGCCGCTTCCACGGCAACCGTCCATACTTCCGGTGCGCCAGCGCCAGGCCGGCGACGGTGCCCGGCACGCCCGCGGCGCGAATGCCAGCGTTGTGCCCCTGCAGCTTGCCGTCCTTGCCGACATAGGCATCGAGCGTGGCCAGTGCCGGCGCCATCGAGCGGAAGTCGATCGCCGCGGCACGACCATCCGCGAAGCGGATCAACATGTAGCCGTCGCCGCCGATGTTGCCGGCACGCGGCAACGTCACCGCCATGGTGAAGGCCATCGCCACCGCCGCATCGACCGCGTTGCCGCCATCGCGCAGCGTTTGCGCGCCGACCTCGCTGGCGTAACCGCTCTGGCTGACCACCATGCCGCCCTCGGCGACCACCGGCTTGTGGATCTCTTCGTAATTGAGCAACTGCACCGTCTGCGCCGCGACCGGCGCCGATGCGAGCAGGGCGAATGCCAGCAGCGTGGCGAAATGCCGGAATGGCGCCTTCAGAACCGTATTCGAACGCATTGCCTTGCCTCGCTGGCATCGTCATCGGGCGGATCGCGCCCCCTGCAAACCTGCCGCAGTTGGCCGCGACTGTCTCGAATCATTGTTGAGGACAGGTATGCGGCCGGGTTATGGAATGCCCTTTGCGTGCCTGAACCTGCCTGCGCAGCACCATCCGTTTTTGACAGCCGCACGACGCGCCGGCGAACGGCCATGCCATAACCCCCGGCTATCCCTGACCCCCTCAAAAGGTCGGATACGCACGGGCTGGCGGCGATACCCTGTCGCATGCACGTCGCTTGCCGACGCGTATTTCCGCTCTACCGGGAACCCGCATTGATGGCCAGGCCAGACGCCACTTCCATACTCCGCCGCATGCTGCATGGCCTGCTCGTTGCAGCGATGCTTTCCACCCTCACCGCCTGTGCCGACGGCTCGCGCATTGGCGCAGCGCCGCAAACGCCGGCGACTCCGGCAATAGAAGCCACTACCGGCTTCGTCGCCAGCGCGCATCCGCTGGCCACCGAAGCCGGGCTGGAAGTGCTGCGCCGCGGCGGCAGCGCGATCGATGCCGCGGTCGCGATGCAGGCGATGCTGGGCCTGGTCGAACCGCAGAGTTCCGGCCTGATGGGCGGTGCGATCCTGCTGCATTACGACGCAGCGTCCGGGCGCGTCGACAGCTACATCGGCCGCGAGCGAGCGCCGGCCTCTGCCGGACCCGGAATGTTCACGGATGCCGACGGCCATCCGCTGTCGCGCGGCGATGCGATGCTCAGTGGCCACGCGACCGGCATCCCCGGCGCATTGCCGGTGTTGGCCATGGCGCATGCGACGCACGGCAAGCTGGAGTGGTCGGGCCTGTTCGATTCCGCCGAGCAGCGCGCCGAACAGGGTTTTGCGGTGACACCGCGCATGTACCAGCACATCGCCGGCAAGTTCCCGCAGGCGTCGGCGCCCGACGTGAAGGCGATGTTCGCCCGCGAAGACGGCACGCAACTGCAGCTTGGCGACACCTTCCGCAATCCCGCCTACGCGGAAAGCCTTCGCACGGTGGCCGCGCGCGGCGCCGATGCGCTGCGCAGCGGCCCGCTTGCCGACGCGCTGATCGCGCGCCTGGGCCAGGCGCCGAACGGCGCACTCGTCACCGCGGAAGACCTGCAACAGCAAGTCGCCGAACACACCGACCCGATCTGCCGGCCGCTGCGCGCCTACGTGGTCTGCGTACCGCCGCCGCCGGCCAGCGGCGTGGGCCTGCTGCAGCTGATGATGATCCTGGACGGCACCGACATCGCCGATCGCGGTCCCGACGATCCGCGGTCGTGGCTGCTGTTCGCCGAAGCCAGCCGCCTCGCCTATGCCGACCGCGACCATTACGTCGGCGATCCGCGCTTCGCCGATGTTCCCGTCGATGGCCTGCTGGCAGCGGATTACATCGCCGCGCGCCGCGCGCTGATCGGCGCGCATGCCGCAACCCGTTCACCCGTGCACGGCGAACCCGCTGGCGCGCCCTGGCGCAATGCCGACGCCACCGACGAGCCCGGCGGCACCAGCCACCTGGTCGTAGTGGACGCGGCGGGCAACGCGGTCTCGATGACCACGACCATCGAATCGTTCTTCGGCTCGGGGCGCACGGTCGGCGGCATGTTCCTGAACAACCAGCTGACCGATTTCTCGTGGGGTCCGAGCGCGGGCGCGGCCAACGAGATCGCGCCGGGCAAGCGCCCGCGCTCGTCGATGTCGCCGGTGATCGTGCTCGACCGCGATGGCCGCCTGGTCGGTGCGATCGGCTCGCCCGGCGGCAACGCTATCCCGGCCTACGTCGCCAAGACCCTGGTGGGCTGGCTGTACTGGAAGATGCCGCTGCAACAGGCAATCGCATTGCCCAACCTGGTCGCGCGCGGCAAGAACTTCAACGGCGAAGCCGATGTCTTCACGCCGGGGTTGCGCGAGGGACTGTCGAAGCTTGGCGTCGACATCATCGCCGGATCGGGCGAGGATTCGGGCCTGCACGGCGTGGAATGGCGCGACGGCAGGCTGTCCGGTGCCGCCGATCCGCGCCGCGAAGGCGTCGCGGCAGGACTCTAGGCACGGGACATGGGCGGGCGCGGCGGCGATACTGTCCTCGAGCCCTTATTCGGCAAGAGCATGCGTTTCCGACAGATCGAAGTCTTCCACGCCGTCTATACCACCGGTTCGATCAGCGCGGCTGCGCGGGCGCTGCACGTTTCGCAGCCCTCCGTGAGCAAGGTGCTGCACCACACCCAGCAGCAGCTGGGACTGGAATTGTTCCGGCTGGTGCGAGGCCGCCTGGTCGCCACCGAAGAAGCGCATGCGCTTTTCATCGACGTTTCGGAAGTCTTCAATCGCCTGACCTCGCTGCAGAAGAACATCGGCAACCTGCGCAATCCTTCGGCCAGCCACATCCGGCTCGCCGTGGTGCCGTCGCTGGGCCTGCACGTGGCCCCACTGGCCATCACCCGCTTTCGCAAGCGTTACCCGGATACGACCTTCGAGGTGCAGACGCTGCACCACGACGACCTGTTCGAATCGCTCTACGAACGCACCAGCGACATTGCCATCGCATACGACCCGCCTTCGCACCCGCGCTTCCGCCGGCGGGACCTCGACATCGCGGAGCTGTGCCTGCTGTACCGCAAGGACAACATGCCCAATGCCGCCGAACGCGTTCCTCTCAAGCAGCTCCATGGCCACGACATGGTCGGACTGACCGCAGGCGGCCCGGTGGGCGATCTGTTCAACCGCGAGCTCCGGCGCCAGGGCATCAGCGTGCGCGAAACAGTGTCCAACCAGACGTTCTACGTGGCCGCCGCGCTGACCCGCTGCGGCGCCGGCATGGCGGTGGTGGACGAGTTCACCGCGCGCGCCAGCATCAACGATGAGACGGGCTTCCGTCCATTCACGCCTCCGTTGCGCTTCAAGGTGCAGTGCGTGCATCTGGAAGACCGCCCGCCCTCCACGGCGGCTACCCATTTCATCTCGATGTTCTCCAAGGTGCTCGGCGAAGTCCGCGGCGGCCGCACGGCATGAGCGCAAGCCACGGCTGATGCGCCGCATTTGGCAGGCGCGAACGCCGCCTGTCCGATCGCGACACAAGACCATCCGGCAGTTGCCGACGATCGGCTTGCGCCGGCGCGGCCGCCTGCCCGCGCGGACACCGATCTCCGGACTTCAAGGCAACGTCTGCCGTCGCCGCACCGGACTGTCCTCAACCTTCTGCCGACAGGCGCTCCAGCCTGATGCGGTTGGCGAACAGCGAGAACGCCAGCATGCCGGCCAGGCCGCTGGCGCGCTCGGCCCATTCGGGCAGCCAGCGCGGCACGGCCAGCGTGCCGGATTCGAACAGCGGGGCGAACGCGCGCGCGTCGCCGAGGGTCATCTTGCCGGCGAACAGCCAGCGGCACAGCGGCAGGCGGTCCTGCTGCAGGCACTGGCGGAAGAAGGTGTGCACGTTGATCAGTCCGCGCAGGTACACCGTGTCCTTGGCGAAAGCCATGCCGCCACTGGTTGGTACGCCGCGGAACACCCGCTGCGCCGACGCGAAGCTTTCCGCGTCGCCCTGCCCCGCATCGCGGAAATAGCGGAACACCTGCACGAAATCCGCGCCGTCCAGCGCCATCGCGATGGCCTCGATGCGCAGGCTGATGCGCTTCATCCGGCCGATGTCGATGCTGCCGGTGATCTGTTCGGCGAAGGTGGCCAGGCCTTCCTGGGTTTCGGTGACGCGCGGCGACGACAGCGCCAGGCTGGGCAGGTTGGCCTGCTCGCGGCCGTTGAGCGCGGTCAGCGAATGCACCAGCGCCTCGTGGAAGAACAGCTGGCGGCGGTCGTAGTCGCAGAACGCCGCGCCGCTGCGCAGGCGGATGCGGGTCGCGCCGGCCGCGGCCTTGGCGATCAGGTCCGGATCCAGCTCCACCGTGATCACGCGACTGTCGAAGAAATCGTCGAGATCGCCTTGCAGCTGCAGCTGCAATGCGGTGGCCGATACCGGCACCTGTTCCTCGGGTGCGAGCAGCTCGTGGTCCAGTTCGCCGGCGATCTGGATGAAATGTTGCGCCGCTTCGCGGGTGCTGGGCCCGTTGCCGGGCAGCGGCGCGTCGGGCCGGCCGAACAGTTCGACCGACAGCGTCGACGCCACCGGCGTGCCCAACGCCTCGAGCAATTGCGCGGCGAGATTCCAGGCGTGCGCCGATTCGCGCACATATACGCCCAGCGGGTGCGCCGGGTCGGCCGCGGCGGAAATCGCGTCCAGCTCGCGGCGCGCATCGGTGAAGTCGTGCTTCGGGTATTCGACCTGCGGCGGCGCCGGCTGTCCGCGCGCAAGATCGGCAAGGAATCCCGCCTGCGTCGCGGCCGGCCAGCTTGCCAGGCTGAGCAGCTTGATCCCGCGCGCGGCCTTGACCATGCGCGCATCCAGCGCGGCGTGATGGGCGATGTCGTCGGTTGCGCGGCCGTGCATCCCGGCACTCTACTCCGGAGGCGGTACGCGGCGCGATTCGTCCATCCCGCCAGGAGCATCGGTACACCGGCGGAACGGACTCGCGGGCGCGTCCGCTCAGCGGCGCAGGATCTTCGGGTTGGTCGCGCCCCAGACCGTGTACTGGTCGGCCAGGATCACGCCGGTGATCTTCTCGACTTCCGCCTGGGTGATCTGCTCGTCGCCCTGCCGGCCGAACATCACCACTTCGTCGCCGGCCTGCACGCCGGGGATGTCGGTCACGTCGACCATCGTGGTGTTCATGGTGACGCTGCCGACCACTGGCGCGCGCTGCCCGCGGACCAGCATGGCGCCCTTGTTGGAATAGGCGCGCCGGTAGCCGTCGGAATAGCCCACCGGGATGTTCGCCAGCAGCGAATCCCGCTTCAGCGTATAGGTCCGGTCGTAGCTGACCGTGTCGCCGGCCGGATAGGCCTGCACCGAGGCCACCCGCGACTTGAACGACGCCACGTGCACGAACGGCGGCTTGGGCGTGCCGCCGTAGCCGTACAGCATGCCGCCGGGACGCACCATGTCCAGGTGCGATTCGGGGATGTTCTGCACGGCGAACGAATTGGCGGCGTGCAGGATCACATCCTCGCGCCGCAGCGCGGTGTTGGCGAACAGCCAGGCGGTCTGCGCCTTGAAGGCCTCGACGCCCTGCACGATGTCGTCCCGCTCTTCGGTCGGGAAGTGCGTCATCATGCCGACGATCCGCAGGCCTTCCATCTCCGCCAGCGCCACGGCATCCTGCCGGCCCCGCTCGACGTTCATTTCAATGCCGTTGCGGCTCATGCCCGCCGAATTCAGCGCCAGGTGCACGGGCAGCGTGCGTCCGCGCTTGCGCGCCATCGCGCCGATGGCCTGCGCCGCCGCGAGATTGCCGACCAGTTCCTCGACCCTGTACGGCAGCGCATCCGCGACCTCGTCCAGCGTCGCCGCGCGCACGCGCATCAGCCGGCCCTTGTAGCCGCAGGCCCGGGCCATGCGCGCTTCCTCGGTGCTGGCGATGCCGACGTAAGGCAGGCGCGCCTTGATCACGCTGGGCATCACCAGGTCGATGCCAGTGCCGTAGGCGTCGGCCTTCATGATCGCGCAGACGCGCGCGCCGCCGGTCAGGGCGGCCTGGGTAAGGCGCAGGTTGTGCTCGAAGATTTCCGGATCGATCTCGATCCAGGAATTGGCCGCGCCCGCCTTGCGCCTGCCCGGCAGACCGAGCAGCGGCGAAGCCTGCGCATCGATGGACGCAGCCAGCGCCGTCCCCGCGGCGGCCACGATGAATTGTCGGCGACTGAAAGCGGCGGAATGGTGGTCTGGCATGGCTTCCTCCATGCCGCCGCCGGTTTCCCGGCGGCGGCTGGATGCAGGTCGGGTCCGGCGACCCGTGGCGTCAGTCGAACTTGTATTCGACCATCAGGTTGAACGAACGACCGCGCGGATCGGCCACGCGCGGTTCCCACGCAGCGCCCGAGGCGTAGTCGACCTGGTGCGCGGTGAACGGCGGATCGGTGTTCAGCAGGTTGCGCACCGCCAGGGTGAACTTCGCGTTCTGCAGGCCCGTCCAGCTCAGGCTGTAGTTGTAGGTGATGTAGTCGTCGACGTCGGGGTTCCAGTCCGACGGCGTGTACGAACCGCCTTCGACGCTGACCGGTTCTTCGTCCTTGTAGCCGGCGCGGTAGATCTGGGTCAGCGTGTGCGCCCAGTCGCCCTTGGCCCAGCCGAAGCTCAGGGTGTGCTTCCACTTCAGCGGCAGGTTGTAGAAGCGGACGTACTCGCCCACCTTGTTGTCGCCGTAAGGCTGGTTGGCCAGCGACTTTTCCTTGAAGGTGTCGATGTAGCTGCCGTTGAGGTTGACGTACCAGCGCCCGCCGGCCAGCTCGCCGGTCAGGTTGGCGTCCAGCTCGATGCCGCGGGTCAGGGTGCCGCCGGAGTTGATGTAGCGCTGGTCGATCTCGACGACCCTGCCGCTGCTGTCGCGGATCCAGTTGGCGGAGAACAGGTCGTAGTTTTCGGTCAGGGTCGCCAGGTTCGGCACGCGGATCGTGTTGATGCGCTCGATCTCCCACCAGTCCAGGCTGACGTTGAAGTTGCCGGTCGGCGCGAACACCAGGCCCAGGCTCTTCTGCTTCGATTCCTCGGGCTGCAGGTCGGTCTTGCCGCCGGTGGTGATGGTCGGCTGGATCATCTCGCAGCCCGGTATCGACGAGTTGACCGAGCCGCTGGGGCAGCTGGCCGGATCGACCAGGTCGCGGCCGAAGTATTCCACCCGGTTCACGCCGGCGAACAGCTTGGTGAATTCGGGCGCCTTGAAGCCGGTGCTGTACGCGCCGCGGAACGCCAGCCATTCGACCGGCTGCCACTTGAACGAGTACTTCGGATTGGTGGTGCCGCCGAAGGTGTCGTACTCGTCGCGGCGCACCGCCAGGGTCACGTCCAGGGTCTTGACGATCGGCAGGTAGGCTTCGGCGTAGATCGCCTTGACGTCGCGGTGCACCTTGTCCAGTTCGCTGGTTTCGTCGAACGGCGCCTGGTAGATGGTGCTGTAGTTCAGCGGCAGCCCGTTCAGCACCTGCTCGCCCGCGAACTGGAACTCCTCGCGCCGCGCCTCGACGCCGGTCGCCAGTTGCACCTCGCCGCCCCACAGGCTGAAGCCGAGACCGCCGCTGAAGCTGGCGTCGACCGTGGTGACGGTGGACTCGCCGCCGTACAGGTGGATGCCGCTGGCCGACGCCGCCTGCAGCGCGGCCAGCGCGGCCGGGCTCTGCTGCTGGTTCGGCATCAGGAACGGGTTCAGCAGGCCGCTGCCGAGCGCCTCCTGGAGTCCGCTCGAGAAGTAGTAGCCGTTGACCAGCACCGACTCGGCCTTGCTGGACGCGCGCGACACGCCCACGTCGTAGTCCCACTTGCCGAGGCTGCCCTCCACTCCGGCCAGCATGCGGTAGGCCTTGGTGGTGGTCTCGATCTGGCGCGGGCCGCAGGGCACGCAGCGCCAGCGGTAGGGGATCTTGTTGCCGTACACCAGGTTGGCCGTGCCGAAGTAGTCGGCCAATGCGTCGAAGATCTCGTCGTAGGTCGCCTGGGTGTTCGCGTTCAGCGGGAACCAGGTGCTCGGATTGAGCACGGAGGTCGCCGATGCGCTGGAACTGAGCTGCAGCGGCTCGTACTCGCGCCTGACCTTCACTTCCGAGCCCATCGCCTCGACGTAGAACTGGTGGCCCTCGCCGATCTTGAAGGTCGCGCGGCCCAGGGCCTGCACACTGTCCTGCGGCTGTTGCAGCGGCTGCGCGGCCGGGTAGTCCCAGGCGCAGGCGTACTTCAGGCTGGCGCCATCCCACAAGCGGTAGTCGTACGGCCCCATGGTGGCGCCGCCGTTCTCGCAACCCGCCCCGCCGGGCAGGTTGAGGATGTTGACGTTGCTCATGTTGCCGCCGCCGTCGGGATCGACCAGCGAACCGTTGATGATGCCGCCGGTGGCGTTGGTGACGGTGGCGAACGGCGTGCCGCGGGTGTCGGGCGACACGCCGCGGTCGGGCTGGAAGCTGTTGGCGAAGTCGCGCTGGTAGCTGCGCAGGAACTCGGCGCGGCGGTAACTGATCGTGCCCCAGGCGTTCCAGCGGTCGGTGTCCAGGTCGCCGATGCCGCCGAGGACGCTGTAGTTGTAGATGTTGCCGCCGCCTTCCTGGGTCACGTCGAAGCCGGCGTTGACGGTGATGCCCTGGTAGTCGGTGCGGGTGATGAAGTTGATCACGCCGCCGATGGCGTCGGTGCCGTACACCGCCGAGGCGCCGTCGCGCAGCACCTCGACGCGCTCGATCGCCTGGAACGGGATCGAGTTCAGGTCCACCGCCTGGCCGCGCAGGCCGTGGGTCGCGACGCGGCGGCCGTTCAGCAGCACCAGGGTTGCGTCGGAGCCCTGGCCGCGCAGGTTGGCGCCGGATACGCCGGCGGTGCCGCGCAGCTCGCCCAGGTCCATGTCGACGGCGGCCGAGGTCAGGCCGTCGGCGCCGTTGCCGGCGATGTTGAGGAACTGCAGCAGCTGCTCGGCCGAGGTGATGCCCTGCGCATCGATTTCCTCCTTCTTGACGATGGTCACCGGCAGCGCGGCTTCCACGTCGGTGCGCTTGATGCGCGAGCCGGTGACGCTGACCTTGTCGAGCGTGGTGGTGGTATCCGGCGAGCCGGCATTCTGGTCCTGTGCGGCGGCTGGGGCCGCCATGATCGCCAGTACGGCGACGCACAGGAGGTTCAATCGGGGGGTTCGCGGATTGTGCATGAGCTCACCTGACAGGGAGGGTGGATGGATGAACCGACGGGAAAGCCGGCCGGAATCCTTTCGTGACTGACGACGCCTTCCTGGCCGTGAGACGCTCCATGGGATAATGATCGGGCCCCGGCCCGACGACTCCGGTCAGCGCGCCGCGGCCGGGCCGTCGTCGAGGAACAACGCACCGATCGCCATCGCGGTTTCGTACGGCGTCGGATCGTTGCGGTTGCTCAACAGGATCACGGTCAAGCGCTGCTTCGGCCAACGCACCAGCGTATTGCGGAAACCGATGCTCTCGCCGGAATGCCATTGCCGGTCTCCGCTTTCGGTGACGCGCCAGCCATAACCGTAGTACGTCGCCTCCGGTCCGCTGCTGACCTGCACCTGCTTGCCGAAGGCCTGCGCCCGCATCGCGTCGCCGAGCAGTCGGTCGTCGTACAGCGCCGCATCCCAGCGCGCCAGGTCGTCGATGCTGGAATAGATGCCGCCATCGCCAAGCACCGCGCTGTACGCATTCTGGTCGGTGCGTTCCCAGCCAGCGTCCTTCCTGCTGTAGCCCCAGGCGCGGTGCGCCACGTCGGGACCGCCGACGACATAGGCCAGGGTGTCGTGCATGCCCAGCGGCGCGAAGATGCGGGTGCGCAGGAATTCGGGGAAACTCTTTCCCGAGGCGCGTTCCACCACCAGCGCCAGCATCGCGTAACCGCTGTTGCTGTAGCGATAGGTGCTGCCCGGCGGGAAGTACAACTCGTCCTTTCTTGCCAGAAGCGCGAGTACGCCCGCATCGCTGATCTGGCCTTCATATGGTTTGGCCATCAGGTCTTCGTAATCGAACAGGCCGCCGGTATGGTCGAGCAGGTTGCGCACGGTGATCCGGTCCGCGGCCTTCGGCAGTTCCGGCAGCCACTTGCGCACGGGATCCTCGATGGCGAGCTTGCCGTCCTGCGCCAGCAGCAGCACGGCCGCCGCGGTGAACTGCTTGGTCACCGAGGCGAGCCGGTAGTTGGTCGCCGGCCCCGCCTCGACGTGCCGCTCGAGGTCGGAACGTCCGTAGCCGCGACGGACCAGGGCCTTGCCGTCCTTCAGCACCAGCAGCGAGGCACCCGGGACTTCGCCGTCATAGGGCCGCATCAGGCGGTCGATTTCGGCCTGCCGCGCAGGCTCGCCGGGGGCGGTCACCGGCACGTCGTAGAGGGTTTCCAGAGGCGGCTGGAAGCGGAAGCTGTAATGCCACCATTCCAGCGGGTAGTTGCTGAATCCCTGCTCGTCCATCGCCTTGAGCAGCACTTGGCGATTGGCGCGTTGCCTCTCTGTCGCTTCCGGCGAATCGGTGTTGGCGAGGGTGCCGAAGAAATCGAAGTCGGTGCCCATTTCCAGTGGCTCGCAATTCGCATCATCCGCATCGCACTGCAGCGCGGTGAGATCGACGGTGCCGCCCCTGCTGTGGCCGGACACCGCCGCGATATAGCCATTGAGCAGCTGCGACTTGTCCAGGTTCGGGTAATGCACGGCCTTGGTGCGCTGGTCGCCAAGGTCGTTGGCCCAGCGCACGAAATGGGCCACCGCACGCGCCGGTCGGTAGCAGTCGAACACGCGCAGGCGCATGTGGCGCTGGCGCAGCGCGGCATCGACCCGCGCCAGCGCCTCGGCGGCCTCGCGCTTCAGCCAGCAGCGCGGCGCCTGGTAGCCGTCGACCGGTACGCCCACGAAATTGTCGCTGCCGGCATAGGCGATCGACTGCGAGATGTCCGGCACCAGGCTGCGGATGTCGACCATCCCCGCCTGTTCCATCGTGGTCGCGTCCGACACGCGCGGCGCATCGTCCGCCTGCCCCGGCAACGCGGCCGCCAACAGCACGAATGCAAGCGCGAACCGCTTCATGCCCGGACTTCCCGTCGCATCCGATTGCGGCCCGCGGTGCCGCGCTGGGCGGACCGAACACCGGGGCGTTGCAGGATTCGCATGGCGCTTCTCCAACTGAAGATCCAGATCGACGGAATCGACAAAGACGCATCCGGATCGAGCGAGCTCGGCTCCCATGCATCCCTGTCGCGTTTCCTCCCCGATCGGAAATCGTAGTTCTGCTCTGGCGTTCTCCAGGCCGAGCTGAAAACCATGGCATTCCCGCCACTATTCGGCATTCGTAGCATGACCCATTCGTGAAGGTCAACGAATCGCGCGCAATGCAAACAATGGTCAAAGCAGGCGTCGGCGATTCGATGGAATACGAGGTTCGCATCGGCGATTCGATGGAATGACCGCAACCCCGGAAGTCGCTTCAGCGCAGCCGTCCGCATTCCGCGCAAATGCTTTCATGCGTTACCAATCGCCTCGATGCTCCGGACGTCGGCGTCGTATCCCGGCGATGCAGCGCAAGACGCTGCCTGCAACCCGCCGTCTGCACGGAACACTCAGTGCTTTCCGTATTTCTCGTCCAGGCGCTTGTGCAGCGCCTTGTCCTGCACGCGCGCGTTGGACTTCTCGGCCAGCCGCGTCGCCAGTTTGCCGGCGGCGCCGGCGACTTCGTCGCGCAGCTTGAGATAGTTGGCCAGGCGGCCGGCGTCGAGTTCGCCGTTTTCCACCGCCGCGCGCACCGCGCAGCCCGGCTCGCGCTGGTGCGAACAATCGCGGAACCTGCATTGTTCGGCCAGCGCCTCGATGTCGGCGAAGCCGCCTTCGGCCAGGTCTTCCTCGCCGGTAGGCTTCAGTTCGCGCATGCCCGGCGTGTCGATCAGGCACGCGCCCGACGGCAGCGCGATCAGCGCGCGGTGCGTGGTGGTATGACGGCCGCGCGAATCGCGCTCGCGCACTTCGCCGGTCTTCATCTTCTGCTCGCCCAGCAGGGTGTTGGTCAGCGTCGACTTGCCGGCGCCGGAGGAGCCGACCAGCACCACGCTGCTTCCCGCGCCCAGCCACGGGTCGAGGACGGCCACGCTGGCGCGATCCTTCGCGTTCACCGCGAACACCGGCACGTCGAGCCGCGACAGCCCGGCGAGCGCGACTTCGGCATCGCCGCCGCTTCCGGCCAGCCTGTCC
The DNA here is from genome assembly GCA_039807145.1 of Pseudoxanthomonas sp. GTDB lineage: Bacteria > Pseudomonadota > Gammaproteobacteria > Xanthomonadales > Xanthomonadaceae > Pseudoxanthomonas_A. Next base: position 39,194 of record JBDHQQ010000001.1, on the reverse strand, counting down.
GCCTTGGTCAGCACCACGACCGGTTGCGCACCGCCGCCGCCGACCAGCAGCAGGTAGCGCTCGATGCGGCGCGGGTTGAAGTCGTCGTCCAGTCCGACCACCACGAACACCGCGTCGATGTTCGCGGCGATCACCTGCTGGTGGTAGTGCTCGCCGGCCGCGCCGCGCTTGATCGCGGTGCGCCTCGGCAGCACGGCGACGATCCTGCTGCCTTCGAGCAGCACCCAGTCGCCGACCGCGGCACGCTCGTGGCTGGGAAAGCGCGGGCGCATCCATTCCGGCGGCGACTCGGCCCTGATCGCGGCGTCTGGCGCGTCGGCAACCACGTAGCCGGAGCGGTGCTGCTCGACCACCCGGGCCGGGCGGGCCTGGGGATGCGCGGCGATGGCCGCCTGCCAGGCCGGGTCGTCCACTTCCCCCGGAAACGGCCAGCCGATCCGGCGCAGCGGAGCGGTTTCGGGGCTGGAATCCGGGATTTCGGCAGGCATGGCCAGATTCTAAAGGGTCGCCTTGCAGGAGCGCTCCTGCGAGGGGCTGGATCGCTGGCCGGCCAAACCCCGCGCCAACCCCGGTTTTCCTTTAAGATTCAACGCCGTTTCCCCACGCAGAACCCCCATGTCCGCGCCCCGCCCACCCCTCGCGACCCGCGAGCGCCTGTCCGAAGTCCGTTACGAGATTCGCGGCGAACTGGCACGGCGAGCCCGCGAGCTGGAAGCGCAGGGCCGCAAGCTGATCAAGTTGAACATCGGCAACCCGGGCGCCTTCGGTTTCCGTGCGCCGGAACACCTGCAGCGCGCGATCGCCGACGACATGGGCCGCACCGACCCGTACACCCACCAGCAGGGCCTGCCGGTCGCGCGCGAGGCCATCGCCGCCTACTACGCACGCCGCGGCATCGCCGACGCGCACCCGGACCGCGTGTTCGTCGGCAACGGCGTCAGCGAACTGATCGACCTGTCGCTGCGCGCGCTGCTGAATCCCGGCGACGAAGTGCTGCTGCCATCGCCCGACTACCCGCTGTGGTCCGCGGCGACCATCCTCAACGACGGCCGCCCGGTCTACTACAGCTGCGACGCCGACAACGGCTTCCTGCCCGATCCGGCGCAGATCGAGGCGCGCGTGTCCAGTCGCACCCGCGCCATCGTGCTGATCAACCCGAACAATCCGACCGGCGCCAACTACCCGCGCGAGCTGCTCGAACGCATCGTCGCCATCGCGGCGAAGCACAACCTGCTGCTGCTGGTCGACGAAATCTACGACCAGGTGCTGTACGACGGGGCGAAGTTCGAACCGGTCGCGCCGCTGGCCGGCGACGTGCCGTGCCTGACCTTCAGCGGCCTCAGCAAGGTGCACCGCGCCTGCGGCTGGCGGGTCGGCTGGGCGCTGCTGAGCGGCGCCATGGAAACCATCGGCGAGTTCCGCCACGCGATGGACCTGCTCGGCGCGCTGCGCCTGTGCGCCAACGTGCCGGGCCAGTACGCCATCGAAGCCGCGGTCAACGGCCCCGACACCATCACCGCGCTGTGCTCGCCCGGCGGTCGCCTGTACGAAACCCGCCGCGCGGTGATCGACGCCTGCGCGACCAGCGAACACCTGGAACTGGTGGCCCCGGCCGGCGCGCTGTATGCGTTCCCGGCGGTGGTCGGCGCCGCGGCCAAGAGCTTCGACGACCACGACTTCGCCCTGGACCTGATGGAAACCGAAGGCGTGCTGGTGGTGCCCGGCTCCAGCTTCAACGTGCCCTACCGCAATCACTTCCGCGTGACCCTGCTGCCGGAAGCGGCGACGATGCGCGAAGTGTTCGCGCGCATCGACCGCGCGCTTTCGCGCCGCGCCGAAGCGGCCGGCAAGGTGGTGCCGCTGAAGGCGAAGTCGGCGGCCTGATATTTGGATGCGGCCACCGCACAATCCGTCGGCAGGCGGCTAGGTGATCGCATCATCAAGGTTAATCATGCCGGTGAACGTGGGGCGATCAACATTTATTCCGGCCAAATCCTCCTCGCGAGGTTTACCGCCCCAGACATGATCGACGAACTCCGTGAGTTCCGTGCGCACGAACGTGGACACCTGAGCATCTTTGCGGCGGAATTGCGGCGACGGAACCAGCCACGCTGTCGCAGTTACTGGTTGTGCGGCATCGGCGGCTACGTTCTCGGCTTGGCTACCGGGCTGTTCGGTCGTAGCGCCATTGCCGCGACTAGCGTTGCTGTCGAAAGCGTCGTGCTCCGTCATCTGGAGCAACAGATATTCATGCTCCAAGATCACGATCCAGGCGCTATTGCAGCCATAAGTGCCATCGTTGCCGAGGAGCAGCAACACCACGATCAATCAGCAACTCATTTTCATGCTGACGGATTTTGGTCCCGGTTGCTCACCCCAGTCGTCTCCGTAGCTACCGAAACCGTGATCTGGCTGGGCATGCGGCTATGAGTCCACCCTCACTCTCTCCGCTCTCCTACCTCGCCCTCGGCGACTCCTACACCATCGGCGAAGGCGTCGCACAGGATGGCCGCTGGCCGGTGCAGCTCGCGCGGGCATTGCGGGAAGAAGGCATCCCGCTGGCCGATCCGGAGATCATCGCCACCACCGGCTGGACCACCGACGAGCTGGACGACGCCATCACCGCCGCCGAACCGCTGGGCGGATTCGACTTCGTCACCCTGCTGATCGGCGTCAACAACCAGTACCGCGGCCGCAGCGTGGACGAATACCGGGTGCAGTTCGCCGCCCTGCTGTGGCGCGCGGTCGGCTTCGCCGGCAACCGCCCCGGACGCGTGCTGGCGCTGTCGATCCCCGACTGGGGCGTGACCCCGTTCGCCGCGCAGTCCGGCCGCGACACCACCGCCATCGCGGGCGAGATCGACGCCTTCAATGCGGCCGCGCGCGACGCCTGCGCGCTGCGCGGCATCCGCTTCGTCGACGTCACCGGCATCAGCCGCGAGCGCGGCGCCGAGCCGGCGATGCTGGCCGACGACGGCCTGCATCCGTCCGTCGCGATGTACACCGAATGGGCACGGCTGGCCCTGCCCGCCGCGCGTGCAATACTGCCTTGAAGCCCATTCCCGTCGAGGAAGGAAGGCACAAGGCGATGCAGCGTTCCCCTCGCATTACCGAACTTTCCGGCGTGCAGGCGTAAAATCGCTTATCCCAACCCCTTCCGCGGAACCACGCCATGTCCCTCGACCCCGCCCTGCGCGCGCGCATCGAATCCCTGCTGCAAGCCAATCGCGTCGTGCTGTTCATGAAAGGCCAGCCGTCGATGCCGCAATGCGGCTTCTCGGCCAAGGCCGTCGGCGCACTCGATTCGCTCGGCGCCGAGTACGCCCACGTCAACGTGCTGGCCGACTCCGAAATCCGCGAGGGCATCAAGGCCTACGGCGACTGGCCGACCATTCCGCAGCTGTACGTGGACGGCGAACTGGTCGGTGGCAGCGACATCATCGAGCAGATGGCGGGCTCCGGCGAACTGTCCACCCTGCTGGGCCTGGAAGCGCCCGACCGCACGCCGCCGACGATCACCATCACCCCAGCCGCCGTGGAGATGCTGCGCACCGCCGTCGAAGAGGCCGGCCCCGGCTCGGCGCTGGCGTTGGCGATCGACGCCAGGTTCCAGCCCGCGTTCCAGATCGCGCGTTTCGACGCCAACGCCATCGCCGCTGAATCCAACGGCCTGCGCGTGCAGTTCGACCCGGCCAGCGCGCGCCGCGCCGAGGGCGTCACCATCGACTGGGTGGACGACATCCGCGGCAAGGGCCTGGCCATCGATAACCCGAACGCGCCGAAGCCGGTGCAGCCGCTGTCGCCGAAGGAAGCCGAGGCCAGGGTTCGCGCCGGCGAAGTGCTGCTGGTCGACGTGCGCCCGCCCGAGGAGCGCGCCATCGCCGCCGCCAACGTGCCGTTCAAGACCTTCGACGGCAATGGCCGCATCGAACTGGAAGCGTTGCCGAAGGACACCGCCATCGCCTTCCTGTGCCACCGCGGTGGGCGCAGCCAGCAGGCCGCCGATGCGTTCCGGGCGGCGGGCTTCACCCGCGTCTACAACGTCACCGGCGGCATCGACGCCTGGGCCGACGAAGTGGATGCGAGCCTTAGCAAATATTGATTGGGCACGACGGGGAAAGGCGGGCTTCGGCCCGCTTTTCTTTTGCGTGCGCGAAATTCAGCCGCTGAACCCGCCGCCCGCCAGGTAGTCGGTTTCCTCCCGCGTCGATTCGCGGCCCAGCGCCGCGTTGCGGTGCGGGAAGCGACCGAAGCGGTCGATGATGTCGGCGTGCAGCTGCGCGTACTTCAGGTAGTCCGCATCGCCCAGTGCGGCGAACAGCCGCAGCGATTCCCGCTGGTCCTCCGGTGCTTCGGAGTGCTCGTACGGCAGGTAGAAGAACATCCGCAGCGCCGGCTCGACCTGCAGGTCGAAGCCCATGGCGATGGCGCGGCTGGCGTAGTGCCGCGCCAGGCCGTCGGTGGCGTACGAATGCGCGCTGCCGCGAAAACAGTTGCGGGGGAACTGGTCCAGCAGGATGAGCAGGGCCAGCGCGCCTTCCGCCGATGCCATCCAGTCTTCCAGCGCGCGCCGCGCCGCCGCATGGTGCGCGTCGAGGAAACGCGCATTGAAACCGGCGTCGAACGCATCGTCGCGCGCGAACCATTTTTCGCGGCCCGCGTCGCGCCAGAACGCGACCACTTGCTGCGCGGAAAAGTTCACTCGTCGAACCTCAGGTGCCGCACCGACTTGCCGTTGCGGCGGATCAGCTTAAGCGCCTCGATGCCGATCTTGACGTGGTCCTCGACGAACTGCGAGCTGACCTTGGCGTCGCTGGCCTCGGTCTTCACCCCTTCCGGGATCATCGGCTGGTCGCTGACCAGCAGCAGCGCGCCGCAGGGGATGCGGTTGGCGAAACCGGCGGCGAAGATCGTCGCCGTCTCCATGTCGATGGCCATGCAGCGCATCCGCCGCAGGCGTTCCTTGAACGCGTCGTCGTGCTCCCACACGCGGCGGTTGGTGGTGTAGACCGTGCCGGTCCAGTAGTCGTGGCCTAGGTCGCGAATGGTGGTGGAGATCACGCGCTGCATGGCGAAGGCCGGCAGCGCCGGCACCTGCGCCGGCAGGTAGTCGTTGCTGGTGCCCTCGCCGCGGATCGCCGCGATCGGCAGCACCAGGTCGCCCAGCTGGTTCTTCTTCTTCAACCCGCCGCACTTGCCCAGGAACAGCACCGCCTTGGGCGTCACCGCCGACAGCAGGTCCATCATCGTCGCCGCGTTCGGGCTGCCCATGCCGAAGTTGATCATGGTGATGCCGTCATGCGTGGCACTGGGCATCGGCCGGTCCAGGCCGACGATGGGCGCGCCGGTCTGGCGGGCGAACACCTCGAGGTAGCCGCCGAAGTTGGTCAGCAGCACGTGTTCGCCGAACTGGTCCAGCGGCACGCCGGTGTAGCGCGGCAACCAGTTCTCGACGATGTCGTTCTTCTCTTTCATCGCTTTTCCCTTCCACTTCCGGGGTCATTGTGTCATGCCGCGCCGCCGCCATGCCGGGCCCGCCACGGGAAGCCGGTCCAGCCGATGCCGGGCAAGGCGGCTCATGCGAACGGCAGGCCTGTGGCACAACGCGCCAATGTTCACAGTTTCGACAATCCGATGCCCGCCACCGGCGGCATTGCGCTAGTTTCGCGACGGAGAGCACTTCGAGGGGATGAAATGCGTATCGGAATCGTCGTCGATTCGACCTGCGACCTGCCGCAGGATTTCCTGCAGGACAACGACATCGTGTTGCTGCCGATCACCGTGCGCATCGGCGATGCCGTGCTGGCCGACCATCGCGAAGAAGCGGCCACGCTCGAATTCCTGCGCACGCACATCGCCACCCGCGGCCACGAGGCAGAAACCCAGCCGTTCAGCGTGCAGCAGATCCGCGACCTGTTCCTGCAGCGGCTGGTGGTGGACTACGACCACGTGTTCTGCATGACCGTGACCCGCACGCGCAGCCCGATCTACGACAACGCGCTGCAGGCAAGCTTCGCCATCCTCAACGACTACCGCCCGATCCGCCAGGCCGCCGGGCACACCTCGCCGTTCGCGCTGCGCGTAATCGACACGCAGACCCTGTTCGCCGCGCAAGGCATCACCGCGGTGGAAGCGGTGCGCCTGCGCAAGCAGGACGCGAGCGTGGCGCAGATGCGCACGCGCCTGGAGGAACTGGCCACCAACAGCTATGGCTACATGGTGCCGCGCGACCTGTACTACCTGCGCGCGCGGGCACGGGCCAAGGGCGACCGCAGCGTGGGCCTGATCGGCGCGGCGCTGGGTTCGGCGCTGGACATCAAGCCGGTGCTGCGCGGCTGGCACGGCGCCACCGAGCCGGTGGCCAAGCTCAAGGGCTTCGAACCGACCGTGGGCAAACTGTTCGACTTCACCATCAACCGCATCCGCGCGGGCTTGCTGGCTCCGACCGTGTGCCTGAGCTATGGCGGGGAGTTGCAAGAACTGCGCGCGTTGCCTGGCTACACGCGACTGCGCGAAGTGTGCAGCGACCACGGCATCGAGGTTTACGAATGCGTGATGGGCCTGACGGGGATGGTCAACGTCGGCAAGGGCGCGGTGGTCGTCGGTTTCGCCGCGCCTCCGCACGAATTCAAGGCGTGACGCCTCGGCTGGCCCCCTCTAGCCGTCCGCCTCCGGCGTGGCCGGTTGCCGCGGCGCCCAGACCAGCGCCTCCCGGTCGAAGCCGTTTTCGATGGTCGGCTTGACGATGCGGAAGTACGGCGACATGTCGAAGTCGCGCGGCGCGTACAGGCTGGAATCGCGGATGTGCAGGATTTCGCGCGCGTGCTCCCGGCCGGCTTCGCCCTCGGCGCGCACCAGTTCCACGTCGGGCAGCACCGGGTAGCCGATCGACGCGAACGCCGCCGCGATCAGCGACGAGCAGATCGCGCGGGTCGGATCGCCGCTGCCGAACGCCAGCATCCGCCGCCGGTATCTCGCCGGCAGCAGCTGCGGATGCACCAGGTAGCGCGCCAGGTCGAACACGTTGCGCAGGTCGTACTGGCCGCCGATGCGCGCGACCGCATAGCCGATCAGCGCATCGACCTCGGCATCGCTGAGGCCGACCGGTCGGCAGATGCGCGTATGCAGGTGGGTGTACGTTCCGACCGGCACCGCGCGCACGCCTTCGTTGATGTCGGCCTCGATGAACTGCGGGGTCGGGTCGGCGCTGCCGGCGGCCAACGCGTCGCCGACGTACAGCGCCGAGTGCGACCAGTTCGACTGGGTCACGGTGCGTATGGCGGTGGCGAAACGGCTGGTGCCCTCCACCAGCAGCACGTCGCCCTTGCGCAGGGTCCGGACCATCCGGCCCGCGCCGCTGGTACCGGCATGGGTGCCGTCGCGCGGTTCGGAAAGCCATCGCGCGAGCCGGCGCCCTGTCCAACGCAACGGATGCATGGCATTCCTCGGTTGAAACCACGACGTATCCGCCGCCCGCATCGCCGCCGCTTCCCTGCGCGCGCAGGCGGCTGGCGAAATCTACCACGCCGGGTCAGCGCCGACTGCCGCGCTACCGCACGCCTCCGGATCGCGACAACGCGCAGCTAACATGGCTGGGCTACGCTGAGGGGGTCAACAGGGAGCCATGACGATGCCGGTCCGTTACTACGTCAGCCTGAAGAACCCGCAACAGGCGCGCGGCGGCGAAGCCGCCTTCAGCTTCACCGCGCACGGCGCCGAGGAATTCGCCGCGCAACTGCAGGACGCGCTGCGCAGCGACGCGCTGTTCCGGCGCTGGCGCGATGCGCAACCCGACCCCGAGGCCGTCGATCCGTCGCTGGGCGCGGTCGACCCGGAAGCGACGGTGCGCGGCGAAGCCGACGACCTGCACGTGGACCTGATCACGGTCACCTCGATTCCCGGCAGCGTGTTCAAGCACCGCCTGCGCCTGCTGGCGGGCAATCACTGGGAACTGCGCGATGTCTCGGCTGCCTGAGGCGCGGCCCCGGCGCGACGCATCGGCCGACTGATGGCGGGATGCACTCCCGTCCTGCTGGCCTGGAGCGGCGGCAAGGATGCGGCGTGGACGCTGCACGTGCTGCGCCAGCGCGACGACGTGAAAGTCGTGGGCCTGCTGACCACCATTGCGCGCGAGGACGGGCGATCCTCCCTGCAAAGCGTCCGCCGCGAGGTGCTGCAGGCGCAGGCGCGCGCCGCACGCTTGCCGTTGCTTGAAGCGGAGATTCCCGCGAACTGCGGCAACGACGACTACTCGGCCGCGATGAGCGCCGCGCTGACCGATGCCGCGGCGCGTTGGCCCGGTCTTCGTACAGTTGCGTTCGGCGACCTGTTCCTCGAGGACATCCGCGCTTGGCGCGCGGACAACCTCGTCCGGATCGGCTGGGAAGCGGCCACGCCGCTGTTCGGCCGCGACACGGCGCGACTGGCGCGTGAAATGATCGACGGCGGGCTGCGCGCAACGATCTGTTGCGTCGACGCGCAGCAGCTGGATGCGCGCTTCGCCGGCCGCGCGTTCGACCATTCGCTGCTCGACGAGTTGCCGGCGAACGTCGATCCTTGCGGCGAGAACGGCGAATTCCATACGTGCGTCTTCGACGGGCCGATGTTCGACGCGCCGCTGGCGCTGTTGCAAGGCGCAACCACCCTGCACGACGACCGCTTCGCCCGCACCGATTTCACTCCGCTTCCGTAGAGCGGGGCTTGCCCCGCTGCTTTTTTTCACGCGATGGATCGAAAGGCAGCGGGGCAAGCTCCGCTCTACGAGCTCTTCAGCGCCGCAGCATGATGGGCGATATGCTCGCCGATGAAGCTGGAGATGAAATAGTAGCTGTGGTCGTAGCCCGGCTGCATCCGCAGCGTCAGCGGGTGGCCGGCGGCCTCGCAGGCTTCGCGCAGCAGCTGCGGTCGCAGTTGGGTGTCGAGGAATTCGTCGGCTTCGCCCTGGTCAACCAGCAGCGGCAGCTTTTCCTTCGCCACCTTCACCAGTTCGACGGCGTCGTGCGCCTTCCACGCCCCGCGGTCGTCGCCGAGATAGGCGGCGAAGGCCTTTTCGCCCCATGGTGCCTGCGAAGGCGCGACGATTGGCGAGAACGCCGACACGCTGCGGTAACGGCCCGGGTTGCGCAGCGCGATGGTCAGCGCGCCGTGCCCGCCCATCGAATGGCCGCTGATCGCGCGAACGCCGGTAACCGGGAAATTTCCTTCGACCAGCGCCGGCAATTCCTCGGCGATGTAGTCGTACATCCGGTAATGCTTCGACCAGGGCGCCTGCGTGGCGTTGACGTAGAACCCCGCGCCCTTGCCGAGGTCGTAGCCTTCCGCATCGGGCACATCGTCGCCGCGCGGGCTGGTGTCGGGCGCGACCACGACGATGCCGTGCTCGGCGGCGTAGCGCTGCGCGCCGGCCTTGGTGATGAAGTTCTGCTCGGTGCAGGTCAGGCCGGAAAGCCAGTACAGCACCGGGCAAGGACCATTCGCGGCCTGGGGCGGGAAGTACACGCCGACGTTCATGTCGCAGCCGAGCGTTTCCGAACCATGCCGGTACACGTCCTGCCAGCCGCCGAAGCTGGCGCGATGTTCGATGCGTTCCATTCTTGTCATTCCTCAGAAGATTTCCTTCCCCCGCTTGCGGGGGAAGTGCCCGAAGAGCGATGGGGGCGCGGCGCAGAAGCGGAAGCTTTGTAGCGGCTCGTCGCCCCCACCCCAACCCTCCCCCGCAAGCGGGGGAGGGCACTGATCAGTAATGCACTACGGAACGGATCGACTTGCCCTCGTGCATCAGGTCGAAGGCTTCGTTGATCCCGTCCAGCGGCATGGTGTGGGTCACGAACGGCGCCAGTTCGATCTCGCCCTTCATCGCGTCCTCGACCATGCCCGGCAACTGGGTGCGGCCCTTGACGCCGCCGAACGCGGTGCCCATCCACTTGCGCCCGGTCACCAGCTGGAACGGACGCGTGGAAATCTCCTGTCCCGCACCGGCCACGCCGATGATCACGCTCTGGCCCCAGCCGCGGTGCGCGCATTCCAGCGCCGCGCGCATGACGTTGACGTTGCCGATGCATTCGAACGAATGGTCCACGCCCCAGCCGGTCATCTCCACGATCACCTGCTGGATCGGCTTGTCGAAGTCCTTTGGATTAACGCAATCGGTGGCGCCGAACTGCCTCGCCATCCCGAACTTGGCGGGGTTGGTGTCGATGGCGATGATGCGCCCGGCCCTGGCCTGGCGCGCGCCCTGGATCACCGCCAGGCCGATGCCGCCGAGGCCGAACACCGCAACCGTGTCGCCTTCCTGCACCTTGGCGGTGTTGTGCACGGCGCCGATGCCGGTGGTGACGCCACAACCGAGCAGGCACACGTGTTCCGGATTCGCCTCGGGATTGACCTTGGCCAGCGACACTTCGGCCACGACCGTGTACTCGCTGAAGGTCGAACATCCCATGTAGTGGTAGATCGGCTGGCCTTCGTAGGAGAAGCGCGAGGTGCCGTCCGGCATCACGCCCTTGCCCTGCGTCGCGCGCACCGAGGTGCACAGGTTGGTCTTGCCGCTCTTGCAGAACAGGCACTCGCCGCATTCGGCGGTATAGAGCGGAATGACATGGTCGCCAGGCGCAACGCTGGTCACGCCCTCGCCCACCTCGACCACGATGCCGGCGCCCTCGTGGCCCAACACGACGGGGAACAGGCCTTCCGGATCGTCGCCCGACAGGGTGAACGCATCGGTGTGGCAGACGCCGGTGTGGGTGATCTTCACCAGCACTTCGCCCTCGCGGGGCGGGGCGACGTCGATCTCGACGATCTTCAGCGGTTCGCCTGCGGCGAAGGCGACGGCGGCACGGGATTTCACGATGGCGCTCCTGCGTGTTTGAAAGGGTTTACCTGAGGTACGAACGGACCAGGGCGACGGCGGCATCGATGCCGGCCTCGCGCCGCGCCGGCGTGGACGCCGGATGCGCGAACTCTTCGCGCAGGTGGCTTTCGAGGATCTCCGACATCAGGCCGTTGACGGCCCCGCGCACGGCGGCGAGCTGCTGCAGCACCGGTGCGCAGTCCGCCCCTTCCTCCAGCGCGCGCTCCAGCGCATCCAGCTGGCCGCGCATCCGGCGCACGCGGGTCAGTGCCTTCTTCTTGTCGGCGGGGGAATGGGGCATGTCGGCAGCCAGGATCGGATACTGCCGGGGAGTATACCCTCCCCAATCACGGGCGCCGAAACGCGGTGTCGAGACAAACATGTCCGGTTGCCGCCCGCCCTGAGCGTTGTCACCAGGAGACTCCTTCCGGAAGGCGATCCCGATGGCCCGTCGATCCTTGCGCCTGCTGCCGCCGGCAATCGTTGCGATGTCCCTGCTGGCGGGCTGTGGCCCGTTGCAGGAAGCTTCCGGCGTCGATGCGCCGGCGCCTGCGGTGGGCGCCGCCGTGCCTCTGTTCGAGACCTTCGGCGACCTGCATCGGGACATCGGTTCGCGCGTGCCTGACGCTCAGCGCTACTTCGACCAGGGCCTGCGCATGGCCTACGGCTTCAACCACGAAGCGGCCGGGCGCGCCTTCGCCGAAGCGGCGCGTCTGGATCCGCAGTGCGCGATGTGCCTGTGGGGCCAGGCGCTGGTGCTGGGGCCGAACATCAACCTGCCGATGCAGCCCGAGGCCAATGCGCCCGCGTTCGAACTCTCGCGCCGCGCCGTCGCGCTGGCGGCGCACGCACGGCCGGCCGACCGCGCGCTGGTCGAAGCACTGGCGCTGCGCTATGCGGACCCGGCACCCGAGGATCGCAGCGCGCTCGACCAGGCCTATGCGCAGGCGATGGACCGGGTCGTGCACGATTTCCCGGGCGACGACGATGCGGCCACGCTGTATGCCGAGGCGCTGATGGACCTCACTCCATGGGCGTACTGGACTGCGGAAGGCCAGCAGACCGAACACACGCCGCGCATCCTCGGCGAACTGGAACGCGTGCTGGCGCGCAACCCGCGCCATATCGGCGCGATGCACTACTACATCCACGCCACCGAAGCCTCGCCGGATCCGAAGCGCGCGGAACCCTACGCCGATGCGCTGGCGGCACTGGCACCCGGCTCGGGCCATCTGGTGCACATGCCCGCGCACACCTACATCCGCCTGGGCCGCTATCACGACGCCACCCTCAGCAACTTCGCCGCCAGCACCGCGGACAAGGATTTCCTCGCGGTATGCCGCGGCAGCAACGGGGTCTATCCACTGGGCTACGTGCCGCACAACTGGCACTTCGCCACGCTGACCGCCGGCCTGACCGGATCGCGCACGCTGGCGCTGCAGGCGGCGGAGCAGACCGCGAAACGCGCGGACCTCGCCGCGATGGGCCAAGCACCGCTGGAATTCATGCAGCAGTTCGCGGTCGCGCCATTGCTGACCCGGGTGCGCTTCGGCGACTGGGACGCGATCCTTGCCGAGCCCGTACCCGCATCCGAACTGCCGTTCCCCGCTGCGATCCGCCATTTCGCCCGCGGCATGGCCCATGCGCGAGACGGCCGGCTGGAATACGCCGCGCGCGATGCCGACGCACTGCATGCGATCGCGATCGCCCCGTCCACTGCACGCATCGACTTGGGCGTGAACAATGCCGATGCCGTGCTGCGCGTCGCCGATTCGCTGCTGCGCGGCGAACTGCTGCGCGCGCAGGGCAGGCACGGGCAGGCCCTGGCCGCGCTGCGCGAAGCGGCGGCGACCGAGGATGCGCTGGCCTACAACGAGCCATCCGATTGGCCGCTGCCGGTGCGCCCGTATCTCGGCGCCGCGCTGCTGGAAGCCGGCGACGCCAAGGGTGCGGCGGAAGCCTTCTCCCGGGACCTGAAGGCCTATCCGGAGAACGGCTGGTCGCTGTTCGGACTGGCGCAGGCGCAGCAGAAGCTGGGGCAAGCCGACGCCGCACGCGAGACTTCGCGGAAGCAGGCGGCGGCGTGGCAATGGGCCGATGCGCCGCTGGCGGCTGCGCGCTATTGAACAAGGTAATTCCTAAGCTTTCCGGACCAAAATGGGCCGTAGTTCCTGGATCGAAGTTGCCTTCATAAGCCTGAAAAGCAGGGGTTTGAGATCCTGTTCGCGGTGGTTGAAGCGATAGCAAACTTCAGCCAGGTACAGATGGAAGTATTGGGAGAGGATGCCCCGATAGGGATATAGCCAGTTCTTGGCGTAGCTCCAGAAGCCTTCAATGCCGTTGATGTGGTCGCGCCCAACCGGTCTTCCCTTCTCCTTGCGGATCATCACATGCTCGCCTCGCAGCCGTAAGGTGGCGTAGGCCTGCCATTCGTCGGTGTAGTACAGCGAGCCCTCGCGGCTGTGCGCATCGATCTGCTGCATGACCGAGGCTCGGTCATGCGCCGCGATCGGCATGGCCTTGACCCGGCCGTTGCGCTTGATCAGTCCAAAGACAATCACCTTGCCGGCAGCTCCCCAGCCGCGTTTACCCTTCCTGGCGCCGCCAAACGTGGTTTCGTCCAGTTCCAGCGCGCCCTCGAACGGCTCCCGAAGCTGCTCTACCATCGCGCAGCACGCGCGCACGAGCCGGTAGAACCGCTCACGCGTCGCGGCCGTGGTATCGCTGCGGAAACGCTGGCGGTAGGACGGTACACCCAATACGAACAGTTCCAGCAGACGCTGCTTGCTGGCGCTCGACAGACGCACTGAATCCCACACCGATGTCCACGTGAACCGCTTGCCACATGCCCGGCACTTCAGCCGTCCATCCGCCAGTTCGTAGTGCCTGCAACCGCTACAGCCAGGGCAACGCTTCATGACCAACTCCTCTCAGATTTGGTCCGGGTTGCTTAGGAATTACCTTGAAGAAAGCAGCGGGGCAAGCCCCGCTCTACGAAGAACTTTCCCTGTAGAGCGGGGCTTGCCCCGCTGCCTTTGCTACCCGCTTGCCTTCCACTCACCGCGATCAATAGGCGAACTCGCGGAACACGCGGTCGATATCGCCGTTCCATTCGCCATGGAACAACTTCAGCTTGCGCTCGGCCGGGGTTTCGTCGGCCTCGACGATCTCGACCAGGGTTTCGAGGAAGCCGCTTTCGTCCGCGCCCTTCTCGTTGAGCATCGCCCGGCGCTTGAGGCCGGCGATGGAAATCTTCAGCGCCTCGGCCGCCAGCTCGCGCACCGTCGCGCCGCGGAACGGCAGCTTCAGCGCGTGCTTCGGCACGCCGTCGCGCAGCGCGTGCCGTTCTTCCAGGGTGAAGTCCCTGACCAGGTCCCAGGCCGCGTCGAGCGCCGCATCGTCGTACAGCAGGCCCACCCAGAACGCCGGCAGCGCGCAGATGCGATTCCACGGGCCGCTGTCGGCGCCGCGCATCTCCAGGTATTTCTTCATCCGCACTTCCGGGAACGCCGTGGTCATGTGGTCGGACCAGTCGCGCAGGGTCGGCAGCGCACCGGGCAGCACGTCGAGTTCGCCCCTGAGGAACTTGCGGAACGACTTGCCGCTGGCATCGTGGTACACGCCGTCGCGGTAGGAAAAGTACATCGGCACGTCGAGCAGGTAATCGACGTAACGCTCGTAACCGAAGCCGTCCTCGAACACGAAGTCGAGCATGCCGGTGCGGTCCGGGTCGGTGTCGGTCCAGATGTGCGAGCGGTAGCTCTGGTAGCCGTTGGGCTTGCCTTCGGTGAACGGCGAATCGGCGAACAGCGCGGTGGCGACGGGCTGCAGCGCCAGCGACACGCGGAACTTCCTGGCCATGTCCGCTTCGTTCGCGAAATCCAGGTTGACCTGCACCGTGCAGGTGCGGGTCATCATGTCCAGGCCCAGCGAGCCGACCTTCGGCATGTAATCGCGCATGATCCGGTAGCGGCCCTTCGGCATCCACGGCATGTCCTCGCGCCGCCATTTCGGCTGGAAGCCCATGCCGAGGAAGCCCAACCGCAGTTCGTCGGCGACCTGCTTCACTTCCTTCAGGTGGGTGCCGACCTCGACGCAGGTCTGGTGGATGCTTTCCAGCGCAGCGCCGGACAGTTCCAGTTGCCCGGCCGGTTCCAGCGTGACCGAGGCGCCGTCCTTCAGCAGCGCGATGACGCGCCCGTTCTCTTCGACGGTCTCCCAGCCGAAGCGGGTCAGGCCCTTCAGCAGCGCCTCGATGCCGCGCTCGCCGTCGAACGCGGGCGGCCGCAGGTCGTCGAACCGGAAGCCGAACTTCTCGTGTTCGGTGCCGATGCGCCAGTCGGCGCGCGGCTTCTCGCCCGAAACGATGTAATCGACGAGCTGCGCGCGGTCGGCTATCGGCGTGTCGGAGACGTGGCTGGGGCTGGACAAGGCTGCGGCTCGCTTGCGGTGGACGATGCGGACCTGCGGCGCACATCGCGGGCCTCGCACTATAGCCCGTCGCCCCATGCCCTATTGTTGCCGGGCTGCGGCTTCTGTATTCCACCGCCGCGACTGTTCGTGGTGCTCGACTGCGAGTGGCCGCGATGGTTACGCTGTAGCCGTCTCCGCCCTCGACACGGGATCGCATGCCACGCCACCGGGAGCATCACGATTTCCATAACGTCGGCTGGTTGCGCGCGGCCGTGCTCGGCGCCAACGACGGCATCATCTCGACCGCGGGCCTGATCGTGGGCGTCGCGGCCAGCGGCGCCGGCCAAGGCGCGCTGCTCGCCACCGGCTTCGCCGGGCTGGTCGCCGGCGCGATGTCGATGGCAGCGGGCGAATACGTATCGGTGAAGTCGCAAGCCGACATGGAGAAGGCCAGCCTGTCGCAGGAAAAGCACGAACTGGCCGAAGACCCCGACGCGGAATTGAACGAACTCGCGGGAATCTTCCACAAGCGCGGCCTGCAGCCCGAACTCGCCCGCGAAGTCGCCCGTCAGCTCACCGCGCACGATGCGCTCGCAGCGCACGCGCGCGAGGAACTGGGCATCACCGAAACGTTGCGCGCCCGCCCGCTGCAGGCGGCCATGGCTTCCGCGGCGGCATTCACCGTGGGCGCGCTGTGGCCCATCCTGGCCGCATGGCTGGCTCCGGCCACGCATGTCGGCAGCATCACGGTGATCGTCAGCCTGCTCGGACTGCTGGGTTCGGGCGCGCTCGCCGCAAAGACCGGCAACGCGCCCATCGCACGGGGCGCGTTGCGCGTGGGCTTCTGGGGCGCGCTGGCGATGGCGGCGGCGCATCTCATCGGATTGCTGTTCGACGTGCGGGTCTGAATCCGGCCGACGGCATCTTCGACGCATCCGATGCTGCAACGCCGCGCATACGAATTCATGGGGCGGCGCGTTGTCGATCCACGGGCGCGCTTGTAGCCTCGATAGGATCGATTCCACGATACCGGGGACCCGCTATGCGCCTGGCGACGATGCTTTGCCTGTTCCTCCTGGCGGCCGTGCCGCCCCTGCACGCGGCCACCATCGACCATCTGGAACCCGCCAACTGGTGGGTCGGCATGAAGCACAACCGGGTCGAATTGATGGTGCACGGCGACGGCATCGGCGCGACCGTGCCACGCCTGCAGCGCGCGGGCGTGCGCATCGTCGACGTGCAGGCGGCGGAGAATCCGAACTACCTGTTCGTCGCCCTCGAGATCGCGCCGGATGCGCAGGCCGGCGGTTTCGACATCGAATTCACCGAAGGCGGCAAGGTCGTCGCCAGACACGCATGGCGGCTGGATGCGCGCGCGCCGGATTCGGCGCGGCGCCGCGGTTTCGACAACCGCGATGCGGTGTACCTGATCACGCCGGACCGCTTCGCCAACGCCATCCCCGGCAACGACAACGCCCCCGGCCTGCCCGACCCGGCCAACCGCGCCCAGCCGTTCGGTCGCCACGGCGGCGACATCGCCGGCATTCGCCGTCATCTGGACTACATCGCCGGACTGGGCTTCACCCAGCTCTGGATCACGCCATTGCTGGAGAACGCCCAGCCCGGCCAGTCCTACCACGGCTACGCGATCACCGACCTGTACCGCACCGACCCGCGCTTCGGCAGCAACGACGACTATCGCGCGCTGGCGAAGGAAGCGCGCGCGCGCGGTGTCGGCCTGATCATGGACGTGGTGCTGAACCACATCGGCTCGGAACACTGGTGGATGAAGGACCTGCCCAGCGCCGACTGGATCAACAACGGCGGCAGGTTCACCCCCAACAACCATCGCCGCACCACGATCCAGGACCCGCACGCCGCGCCGGGCGACCGCAAGGGCTTCGTGGAAGGCTGGTTCGTCGAATCGATGCCCGACCTCAACCAGCGCAATCCGCACCTCGCGCGCTACCTGATCCAGAACACGCTGTGGTGGATCGAGTACGCGGGCCTGAGCGGCATCCGCGAGGACACCTTCGGCTACAGCGACACCGACTTCCTCAGCGCATGGGCGAAGGCGGTGATGGACGAGTACCCCGACTTCGCGATGGTCGGCGAGGAATGGAGCGCGAACCCGGCCGTGGTCGCGCACTGGCAGCGCGGCAAGGCCAATCCCGACGGCCACGTGCCGTACATGACCAGCATGATGGATTTCCCGGTGCACATCGCCCTGCGCGACGCGCTGCTGAAACCCGAAGGCTGGGACGGCGGCTGGACGCCGCTGTACGAGGCGCTGGCCAACGATTTCACCTATCCGGACCCGGACAACCTGATGGTGTTCGCCGAGAACCACGACACCTCGCGCCTGCTCGCGCACGTGGACGGCGACATCGGCCTGTGGAAACTCGCGGTGGCCTACATCGCCACCACGCGCGGCATCCCGCAGTTCTACTACGGCTCGGAGGTGCTGCTGCGCGGCCCGAAGGAGCGCCACGACGGCGAACTGCGCGCCGACATGCCCGGCGGCTGGGCCGGCGATGCGGCCGACGCGTTCAGCGGACGCGGCCTGTCAGCCGCGCAACGCGACGCGCAGGACTACGTGCGCAAGCTGTTCCAGTGGCGCAAGCGCACGCCGGTAGTGCAGGCCGGCAAGCTGCAGCACTTCGCCCCGGTCGACGGCGTGTACGTGTATTTCCGCCACGACGGCAAGGATGTGGTGATGGTCGCGCTGAACCGGAACCCGGCAGCGTCCACGCTGGCGCTGGACCGCTTCGCCGATTTCGTCAAACCCGGCGACCGCGCCCGCGACGTGCTGTCCGGCAAGGACGTCGAACTCGGCGCGTCGCTGGCGCTGCCGGCGAAAGCGGCGACGATCCTGCAGATCGAATGACCGCGGCGAGCGGGCCGGCACGAAGCGACGCCGGTCCGCTCACTGCCCGTCGTTCTGGTACGCGGCGCCGATCGTGAGCAGGCGCTTCCTCGCGTTCGCGTTGCCCAGGCTGCCGGCCTTGGTCAGCGCCTGCCTGGCCTCATCGACGCGCCCCTGCCCGGCGTAGATTTCGCCCAGGCCTTGCAAGGCCGCCGCGCGCTGGGCCGGGCTGGCCGGCGAACCGGCGGCGACCGCTTTCTCGAAGGTCGCCTGCGCCGCGCCCAGGTCGCCTTTCGACAGTTGCACCCAGCCGCAGGCGACATGGTTCTCGTCGCATTTTTCCGGCTCGGCGGCAACGCTGGCGACCTGGGAGGCCATCTCCTGGGGGAGGTTCTGCGCCACCGCCTGGCCCAGGGCGGTTTCGAGGTTGGCCTTGCTTTCGCGCAGCTGCTTGACCGCCGCGATGATCTTTTCCACCGAGACGCTGATGGTGGCGCTGGCATCGCTGATTTCGATGGCGCTGCCGGGCGGTCGCTGGACGCCGTTGTAGGTCACCCGCGGTTCGGGCAGGCCGACCTCGGACGAAGTCGGCGCAAAGGACAGGAACACCTTCGGCGCGATCTTTTCCTTCTCGTGCAGCAGCCTGGCGAGGTCCAGGCCGACCAGGGCCAGGAACACCACCGCGCCGATGCCGAGGAACCAGCGCACGTTGACGCCCTGCTGGCCGGATTTCGCATTCACCAGCACGTAGGCGCCGTAGGCGAAGAACAGCAGGCCCGCACCGTAGGCGCCGGCCGCCAGCACCGCTTTCACGTCGATTCCGTCCATCGTCCCGTCCTCGCAGCGCCACGCGGGCATCCGCATGCCACGCCTTTTCCAACGCCGCGGACACGGCTTTGCGGCCACCTGCGGGACCGGCGTTTCGCCCGGATTCGACGCCGGCCAGGTGAGACGGCTTACCTGACGTCCCGCGCTTCGCGCACCAGCGCCATCACGTCCTCACGGGTCAGCCTTTTCAGATCCTCGAACGCGGCAGCGGTCGTCGCCTTGTCGCCATCTCCTTCGCCATACAACGTCATCGTCCCATCAGGTTTGACATAAAGGATGAAGAAAAACGGCAGCGCTGGATTTCCCTTGTCGGACACGACGACGATCGATCTCGAGTCGTCGCAGGCATAGATCAGCCAATCCGTTTCCCCGTAGCTCCTGTTCAGCGGGCCAACTTCGCACTTGAGATCGGGCGTCCGCTCGGATTCTTGCTGACCAGAGGCATACGCGCCGACAGCTGGCGCAAGCCAGGTAATCGCCATCAGAGCCAATCCATGCAACTTCATGCTATCGACGCTCCTGTCACCAACTGATTCCCACGCGATGATGCTATTCAGTCGCCTGTCTTCCCGGCTTTACGAGAGCCCCAACCACCCCGCCACCACTGCGCGCGCTTCCTCCACGCCCTGCTTCGATTCGGCCGAGAACGCCTGCACGCCGACACTGTCGCCGAACGCGGAGAACAGTTCGTTCTTCACCTTGCGCAGGGTGTCGGCCTGCTGGCCGCGGCCCAGCTTGTCGGCCTTGGTCAGCAGCGCGTGAGCCGGAAGGCCGCGGCGCACGGCGTAGCCGAGCATCTGCCGGTCGTAGTCCTTCAGCGGGTGGCGGATGTCCATCACCACGACCAGCCCCTTCAGCGACTGGCGGCCGACGAAGTAGCCGTCGACGAAGGCCTGCCAGTGCGCCATCAGCTCCTGCGGCACCTTGGCGTAGCCGTAGCCGGGCAGGTCGACCAGCAGCTTCTGCGGCTTGATCTCGAAATAGACCAGCTGCTGGGTGCGGCCGGGGGTCTTGGATACCCGGGCCAGGGCGTTGTGGCCGACCAGGGCGTTGAGCGCGCTGGACTTGCCGGCGTTGGAGCGGCCGGCGAATGCCACTTCGACCCCGTCGTCGGGCGGCAGCTGGCGGGCGGTATGCGCTGACAGCAGGTAGCGCGCCGCGTTGAGCGGGTTGGGGGCGGGATGGGCCATGGCGGCTAGGATACCCGGCGAATTGACCGCCCCGCCCCCCCGCGCCGATAATCCACGGGTTCCGCGGCCGTTTCGGCGGACCGCATCTTTCAAAGGGACCATTCCCTCGGTTTTGGAGCTTTTAGCATGCGCCACGCTCGCGTTTGGGGACTGGCCGGACTGGCCGTTGCGGCGGTGGGGGCGGTGGCCTTCGCCCAGGAAACCGCTGTGCAGCCGCTGCCGGACAACGCGCCGGTACAGACCGCGCCGCTGGAAATCGACCTGAGCAAGACCCACTGGGGCGACGCCAAGGCCGGACAGACCAAGGCCTCGACCTGCGCGGCCTGCCACGGTGCGGACGGCAATTCGGCCGTGCCGGTCTATCCGCGCATCGCCGGGCAGAGCGAGCGCTACATCGCCCAGCAGATGGCGCTGATCGCCAGCGGTGAGCGCGGCGGCGCGGCGGTGGCGATGCTGCCGTTCGTGCAGGATCTCAACGCGCAGGACATGCGCGACATCGGCGCCTACTTCGCCACCCAGAAGGGCGGCGCCGGCCTGGCCGACGACACCGAGATCGCCGACGGTCCGTTCAAGGGCCTGAAGTTCTACGAAGTGGGCCAGCAGCTGTACCGGGCCGGCGACGCCGGCCGCGGCATCCCCGCGTGCATGGCCTGCCACGGCCCGACCGGCGCCGGCAACCCGGGCCCGGCCTATCCGCACGTCGGCGGCCAGCACCAGGATTACCTGGTCGCGCGCCTGCAGGCCTACCGCACCGGCACCACCACCGAAAAGGATCCGGCGCACTTCAACATCATGGCGCAGGTCGCCCACGGCCTGACCGACCAGGACATCCAGGCGCTGGCCAGCTACCTGCAGGGCCTGCACAACCGCGCCGACGACGAAGCCGCGGCCAAGGCCAAGGCGCAGCAGCAGTCGTAAGCGCGGCCGCGCCGTCCGCGCCGTCCCGGGCGGCGGCGGGGCCAGCCCCGGTTCATCGCGCCGGCCCGATCATGGCCGGCGCTTTCGTTTTCAACGCACGCTCGGGAATCCGCCGCATGAAACTCCGCCTTGCCCTCGCCCTGCTTGCCACGCTGGCCGTCGCCGCATGCGCGCCGAAACAACCGGAAACCACGCCCGTTGCGGAACCCGCGCCTGCCGCGGAGCCCGCCGGGACCGTACCGGTCGAGAGCGCGCCGGCCGAAACCGCGGCGGCAACGCCCACACCCGCCGTCGAAGACGCGCCGGAAGCGCCGCGCCCACCGCCGACCCCGTACACCGGCCCGGCGCTGGTGCCCGGCGTGGACTACGTCGAGATCCCCGGCGGCCAGCCGTTCGAACCGCTGGCCGGCAAGATCGAAGTGGTCGAGTTCTTCAACTACATCTGCCCGGCCTGCTACTCGTTCAAGGCTTCGTTCGAGAAGTGGGAAGCCCGGCAACCGGCCGACGTGCGCGTGACCCTGGTGCCGGCGACGTTCCGCGCCGACTTCACCACCTACGCCAAGGTCTACTACGCCGCCGAGGCGCTGGGCGTGGCGCGCAAGAGCCACGACGCGGTGTACCAGGCCATCCACCTGCAGCGCACGCTGCCGGGCGAAGGCGACCAGATCGACGAAGACAAGATCGCCGCGTTCTTCGCTCCCTACGGCGCCGATGCGGCGACGTTCAAGAACACCATGAACAGCTTCGCCATGGCCGGCAAGCTCAACCGGGCCAAGCAGTTCATGACCCGCAGCCAGATCGGCAGCACGCCGTCGCTGATCGTCAACGGCAAGTACCTGGTCAAGGGCCGCAACTGGGAAGACATGCTGCGCATCGCCGACGGCCTGGTCGCGCAGGAACGCGCCGCCACCGGCAGCGCGGGGGGCGCCCGCTGATGCGCCTGCACGCCTGGTTCGCGTTCGCACTGCTGGCGCTGGCCGGGCCGGCGCTGGCGGCGACGACCGCGCCGGTGGCTGGCGTGGACTATGTCGAGATTGCCGGCGGCCAGCCCTTCGCGCCCGTCGCGGGCAAGATCGAGGTGGCCGAGGTGTTCGGCTACACCTGCCCGCACTGCGCGCATTTCGAACCGGTGCTCGCCGCGTGGGCGCGCCGCCAGCCGGCCGACGTCAAGCTGACCCGGATCCCGGCGCCGTTCGGCGGCTACTGGCTGCCGTACGCGCGCGCCTACTACGCCGCCGAACGCCTCGGCGTGCGCGAGCGCAGCCACCAGGCGATGTTCGACGCGCTGCACGTCGACCACTCGCTGCCGATCCAGAACGTGTCGGTGGACGAGCTGGCGACGTTCTACGCCGGCTATGGCATCAAGCCCGAAGTCTTCTCCACGACCGTCCGTGGCGCCGAAGTCGATGCGCAGGTCCGCCGCGCCGGCGATTTCCTGGTCAAGACCGGAACCGACGCCACGCCGACGCTGATCATCGCCGGGCGCTACAAGGTCACCGGCGGGCGCACCTTCGACGACATCCTGCGCATCGCCGACTGGCTGGTCGCGCAGGAGCGGACGAAGCGTCGCGCCGCCGCCGGCCGCAAGTAAACCGTCGCCGCATGGCCGCCGCTCCACGCCGCCTGCGCCTGCTCAGCGCCAACATCCAGGCCGGCTCCAGCACCCGCCGCTACAGCGACTACGTGACCCGCAGCTGGTCGCACGCGCTGCCGATGGGACGCAAGCGCAGCAGCCTGGACGCGATCGCCCAGCTGGCCCGCGACCACGACATCGTCGGCCTGCAGGAAGCCGATCCCGGCAGCCTGCGCTCGGGCTTCACCAACCAGACCCACTACCTGGCCGAGCACGGCGGCTTCGATTTCTGGAGCCACCAGCCCAACCGCAGCGTCGCCCGCGTCGCCGGCAGCGCCAACGGCCTGCTCAGCCGGCTGGAGCCGCTCGAAATCACCGACCACACCCTGCCCGGCCGCATCCCCGGACGCGGCGTGCTGCTGGCGCGCTACGGCGACGGCGACGACGGGCTGGTGATCGCGATCGCGCACCTGTCGCTGGGCGCGACGTCGCGGCGCGCGCAGATCGACTTCATCACCGAACTGCTCGGCGACCATCGCCACGCGGTACTGATGGGCGACTTCAACTGCGTGGCCGAGCGTCCCGAAATGGAACGCCTGTACGAACGCACCCACCTGCGCCCGCCGCGCGAATGCGTGCCGACCTTTCCCAGCTGGCGCCCGCAGCGCGCCATCGACCACATCCTCGCCAGCGATCCCCTGCAGCCCACCCAGCCGCACGCGCTGCCCGCCGCCAATTCCGACCACCTGGCGTTGGCGCTGGAAATCGAAGTGCCGGCGCAGGCGCTGCGCGACTGAGGCAACCACCGTACAAACCCGACGCTCAAGGATTCCCACATGACCAACTCCGAAATCTCCGAGATCAAGCGCATCTTCCTGTCCCGCCTCGACGTGCTGGACCACATCCTCGACGTCGGCGCGGAACATCTCGACCTCGAAGCGGCACTGCAGGAACGCCTTGCGCCCGACATGTTTCCGCTCGGCACGCAGATCGCCTTCGCCTGCAACCAACCGCGCGGCTTCGCGCAGTGGTGCGCCGGCCAGCCGGTCGAGAACCTGGCGAAGGAAGTGGACACGGTGGAAATGGCGCGCGCGCATATACACCGGACGAAGGAACTCGTCGCCGCCATCGACGCCGGCGACGCCAAGCTGGACGAGGAAAAGCGCATCGGCCTCGGCCCGGGCCGCTACTGCGTGCTGCCGGCGCGCCGGTACGTCAGCGACTACCTGATGCCGAACCTGTATTTCCACATCACTACTACCTACGCCATCCTGCGCAAGCTCGGTGCGCCGCTGGGCAAGGCCGATTTCATGACCTTCCTCGCGCCGCACGTGCGAACCGAAGGCGACGCCTGAGCGAAACGCCATGGCGGCGATGCCCCCGAACTCGCGCTTCCGTAGAGCGGGGCTTGCCCCGCTGCTCTTCCATGCAAGTGCGACGGATCGAAAAAAAGCGGCGGGGCAAGCCCCGCTCTACGACAAACGGCATCGCGGCTATGGCCGCATCCGCGCTTACCCGCCCAGCACGATGCTCGCCGCCACGGCCAGCAGGAACGCGGCGAAGATGCGCTTCAACGCAGTGCCGCTGATCCAGTGCGCCAGCCGCGTGCCGTAGGGCGCGGCCAGCACCGAAGCCACGGCGACGCCGATCGCCGCGGGCAGGTACACGTAGCCAACGGCATGCTCGGGCAACGCGCCGGCGGGCGCGTGCAGGGCGTAACCCAATGCGCTGGCGAAGCCGATGGCCACGCCGCAGGCGCTGGACGTGCCGACCGCGCGCACCGGCGCGACGCCACGCCAGACCAACAGCGGCACGGTCATGCTCCCGCCGCCGATGCCGACCACCGAAGACAGCGCGCCGATGCCGACGCCGGCCGCGCCCATCGGCCAGCCGGTCGGCGCGGGCGCGTTCCCGCCGTCGGCGGGCTTGCCGTTCCTGCCGAACAACAGCTGCATCGCGGCCAGCGTGCAATAGCCGGCGACGATCCAGCGCAGCACGGCATCGTCCAGCTTCACCGCGAAGCCGCTGCCCAGCCAACCACCGATCAGCAGGCCAGGCACCATCCACTTCACCGTCGGCCACAGCACGCTGCCGCGCCTGCTGTGCGAACGCGCCGACGATGCGGCGGTCAGCACGATGCTGGCCAGCGAACTGGCCAGCGCCGCGTGCATCGCCGCTTCCTTCGGCACGCCCTGCAGCGGCAGCAGCCACGCCAGCGCGCCGACCAGCACCAGGCCGCCACCGACACCGAGCAGACCGGCCAGGATGCCGGCGATGGCGCCGAGCAGCGGGTACATCCACATGCCGCCGAGAAAGTCCAAGTCCGCTCCTTTGCGAAAGCAATACCGAATAAATCGCGCACCGTCCACGCAGGATACGGAACCTCGCGGCTTTTTGTTTGCTCGTCATCCCCGTGAAGGCAGGGATGACGAGCAAAAAAACCTCCCTCTCTCCTTGCGGGAGAGGGAAACGCGCGTGAAACGCGCGAGGGAGAGGGGCCGGTTTTTCGCCTCGCCCGAAACGCAAAAGCACGCTCACTACACTCGCGCCCCCTCTCCTGCCCCTTCGGGGCATCCTCTCCCACGAGGGGAGAGGAGGATTTACGGTCACTCTTCGTCTGGAGCAGAAGCAGCTGAATGAATTCAGCTCTACAAAGCGGGAGCAGAGAAGCAAGAGCGATCCTCGCCTTCGCGGGGATGACGAGAAGGATTTCGCGCAACCATATAACCGAGAGTATTGCGAACGAACCTGTTCATCCTGCGTCCCGTATATTCCCGCACATGTTCGCCCGCCATTCCCTCATCGCCGTGCTGTTCGCGTGCACGGCTCTGCCCGCCAAGGCGCAAAACCTCGACGCGCAGCGCCCGACGGTCCGCGCGGCGCTGGAAGCGGCCGAGCGCGGCGGTTTCGACGCCACGCAGTTCCCCGGCATCGCCTCGCACCCGCTGTACGGCTGGGTCGAATACGCGGCCCTGGCCCGCGACTGGGCCGGCGTTTCCGACGCGCAGGCGCAGGCGTTCCTGCAGCGCTACGCCGGCCAGCCCGTTGCCGAAACCTTCCGCAGCGGCTGGCTGGGCGAACTGGCCAAGCGCAAGGACTGGCCGGCCTTCCTCGATGCATGGAAGCCGCGCGAAAGCATTGCGCTGCGCTGCGCCGAACTGAGCGCGCGCGCGGCGGCCGGCAGGCTCGACGCACAGTGGAACGAAGACGCGCAGGCGCTGTGGCGCAGCGCGGCGAAGTCGATGCCGGATGCCTGCGACCCGGTATTCGCGCAGCTGGACGCGCGCGGCCTGTTGATGCCGGAGCTGCGCTGGCAACGCATCGACGCCGCGGCCGCCGAAGGCCAGACCGGCGTGATGCGAGCCGCCGCGCGCGGCCTGCCCGCGGCCGAGGCGACATTGGCCGCCAACTACGCCGCTTTCATCGACGCCGCGCGTCCCGGCGTACCGGACTGGCCGAAGACCGAACGCAGCCGGCAGATGGCGACCTACGGCCTGGCGCGCCTGGCCAAACGCGACGCAAGCGTGGCCGAGCTGCGCCTGCCGCAAGTCGCCGCCGCGCTGGGCCTGAGCGAAGAACAGCGCAACCGGGTGTTGTACG
Source organism: Pseudoxanthomonas sp. (assembly GCA_039807145.1). Classification (GTDB taxonomy): domain Bacteria; phylum Pseudomonadota; class Gammaproteobacteria; order Xanthomonadales; family Xanthomonadaceae; genus Pseudoxanthomonas_A. The sequence goes on along the minus strand of JBDHQQ010000001.1, from coordinate 12,957 downwards.
AAATCGCGCTGTGGACCGTCGCCAGCTACGAGCCCGATTCCGCGCGCCGTCTCGCCGCGGTGCCGGACGCCGCCTACGACGAGCGGCTGCACGAATGGCAGGTGCGCGAAGCGATGGCGCGCGGCGACTGGCGCAACGCGCTGGCGGCACTGCGCAGGATGCCGCCGACGCAGCGCGAGGATTCGCGCTGGCGTTATTTCGAGGCGCGACTGGCCGAGGAAACCGGCGACAGGACGGAGGCGCAGCGACTGTTCGCGCTGGCCGCGAAATCGGCGACCTTCCATGGCTTCCTCGCCGCCGACCGCCTGCAACAGCCGTACGCGCTGTGCGCATGGATTCCCAACGACGACGCTGGCGCGAAAGCCGCCATCGCGCGCGACCCGGCCATCGTCCGCGCGATGGAACTGTGGCAGCTCGACCGTTCCGGCTGGGCCACCGCCGAATGGAACGACGCGCTGAAGCGTTTCGACGACACCCAGCGCCGCCTCGCCGTGGAAGTGGCGCAGGACAACGGCTGGTTCGACCGCGCGGTGTTCGCGCTGGGCAAGAACCCCGACGAGCAGCGCCTGTACCAGCTGCGCTTCCCGCTGCATCACGGCGACACGATCCGCCGGGAAGCGGCGAAGAACGCGCTGGACCCGGCGTGGATCGCCGCCGAGATCCGCGCCGAAAGCGTGTTCAACCCGCGCGCGCGCTCGCAGGCCAATGCGCTGGGACTGATGCAGGTGCTGCCCGCTACCGGCGCGGCGACGGCGGCGAAGAACGGCCTGCCGTGGACCGGCGCGACCAGCCTGTACGACTCCGATACCAACATCGCATTGGGCAGCGCCTACCTGCGCGAACTGCTGGACAAGTACGGCCTGCCGTACGTGACCATCGCCGCCTACAACGCCGGCCCCACGCCGACCGCGCGCTGGCAGGCGCAGCGGCCGGAATTCCCCGCGGACTACTGGATCGAGACGATCAGCTACAAGGAAACCCGCGAATACGTTGCCCGCGTGCTGGCCTTCAGCGTGCTGTACGACTGGCGCTTGAACGGCACCGCGCTGCCGCTGACCGAGCGCATGCACGGCCGCCTGGACGCGAAGCGCAAGCCCTTCGTCTGCCCGACGGCGCAGATGCCGAAGAGCTGACAGCAGCTGCCCTTCTCCCGAGGGGAGAAGGGATCAGGCATCATTCCCCCATGCAGACCTATCTCGTCGGCGGTGCGGTGCGCGACCGGTTGCTCGGACTTTCGCCGGGCGACCGCGACTGGGTCGTGGTCGGCGCCACGCCGGACGAAATGCTTGCACTGGGCTTCAAGCCGGTCGGTCGCGACTTCCCGGTGTTCCTGCATCCGCAGACCGGCGAAGAACACGCGCTGGCGCGCACCGAACGCAAGTCGGGGCGCGGTTATCGCGGCTTCGTCGTCGATGCCGACCCATCGGTGACGCTGGAGGAAGACCTGCAGCGCCGCGATTTCACCATCAACGCGATTGCGCAGGACGAACAGGGCCATCTCGTCGACCCCCACGGCGGCATGCGCGACATCGACGCACGCGTGCTGCGCCACGTCGGCCCGGCCTTCGTGGAAGACCCGCTGCGGGTGCTGCGCGCGGCGCGCTTCATGGCGCGATTCGCACCGCTGGGCTTCCGGGTCGCGCCGGAAACGCTGGCGCTGATGCGGGAAATCGCCGCCTCCGGCGAACTCGACGCACTGGTACCCGAACGCGTGTGGCAGGAACTGCGCAAGGCGCTGCGCTCGCCGCGGCCATCCGCGTTCCTGTCCACGCTGCGCGACGCCGAGGCGCTGGCCGCGGTGCTTCCGGAGATCGATGCGCTGTACGGCGTGCCGCAGCGCGCGGAATACCACCCGGAAGTCGACACTGGCATCCACCAGCAGATGGTCAGCGACATGGCCGCGCAACTCGCGCCCGGCGACGACCTGGTCGGCTTCGCCGCGCTGTGCCACGACCTGGGCAAGGCGCTGACGCCGAAAGACGAGCTGCCGAAGCACATCGGCCACGAAGCCGCCGGCCTCGCGCCGCTGCGCGCACTGTGTGCGCGACTCAAGGTGCCGATCGAGCACCGCGAACTGGCCGAACTGGCTTGCCGCGAACACCTCAACGTGCACCGCCTGCCGGAACTGCGCGACGCGACGGCATACGAACTGCTTGCGCGCTGCGACGCCTTCCGCAAACCCGAGCGCATCGCGCAGCTGGCGACGGTCTGCGAGGCGGACAAGCGCGGACGTGGCGGCAGCGCAGAAACCGACTACCCGCAGGGTCGCGAACTGCTGCGCCTGCACGCCGCCGCGTTAGCGGTCAACGCGAAGGATCTGGCACAGCAGGGCTTGAGCGGCCCGCAGATCGGCGAAGCGTTGCGCAAGGCGCGCATTGCGGCGATCACGGCTGCACGCATGGATGGAAATCCTATAGCCGATTGATCGCTACTTACCGTTCGTCATTCCCGTCTGCGAGGGAATGACGAACTAAAGCAATATCCTCGCTACGCTCGGAACGACAGCCCGATATTCGTATCGATCGAACCGGCCTCAGAACCCGTAGCGCAGGAACCCGCCATCCACCGCGATGCATTCGCCGGTGATGTAGCTGGCCGCGGGAAGGCACAGGAACGCGACCGCGGCGGCGACTTCCTCCGGCTCGCCGATGCGGCGCATCGGCGTGCGGTCGATCACTTCCTCGTAGTAGTCGGTGTCCGACAGCGGCGCGGACGTACGGCGCGTGCGGATGTACCACGGCGCCACCGAATTGACTCGCACGCCGTCCTCGGCCCATTCCGCGGCCAGATTGCGCGTGAGCTGGTGCAGCGCGGCCTTGCTCATGCCGTAGGGCGCGCCGCTGCGCACCGCGACGACGCCCGACACGCTGCCGACGTTGACGATGCTGGAAGCCGCGTGCCGGGTCAGCAGCGGATAGGCCAGTCGAGACAATTCGAACGCGGAGAACAGGTTGGTTTCGAAGATGCCGCGCCACTCGTCTTCGCCGTAGTCCACCGCGGGCTTGGTGACGTTGCCGCCGACGTTGTTGACCAGCACGTGCAAGCCGTCGGCGTGGTCCTCGACCCAATCGAGGATCGCGCGGCGGTCGTTGTCGTCGGTCGCGTCGGCGGCCAGGCCCAGCACGCGCCGGTCGGGGAATTCATCGGCCAGGTCGTCGCGCGCGGCCTCCAGCGCGCCTTCGTCGCGCGCCACCAGCATCGCGTCGGCGCCCAGCCCCAGCAGTTCGCGGGCGACGGCCAAGCCGATGCCGGCGCTGGCGCCGGTGATCAGGGCGATTTGTCCGTCCAGCCGCCAGCGGTTCGCGGTCATGCGCTCGTCTCCGGTTGCCGGCGTAGGATAACGCCACGCCACCGCCGGAGCCCGTTGATGAACTTGACCCTGCGCAACACCGCCATCGCCGCCCTGCTCGGCAGCGTCGCCGCCTGCACGCCGCAGCCGCCGCCGACCGACCAGCCGCCCGAACCGCAGGCCGCCGTCGCGACACCCGCCGCCGAACAGCACACCGAACTGCGCGATGCGATCCAGGCCCCGCAGGACAAGGCGCGCGCGACGGAAGACCAGGTGCAGCAGGCGGCCGATGCGCAGCGCGCGGCGATCGATGCGCAGGCACAGTAACGACAGGAACCCCTCTCCCGACGGAAGAGGGGTTCGCGACCAGAAGCATCAGGATCGCAGGGTGGGCACGCTTTTCGTGCCCACTTGTTTCCGCATCAGAACCCGCAGAAGCAGTACGCCAGCGCCTTCACCGGCTGGCCGTTCCTGTCCTTGACCGCGTTCTCGACGAAGCGCAGCTGCGCTTCGGTTTCCGGCATCGACTTCAGCAGCAGGGCGCGGGCGAAGGACGAATCCTTCAGCCACGCCGCGCCGGCGCGGCTCTGGGCGAAACCGCCGAACAGCTGCTGCAGCGGCGAGATCGTCTGCTCGACGTAGCGCACGCGGAACTTGCCGGGCTGGCCCAGCTTGGCGCGCGCGGCGGCGTCGGCGATGGCCGAATCCAGGCCGCCGAGTTCGTCGACCAGGCCGCGTTCCTTCGCCTGCGCACCGCTCCACACGCGGCCGCGGCCGACTTCGTCGACCTGTTCGACGCTCTTCTTGCGCGCGGCGGCGACCTTGCCGGTGAAATCGGCGTAGCCCTTGTCGATCACCGACTGGATCAGCTGGCCGACGCCCGGATCGAGCGGGCGGCTGATGTCGAACGCACCCGCGAAACGCGTGGTGCCGACGCCGTCGGTGTGCACGCCGATCTTGTCCAGCGTGCGGGTGACGTTGGGAATCAGGCCGAAGATGCCGATGGAACCGCTGACCGTCGACGCATCGGCGTAGATACGGTCGGCGTTCATGCTGATCCAGTAGCCGCCGGACGCGGCCAGGTCGCCCATCGACACCACCACCGGCTTGCCGGCTTCCTTCAGCTTGACCACTTCGCGGCGGATCTGCTCGGAAGCGAACACCTCGCCGCCCGGCGAATCAACGCGCAGCACCACGGCCTTCACGTCGTCATCGTCGCGCGCGTCGCGCAGCAGCGCGGCGGTGGACTCGCCGCCGACCTTGCCCGGCGGCTGCTCGCCGCCGCTGATCTCGCCGGCCGCGACCACGATGGCCACCTGCGGGCGCTTGTCCAGCGGCAGCGCGGCGGCCGCGTCCAGCCGCGCCAGGTAGCCGCCGAAATCGACGCTGCGGAAACCATTGTCCGAATCGGCGTCGGCGACGCCGCGCTCGGCCAGCAGGTCCTCGACTTCCTCGCGGGTCTTCAATCCGTCGACCAGCTTCTGCTGCAGGGCGAAGCGCGCCAGGTCGCCGCCCGCCGCGGCAACGCCTTCGGGCAGCGTGTCGATGCCGGCCGCGAGTTGCTGCGGCGTGGACTTGCGCAGTTTGGCGATGTCGCCGAGGTAGCGCTGCCAGATGTCGCCCATCCAGAACAGGTCGGCTTCCTTGGCTTCCTTCGACGCGGCGTCGAGGATGTAAGGCTCGGCGGCCGACTTGTATTCGCCCACGCGGAACAGGTGCACGTCGACGCCCAGCTTGTCCTGCAGCGCCTTGCGGTAGTACTGGCGATAGCGGCCCATGCCTTCCAGCACCACGCTGCCCATCGGGTCGAGATAGATCTCGTTGGCCTGCGCGGCCAGCAGGTACTGCCACTGGCTCATGCCTTCGCTGAAGGCGACGACCTGCTTGCCCGAGGAACGCAGGTCGGCCAGCGCGCGGGCGACCTCGTTGAGGCTGGCGTAGCCGTCGGGCTGCAGCTTGTCCACTTCCAGCAGCACGCGCTCGACGTTCTTGTCTTCCTTCGCCGCCTTGATCGCGCGCAGCAGGTCGCGCAACTGCACTTCCTCTGCGCCCTTGTCGCCGGTGGCGCGGGCCAGCGCGCGCATCGCCGCATCCTTGGTGAACTGCTCGACGATGCGGCCTTCCGGCGCGATGACCAGCGTGGTGCGCGACTGCAGCGGTTCCAGTCCGCCCCTGCCGATGCTCATCAGCAGCACGGCGAGGAACAGCAGCAGCAGGCCGAAGAACAGGAGGTTGAGGATCAGCCGGCGGGTGAAGTTCATCACGTCCCATAGGCCGACGAAGAACGCGACGACGGGATTGCGGCGGGCCGGCAGCGCCGGCGGGACGGTGGGGGCAGGCTGGTTCATCGAAAGCTCCGGAAAACTGCGACCAGCCTAACGGTTTCCGCGGCCGGATTCATGCGTCCGAAGTCATGGGATCGAGCCCCCTCCCCTGCGCGCAGCGCAGGGGAGAATAGAGGAGGGGTGCCGTTGCTTTTCGGGTTGAGAAGCAAAGCAAGATCAAAAGCACCCCTCCCCAACCCTTCCCTGCGCTGCGTGCGCAAGGGAGGAGGTTCACGCCGGACGGACCTTCAACAGGCGCGAACTGCTGCGTTCGAAACGCGTCGCCAGCGCCAGCGCCGCCGCGGTCAGGCCGGCGATCAGACCCACCCACATGCCCTGCGGCCCCCAGCCCAGTCCCAACCCCAGGCCGACGCCCAGCGGCATGCCGATGCCCCAGTAGGCGGCCATCGCCAGCCACATCGGCACGCGCGTGTCCTTGAGCCCGCGCAGCGCGCCGGCCGACAGTACCTGCACGCCGTCGGGAAACTGGAACGCCGCCGCGAACAGCAGCAGGGTGCCCGCCAGCGACACCACCGCGATGTCGCGCGTGTACACCGCGGCCACCGCGTCGTGGCCGAACAGCAGCACCGTCGCCGACAGCGCCTGGGTGGCCAGCACGATGGCGTAGCCCGCGTGCGCGGCGCGGCGGATGCCGCGCGCGTCGTCCGCGCCCAGGGCGAAGCCGACCCGCACCGTGGTCGCCTCGGCCACGCCCATCGGCAGCATGAAGCACAGCTGGGCGACGTTGATCGCGACCTGGTGCGCAGCGGCCGGCACCGCGCCCAGCCGCGCGATCAGCAGCGCGGTGACGATGAAAAGGCTGCCTTCCATCAGGATGGTCACGCCGATCGGCAGGCCGGTCTTCAGCAACTGCACGACTTCCGGCCAGCGCGGCGGCTCGAAGCGCGCGAACAGCCCCAAGTGGGCGAAACGCCTGGCCTTCCACAGGTACAGCGCGAACGCCGACGCCTGCGTCCACATCATCACCGCCGATGCCACGCCCAGCCCCGCTGCGCCCATCGCCGGCGCGCCGAAGTGGCCGAAGGTCAGCGTCCAGCCCAGCGGCGCCAGCAGCGCCAGCCCGCCGAAACCCAGCAGCATGGTCGGCAGCGTCCAGTGCATGCCTTCGCTCAGGTAGCGCATGCAGAAGAACAGCACCAGTGCCGGCACGCCCCAGCGGATCGCATGCAGGAAGGCGATCGCGCCGGGCACGATGTCCGCGGCGATGCCGAATGGCTGCAGCAGCAGCGGCGCCAGGCTCAGGAAGGCGAACATCAGTACGCCGATGCCCAGCGACAGCCACAGCGCCTGGCGGAACAGCGGGCCGATTTCGCCGTGGCGGCGCGCGCCGTGCAGCTGCGACACCGAGGCGGTCAGCGCGATCAGCGTGCCGATCGGCACCATCATCGGCAGCCACAGCAGTGCCGTGCCGACGGTCACCGAGGCCAATGTCGCGGTGCCGTGACGGCCGGCGATCAGGTTGTCGACGAAGCCGATCAGGCCGGTGGACACGTGGCCCAGCACCAGCGGCAACGCGAGCATCGCCGTGGCGCGCACTTCGTCGCCGAAGCGGCGCGGGGAAAGGGTCGGGGAAGACATGGGGAAACGACACGCCCGACTGCGGCGCGCACGCAGAAGGCGTCGCGCTGGCTCCGGGCCGGGAAGGCGCGCAGTCTAGCGGTTTCCCGTCCGTTCCGCCTTCCGCATGCCTTGCGCGCAAGGTATCTTCGCCCGGCCAACCGAGGCCGCCCGCATGACCGACACCGCGCCGCACGTCCCCGCCCATTGCGAAAACTGCGCCACGCCGCTGCTGGGCCAGTATTGCCATGCCTGCGGCCAGTCCACCCACAACCCGCTGCGCAATGCCTGGCACGCGCTGGAGGAACTGGTCGAATCCTTCTGGCACCTGGACGGGCGCGTGTTCCGCACCTTGCGCGACCTACTGGTACCGCCGGGCCTGGTCGCCAACCGCTACCTCGCCGGCCACCGCGTCGATTACGTCGCGCCGCTGCGCCTGTTCGTGGTGATGAGCCTGCTGGCCGTCGTCGTCGCCCATTTCGCCCTGGCCGCCAACGACCATCCCGACGTGGTGAAGATCAACGGCGTGCCGGCGCGGACCATGGACGACGTCGGCGCCGCGACGAGCGTGGCCGACGCGGAACAGCGACGCGAGCGCGCGCTGAAGCCCCTGCAGGAAGCACGCGCCGAGATGACCGGACCGGCAGCGGCTGGGCGCAAGGGCATCGACGCCGGCATCGCCGCGATCAATGCCGCCACCGACCGGCGCATCGCCGAACTGCGCGAGGCCGCCGCCAGCGACAAGCCGGTTCCGCCACCGAGCAAGGTGGACCTAGGGGGAACGATCGACTGGGACGCGGCCAAGCATCCCATCCGGATCGGCGGACTTCCCGACTTCGCCAACCGCTGGCTGACCGCCGAGGCCGCGCAGGGCAAGCGCAACCTGTCGCGCATCCAGCAAGATCCCGAATTGTTCCAACGTGCGTTCTTCGGCGCGATGCCGAAGGCGCTATTCGTGCTGGTGCCGCTGTTCGCCCTGCTGCTGAAGCTGGCCTACCTCCGTTCCGGCCGGATCTACCTGGAACATCTGGTCGTGGCCCTGTACAGCCATTCCTGGCTGCTGCTGATCGTGCTGATGCTGTGCCTGCTGTCGATTGCCGCAGACTGGCTGGCGCCGCGCGCCGCCTGGGCGGCGGCGGGGGCCGGCTGGCTCGGTGCGTTGCTGTGGTGTTCCATGCCGGCGTACCTGCTGCTGATGCAGAAGCGCGTCTACGGCCAGGGCTGGCCGAAGACCCTGCTGAAATATTTCGCGCTGGGCAGCGTGTACCTGTTCCTGGTCGTCCTCGCCGTGCTGGCGCTGGTGGTCTACAGCGTGGTCCATGCCTGAGCCGTGCGGCGGGCGTCCCTGCACCGGTATGCCCCTACTCTCATGTACAACAAGGGCTTAGCAGTTTCCGCGTTGTGCACAGCCGTTGCAAAAGCGTCATTTTTCCGGCGAACCGCCCCCCGGAACAATTTTTACCGCTTTATTTCACAACCAAGTTATTGATTTCAAAAAAGAAAGTGTGTTTGGCGTTTTTTTCGCCAATCCGCGCCGAGGCTCCTGACACGGGCGCCCGAGGGCCGATGCGCAAGCGACATGCACAGTCTTATCCACAACTTTTGTGGATAAGCCGGAATCTCCAGGCGTGGCCATGGTTTGCGTGATATTCGTCACCCTGCGGACAGCAATCGCGCGCAACTGGCGCTCGCCGCGAACGCTTGCCGGCGCTGGGTAAACTGGCGCGGATGCCCGCCTCTTCCCCCGTCCTGCATGTCGCCCTGCCGGTGCCCCTGCCGCGGCGCTTCGACTACCTGCCGCCCCTTGGCCATGCGGCCGACGAGGGCGACGTGGGCCGGCGGGTGCGGGTGCCATTCGGCCCGCGCGAACTGTGCGGCGTGGTCGTCGGGATCGGCGCGGCCTCCGAAGACGCACCCGAGTTGCGCCACGCGCTGGCCCTGCTCGACGAGGCGCCGCTGTTCCACGGCGAGCTGCCGGAATCGCTGCGCTGGCTTGCGCGCTACACCCATGCGCCGCAGGGCGAGGTATTCGCCACCGCCCTGCCCGCCGCGCTGCGCCGCGGTGAGCCGTTGCCCGATACCCACGCCTGGGCCTGGCGGCTGACGCCTGAAGGCGCGGCCGGCCTTGCCAGGCTGCGCACCGGCACCCGGCCACGCCGGCTGGCCGAACTGCTGGACGAAAACATCCGCGACGAGGACAGCCTCGACGACCTGCTCGAAGACTGGCGCGGTGCCGCGCGCGCGTTGGCCAGGCGCGGATTCGCGGCGCGCATCGCCGTGCCCGCCGCGCAGATCGCCCCGGTGCCGCAGCCCGGCCCCGTCTTGAATGCCGAGCAGCAGGCGGCGACGGAAGCCATCGCGATGGCCGACGGTTTCGTCCCGATCCTGCTGGAAGGCGTCACCGGCAGCGGCAAGACCGAAGTCTACCTGCGCGCCATCGCCGACTGCCTGGCGCGCGGCAAACAGGCGCTGGTGCTGGTGCCGGAAATCGGCCTGACCCCGCAAACCCTGGTCCGCTTCCGTTCGCGCCTCGGCGTGCCGGTGCATGCACTGCATTCGGGCTTGAACGACAACGCGCGCGCGCGGACCTGGGCCGCCGCGTGGCGCGGCGAGGCACGGGTGATCGTCGGCACGCGCTCGGCGGTATTCACGCCGCTGCCCGACGCCGGCCTGATCGTCATCGACGAGGAACACGACGCCAGCTACAAGCAACAGGACGGCATTCGCTACCACGCGCGCGACTTCGCCCTGGTGCGCGGCAGGGCGCTCGGCGTGCCGGTGCTGCTGGGCAGCGCCACGCCGTCGCTGGAATCGCTGCACAACGCCCAGGTCGGCCGCTACGCGCACCTGCGCCTTTCACGGCGCGCGGGCGAGGCCAAACCACCCGAAGTACGCGTGGTCGACGTGCGCAAGCGACCGCTGCAGGCGGGGTTGTCGCCGGAAACCTTGCAGGCGATCGAAACCGCGCTGCGGGCCGGCGGGCAGGTGCTGGTATTCAAGAACCGCCGCGGCTACGCGCCCGCGCTGCTGTGCCACGACTGCGGCTGGAGCGCGCACTGCAAACGCTGCGACGCGACGATGACCGTGCACGCCGGCGGGCGCCGGCTGCAGTGCCATCACTGCGGCCATCGCCAGCCCGCGCCGCAAGCCTGCCCCGACTGCGGCGGGCTGGCGCTGCAGCCGCAGGGCATCGGCACCGAACGGCTGGAGGAACTGCTGGCGGAAAGGTTCGCGGCCTTTCCGGTACTGCGCATCGACCGCGGCACCACCCAGCGCAAGGACGCGATGGAAAAACACCTGGAGAGCCTCGGCGACGCGCCCGGCATCCTGGTCGGCACGCAGATCCTCGCCAAGGGGCACGACCTGCCGCACCTGACCCTGGTGGTGGTGGTCGGCGTCGATGAAGGGCTGTTTTCGGCCGATTTCCGCGCCGGCGAAAAACTCGCGCAGCAGCTGGTCCAGGTCGCGGGACGCGCGGGACGCGCCGACAAGCCCGGCGAAGTCCGCCTGCAGACCCATCATCCGGACCACGCGTTGCTGCAAACGCTGATCCATGGCGGCTATCCCGCCTCCGCGGCAACCGAGCTGATGCAACGCGAAGCCGCGGGGTTCCCGCCGTTCGCGCGCCTGGCCCTGCTGCGCGCCGAGGCGCAGCATGTCGACGCCGCGCAGGCGTTCCTGCAGGCAGCCAGAATTGCGCTCGAAGACGCCGTTCGTGGTGCGCCCGTCGAACCGCGCCTTACGCTGCACGGACCGATGCCCGCGCCGATGCCGCGCCGCGCTGGCTTCCAGCGCATGCAGCTGTTGCTGTCTTCGCCAAACCGTCGAGCGCTGCATGCCGCGCTCGATGCGACAGTGCCCTCGCTCCACGACCTGCCGGAAGCACGCAAGGTGCGCTGGTCGCTGGACGTCGATCCTCTGGATCTTTATTGATATCGGCATGAGCGACCACGAACCCCTTCCCCATCTGGTGATCATCGGCGGCGGTTTCGCCGGCCTGTGGGCGACGCGCGCGCTGGCGCGCACGCCCTTGCGCATCACTTTGATCGATCGTCGCAACCACCACCTGTTCCAGCCGCTGCTGTACCAGGTCGCCACCGCGGGACTGTCGGCACCGGACATCGCCGCGCCGCTGCGGCACATCCTGCGCCGGCAAGGGAACGTCGAAGTGCGATTGGGTGAAGCGCGCGGCATTTCGCCCGGCGAAAAGACCGTGACGCTGGACGACGGCAGCGTGCTGCGCTTCGACTGGCTGCTGCTGGCCGCCGGCGCCACGCACGCCTATTTCGGCCACGACGACTGGGCACCGCACGCGCCGGGGCTGAAGACGCTGGACGACGCGCTGGACCTGCGCCGCAAGCTGCTGCTCGCATTCGAACGCGCCGAAGCGGAAACCGACCCGGCCGCGCGCGCCGCGTGGCTCAACTTCGCCATCGTCGGCGGAGGACCTACCGGCGTCGAACTGGCCGGCACGCTGGCCGAGATCGCGCGGCACACGCTGAAGAACGAGTTCCGCAACATCGATCCGTCGGAGGCGCGCGTGCGCCTGATCGAGGCGGGGCCGCGCGTGCTGTCCTCGTTCCCCGAAGACCTATCGGAGAAGGCGCGGCGACAATTGCACAAGCTCGGTGTCGAAGTCGCCACCGGCACGCCGGTCGGCGCGATCGGTGCCGACGGTTACCGGCTGGGTGACGAATTCGTGCCCGCACGGACCGTGGTCTGGGCCGCGGGCGTGGCCGCATCGCCGCTGGCGCGTTCACTCGACGTGCCACTGGATCGCGCCGGGCGCGTCGTGGTGCAACCGGACCTGAGCGTGCCGGGCCATCCGGACATCTTCGTTGGCGGCGATCTCGCATCGGTGCAGAGCGACGGCAAACCGGTGCCGGGCGTGGCGCCCGCTGCGAAGCAGATGGGCCGACATGTCGCCCGGGTGATCCGTGCGCGGATGGCGAAAACGGCGGCGATGCCCGCGTTCCGCTACCGCGACTTCGGCAACCTGGCCACGATCGGGCGCATGGCCGCCGTCGTGCACTTCGGCAAACTGAAATTGTCCGGCGTGCTGGCCTGGTGGTTCTGGCTGGCCGCGCACGTGTTCTTCCTGATCGGATTCCGCAACCGCCTCGTCGTGCTGCTGAACTGGGCCTGGGCGTACTGGAGCTACCAGCGCGGCGCGCGGATCATCCTCGGCGGCGACGATACCGGCCGGCATCCCTGACATTTCCAAGGCGCGCCTGCGTAGCGGACGCTCTTCCGCACGCGCAAAGAAAAGCCCCGCATCCGGAGATGCGGGGCTTGGTGTAAGACCCTGGCAATGACCTACTCTCGCATGGCTTAGGCCACACTACCATCGGCGCGGCTGCGTTTCACTTCCGTGTTCGGAATGGGAACGGGTGGGACCACAGCGCTAATTTCACCAGGGAGACGGTTGGAGCGTCGCACGTTGCCAAACATGGCACGGCGCCTGTCTCTCATAGGGTCTTGGGACGTAGTGAGTTGTGCCTGGATTCTCATCGACGCGTTCGTCGAGTCCAAGGCAACTTGAGGTTATATGGTCAAGCCGCACGGATCATTAGTATCAGTTAGCTCAACGCATTGCTGCGCTTACACACCTGACCTATCAACCACCTGGTCTTGATGGTTCCTTTAGGGGGCTTGTGCCCCGGGAGATCTCATCTTGAGGCGCGCTTCCCGCTTAGATGCTTTCAGCGGTTATCGCTTCCGAACATAGCTACCCGGCAGTGCCACTGGCGTGACAACCGGAACACC